>CAZFGZ010000068.1:0-10168 GCA_964518585.1 uncultured Dehalococcoidia bacterium | reverse complement strand
TCGCGCGCGCTGACTCGATAGCCGCGCCGGCCGGCTTCGGCAGATCACCAGCGACAGATCCCCTAGCAGGCGGGGCACACCTTCAGCGAGGGCGCGGAGCGTCGGCATCAGGAAAGTGAAGCCCATGCGGGATGCGGTGCGACCGGAGGAGGCTCCGGACGCGGTCGAACTCTATCTGAACGAGATCGCCACGTTCAAACTGCTCACTCCGCAGCAGGAGATAGAGCTGTTCAAGCAGGTCGAGAACGGGCGGGTCCTCGATCAGCTCAGCCACGCCTGGACGGAGGAGCACGGAACGCCTCCCGACGCGGCTGAGCTTACCTACCTGCTCATCAAGGAGATGCTCTTGGGCCTGAGCCTCATCTGCGAGGCCAGGGCCCTCAGGGGGTTCCCTGCCGAATCGCCCCTGGCCGAGCAGCTCCGCAGCCCGCTCCTCCAGGAAGCCATCCAGGGGGCGATAGACGAGCGGCTGGAGCGGCGGGTCGCCCGGCGCTCCAGCAACAACGTGGGCCAGGTGCGGACCGTTCTCATCAACCTCTCGGTGGGCTGCCGGGTGTTCCCGGAGGGGGCGCTGGCCGAGGTAGAGGGCGCAGCCAGGCTCATCGCCAGAGGCGTCGGCCCGCAAACTCGACGGCTAGCCGAAAGGCTGCCCTCGCTGGCCCGGCACGTTCGAGCGGCCCGTCAGGGGGCCCGCAAGGCTGAGGAGCTGATGGTGAACGCCAACCTTCGGCTGGTGGTCAGCGTGGCGAAGAAGCACGGCGGGCGCGGCATGCCGCTGATGGACCTCATCCAGGAGGGAAACTCCGGCCTGATGCGGGCGGTAGAGAAGTTCGAGTATCGACGAGGCTTCCGTTTCAGCACATACGCTACCTGGTGGATCCGGCAGGCGGTGGGGCGCGCCGTCGCCGACAAGGCGCGGACCATTCGCCTCCCCATACACATCACCGAGCTCATCTCCAAGTATGCGCACGCCCGGGAGCGACTCTTCCAGCAGTTTGGGCGGGAGCCGAAGGTGACGGAGCTGGCCCGCTCTATGGGAGTGAGCCAGGAGAAGGTGCGTGAGGCCGCTCGGGCCCTTCGCCAGTCGGTGGTGTCTCTGGAGACGCCTGTGGGCGAGGACGACGAGGGCACCCTGGGAAGCGTCCTGGAGGATCTGCTCACACCATCACCCGAGGAGGAGGCGACCCGGGAGCTGACGAGGGCGGGGGTACGCAACGCCCTGGCCATCCTCACGCCCAGGGAGCGCAAGGTGCTGGAGCTGCGCTTCGGCATCGTGGACGGCAGGTCTCGGACGCTGGACGTGGTGGGAAGGGAGCTGGGGGTCACGCGAGAGCGGGCGCGCCAGATCCAGGCCCAGGCCCTCGCGAAGCTGCGCCAGCATGACCACCACCGCCTCCTGGACGAGGACGAGCCGTAGCGGGGCGCGAAGAGGGGCCTGCCCCGGCCCGGCCGGGTTGCGCGTCGCCCCCGCCGACGGGAGTCTATCGGCGCACTGCGAGGACCCGCCGGGGCCTGCGATCCACGAAGCGGATTTCACAGATGCCGCCGAAAACCGGTATACTGGGGGGTGGAGGCCATGCCTCAGAGGACGCGCTCCGGTGCAGCCGACGAGGCAGGGCTTCTGGGTATTCGGTCAGGCGAGGCGGCTGGGTGGGTTTCCACGCTGCTCGTTTACAGTGGTTCCGTTGAGCTGAGCCGGCTCAGGGGCAAGCTGCAAGTTGTGACCGCGTAGGCGCGATCGGCCACAAGGGGGAACGAGTGATACTGCCCATCAGGTTTCCGTCCAGGGGCGAGACCACCGAGGAGCCTGCGGTCGCCGCTGCCGGGACTCCCATCACCATCCCAGACGTGGTAAACGAGTGCTGCTCCCGCTTCGGGCCACGGGTGGCCTACCGGATGAAGGTGGGGAACGAGTTTCGCAGGCTCACCTTCACCGAGCTGCGCCGCCAGGCTATGGATTTCGGTGCGGGCCTCATCGCCCTGGGACTGCGCCAGGGAGACCGCGTGGCGATCATCTGCGAGAACGGCTTCGAGTGGGTCATTGCGTACCACGGGCAGTCCATCGCCGGCGGCGTGGGGGTGCCTCTGTACACAGAACTCAAGCGCCCGGAAATCGATGAGATGGTGCAGCGCTGCGGGGCGCGCTTCATCGTCGCCTCCGCCAGGGTCCTGAGCAAGATCCGCGAGGACATCCCGGGAGTGGTGAAGGTCATCGGGGTGGGCGATGAGGTAGAGGCGAAGCCGGGCGTACCGGCGGGCCTCCTGCGACGGGCGCACGCTGACCTGATTCCATTCCAGGACGTTGCCGCCGCCGCCACCGAGGAGAGCCGCCGCGCCCTTGCGGAGACCCGTGTCGCGCCCGATGACCTGGCTTCCATCGTGTTCACCTCCGGAACCACGGGGGGCATGAAGGGGGTCATGCTGACGCATCGCAACTTTATGTCAAACGTCGACCAGATACGGCGTACCCTGGCTCTGGGGGAGCGCGACCGCTTGCTCCTGGTGCTCCCCCTGCACCACGCCTATCTCTTCACCGCCGCTGTGCTGGCGCTGGTGGCCCTGGGCGCCGAGGTGGTCTTCGAGAACGACCTCCTGCGTGTGCGGGAGCGCCTGGCCGAGGTCAGGCCCACCCTGTTCCTGGGGGTGCCCGCCCTGTACGAGGTGATGTATCGCGCCATCGAAGGGCGGGCGGAGGCAGAGGGACGCAAGAAGGAGTTCGAACGGTCGCTCCGCATAGCCAAGAGGGTCAAGGACAGCACCAGGGTGAACATAGGCCGGCAGCTCTTCGCGCAGATCCACCGGCAGCTCGGGGGCAAGCTGCGCCTCATGCTCAGCGGCGGGGCTGCACTGAGCCCAGAGCTGGCCCTGAAGTATTTCCGTCTGGGGCTCCCGCTGCTCCAGGGCTGGGGCCTCACGGAAGCAGCGCCGGTGGCGGCAGCGCAGCGCTGGTCCCCCTACAAGTTCCGCTTCACCAACTACTACGAGCAGCAGGTAGGCTCGGTGGGCGCGCCTGTCCCCGAGGTGGAGGTGAAGCTTATCGATGTGCCGGAGAAGGAGATTTACGTTCACCTGCACGGCGAGGGCGAACTGGTGATACGCGGGCCCAATGTGAGCCCCGGCTACTGGAACGCCGAGGAGGCCACCCGGGAGGCCAGGGTAGGCGAGTGGTTCCGCAGCGGCGACCTGGGCCGCATCGACGAGGAAGGCAACATCTGGATCACCGGCCGCAGCAAGTACGTGATCGTCCTAGACTCGGGCGAGAAGGTCGTTCCTGACGAACTGGAGGAGAGGCTGATCGAGAGCGCTCTCATCGAGGATATCTGCGTGGTGCCGCGCCAGATGCGCAACAAGACCGTGGTGGGAGCCGTTATTTACCCCAACCTCGAAGCCACGAGGGCGCGCTGTGAGGCGGAGAACATGCCCCTCGACGAGAGCAGCGTCCGCACCCTCCTGGCCAGCGAAATGGAGCAGTTCGCCGCCGACCTCGCTCCGTTCAAGCGCGTCAGCGAGATCATCCTGACGGACACCCCCCTGCCGAAGACGGCCCTGCAGAAGGTGGCTCGGGGCCAGCTCCGGGACTCCCACTCCTTCGACCTGAAGCGCTGGGGGCGGAACAAGCTGGCGACGAACAACTCCGCCGGCGAGGAGTCGGAGGAAACGGGGCCAGCCGAGCCCTAGTGCCGGCGGCATTGCCCGCGACGAGTCGAGGCCCCCGGGTGCGTGGGGGCCTCGCTTCCTTCAGGCCAGGCGCCACGTTCTGAGCCCTCCGCTCGCTCTGGTGACGTACATGCGGGCGGGTAGCCCTGTGGAGCGAGCGTAGGGCTCGATCACGCGTTCGCGGAAGCGGTCCAGGGCTTCGGCCCGCACGTGGTTCACCGTGCAGCCGCCGAAGCCCGCGCCGGTGAGCCGTCCGCCGAGGAAGCCATCGAGCCCGCCCGCTAGGTCCACCATCAGGTCCAGCTCGGGGCTGCTCACCTCGTAGTCATCGCGCAGGCTACGGTGGGAGGCGCTGAGGAGTTGCCCCAGCACCGCCAGGTCGCCGGCGGCGAGGGCGGCGACCGCCCGCTCAACACGGGCCTGCTCCTCGACCACGTGGCGCGCCCGGCGGCGCAGAAGTGGGGGCAGGCGCCCGCCGCAGACCGCGAGGTCGTCGGCGGTTATGTCACGTAGTGCCCTGATGGATCGGCCGGGGAGCCACTCCTGGAGCAGGGCCAGGGCCTGGGCGCACTCCTGACGCCGTCGGTTGTACTCGGAGGCCAGCAGCTCGCGGCGGGCCCCCGTATCGGCCACGACGAGGCGCAGGCCCTGGGCCTCCAGCGGCAGCGGCACGGGCCGAGAGTCGAGGGTCCGGCAATCGATGTAGAGAGCGTGGTCGGGGAGGCTCAGAGCGGCGGCAAGCTGATCCATGATGCCGCAGTTGACGCCTACGAACTCGTTTTCGGCCCGCTGGCCGAGGAGGGCCGCCTCGCGAGGCTCCAGAGCCAGGTCGCCGGCAGCAACAAACGCGCCGACGGCCGCAACCTCGAGCGCACCCGAGGAGGCCAGGCCTGCCCCGATGGGGATGTCTCCCTGGATACAGATGTCGAGACCGCCCAGCCGGTAGCCCGCCGATTGCAGGGCCCAGGCGACAGCGCGCAGGTAGTTGCTCCAGGGCCGCCTGGCGTCGCGCTCGACCGCAGCGAGGGAGAAAGCGCTGTCCTGGTCGAAGTCGAGGGAGTGCAGGCGAACCTGCCGGTCGGTCCGGCGGGCGAAGGCCAGCAGGATGGTCCGATCGATGGCCACGGGGAGCACCGAGCCGTCGTTGTAGTCCAGGTGCTCGCCGATGAGGTTGACCCGTCCCGGGGCCTCGGAGAGCCCTTCGCCGGGCCTGCCGAAGCGCTCGCGGAAGGCCGAGAGCAGCCGTTCGACCCGCTCGGGGTCGGCTGTGGTAGCTAGGTCCGGGGCTCCGCCCACCGGAGCTCCTCCGCCTTCTCCTCGGGGAGGGTGTCGTTGATGAAGGTGCCGGCGCCGGTCTCGCAGCCGGCCAGGTACTTCAGCTTGCCCCGGCTGCGATAGAGGGGCATCAGCTCGATGTGCAGGTGGCAGCCCGGTCTATCGACGCCGTCAGTGGGCGCCTGGTGCACGGCCAGCATGTAGGGCATGGGGAGGCTCCAGAGGTTGTCGTACTTCTGGAGAACCGTCCTCAGAAGGGCGGCCAGGGCCTCCCGCTCGTCGTGGGGCAGAGCCGCCAGGGAGGGACGGTGTTCTCGGCCGAGGATGTGCACCTCGTACGGGAAGCGGGCGGCGAAGGGCACGAAGGCGGCGATATCGCCGCGCTGGGCCACGAGGCGGCGGCCGTCGGCCAGCTCGTCGGCGAGGCGGTCGCAGTGAAGGCAGCGGCCTGTTCGCTGATGGTGGGCAGCCTCAGCGGTCAACTTGCGCTGGATGCGGGGAGGCAGGTAGGGGAAGGCGTAGATCTGCCCGTGGGGATGGGTGAGGGTCACGCCGATCTCCTCGCCGCGGTTCTCGAAGATGTACACGTAGTGGACGTCGTCGCGGGCACCCAGCTCCTCATATCGGTCGGCCCAGACATCCAGGAGATGGCGCACCTGGGCGTGGGGCAGGCCGCAGAGGGAAGCGTCGTGTTCGGGCGAGTAGAGGATGACCTCGCAGACGCCGCGGGCGGCGGCGCTGCTCTGCAGCTCGCTGGGGGCGCGTGCGGGCTCGGGGGCATCGGGGCGGAAGCTGGGGAAGCGGTTTTCCAGGGCGACGATTTCGTAGTGAGGGGCGGGCACCTCAGTGGCGAAGGAGGGGTCACGGGTCGGGCAGAAGGGGCAATACTGCGAAGGCGGCAGGAAGGTGCGTTCCTGGCGCTCGCTGGCCACGATCACCCACTCGTCTACCAGACGGTCCCAGCGCAGCTCCAGGCTGCCGAGGGGACGACTCGGCCCGCCCTCCGGGGCGGCGAGGGCCGGGGGCGGATGGTCGAACGAGTAGAAGACCAGGTAACGGCCGTCCGGCTTGATGATTCGAGTTTTCTGAAGCATTTGCTGCAGGCGTGACGCTCCGTCGAAGCCCTCACGGGTGGAGAGAACGCTCCCGCGCCAGTCTAGCCCGAGGAAGGGGGCGCGACAAGCGGGGAGCTATCGACAGCGCCTCTGCTTCCCATAATATCCATAGATAGTTGTCGATAACGGCGGGCCGTGCCCCGGGAAACTTCTATAAGGCACAGGATGTACCCATCTTGACAAACTCCCAAGGTGGTGGTAGTCTAGATGGGCTCCGAGTGGCGGAGGACTCAATCCTCAGCCGACGAACCCGGGGGAACCAAAGGCGGAAGGGGGAACCTGGAAGCCAGAGGGAAGGCCGGGCGAGGTTGAAGCCGAGGAAGCGGCCCGAGGTTACTCGGAGCGCGTTTTCTTTCTTGCCTTAGGTCGAGAGGGCCGCTGGCCAGGCTCGGACTCCAGCCATTCGGGACGCAGGGTGGCTATGAAGGGCAGGTTGCGGAACTTCTGCCGGAAGTCCAGGCCATATCCCACCACGAACTCGTCCGGCACCTCGAACCCCACGTAGTCAAGAGGCACGTCCACCAGGCGGCGCACGCGTTTGTCGAGGAGAGTGCAGACGCGCACGGCGGCGGGCCGCCGCGCCGACAGATACTGGAGAAGGTGGTTCAGGGTCATGCCGGTGTCCACGATATCCTCGACGACGAGGACGTCGCGCCCCTCGACATCCTCGTCGAGGTCCTTGAGGATGCGGACGGCGCCGCTGCGGTCGCCCTCGTAGGAGGAGATGGACATGAAGTCGATGGCCAGCGGGAGAGAGAGCTGGCGCATGAGGTCGGCCATGAAGCAGGTGACGCCTCGCAGGACGCCCACCAGGAGGGGTTCCTTGCCGGCGTAGTCCCTGGAGACTTGGGCGCCCAGCTCGGCGACCCGGCGCTCCAACTCCGAGGCGCTGATGAGCACGTCGTGGATGCCCTCCGCCTCCCATTCGGAGAGGGGGCCGAAGCCGTACTTGGCCAGCAGACGCAGGTAGTCGCGCTTGTGGAGGAGCTTGACGCGCACGCGGGGGTAGCGCTCGCGCAGCAGGCGGACCTTGCGGTGCTTGTCGGTGACCAGGGCCTGCTTGAGGGTGGTCAGCTCGATGTAGAGGTCGAGGTCGGGGAGAAAGAAGTCGGGGGTGAAGGCCTCCACCACCTGGCCGTCCTCGTAGCGGAGGGGGAAGGAGTGGGGCTCGTACTCCCAGGTCACGCCGTAGAAGTCGAGGATGCGGGCGAACTCCTCCTCGCTCGGATGCGCGAAGCGGGTCGTCTCCCTTCCCTTCGACCCGCTTTCCGACTTAGCGCCCGCCGTGGTGGCACCTCCTGGGCAGCCCGGTTTTCACGCCTGAAGCCCCTCCAACAAGTATCGGACCCTCTGCCGCACCGCCGCAGCAAGGGACTCGGAGGCGCCGTCGCGGCCGCCACCGCTGCGGGTGGACATGACATCGTCCAAGAACGTACTGATGACCAGCAGGACCAACTGGCGCGCCGCCGCATCCACGTCCATGGGCCGTAGCTGACCCTTGTCCACGTACTGGCGGAGGATGCGCGCCTCTGCCCTGGCCCAGCGGCCCACTATGCGCCGATACTCCTCGGTGGCCATGCGGTCCTGCCCCATGGCACCCGTGAACGCCACCCTCAGGAAGTCCCGGTTGCGTTCCATGATATCGAGGCCGCGGAGGGAGATCTCCGTGAAGATCTCGAGCGGGGGGCCAGCATCGACAGCATCGGCAACGGAGGCCTGCTCCAGCCCGGCGATGGCCGGCGTGATGCCGCGCTCCTCGAAGAGCGCCTCGAAGAGGTTCCGCTTGGAGGCGAAGTGGTAGTAGATCGCAGCGTCGGTGATGCCGGCGGCCTGGGCGATGTCGCGAACGCTGGTGCGGGCGAATCCCCTCTGCGAGAACAGGTGCAGGGAGGCGTCCAGGATCTGCTTGCGGGTCAGGGGGCCGCGGCGTACCCTGCGCACACCCTTCGCGCCCGGCGCCCGAGGGGAGGATCCAGGTGCGGTGGTCACCGCTTCCCTTCTGCTTGGTCTAGCCACTGGTTCACAAAGCTTAGCGTTTGCCAAGCAATAGACTAGAACACAGCTTCGAAACTGTCAAACGGCGATCTCCCCCTGCGCCGCTTCACTTGTGCTGATTCGCCTCTCGCATATTTCTCGGCACCAGGCGGCGGCGCCTCCAGGGGAAGGGGCCGGCGTGTCTATCGAGCGAGCGTCTTCTCGACCAGGTAGGCGGCGGAGCGGCAAAGGAGCGGCAGGAGGCGCTGACGCTTGGGGGCGGCGATGCTCCGGCCGTCGCGGCAGAACTCCACCAGCGGCGCCAGAACCCGCTCCCAGCTCATCTCCTCCTTGATCGCAGGCATGTTCCGCCGGCAGCCGCGGTAGAAATCGCCGTCGTCCACGAGGCGAAGGATGGCGGCGGCGAATGCCTTGACGTCTCCCGGAGGAACGGCAATGCCGAGAGGTTCGCGCTCCACCCGCTCGGCAAGGACGTCGCCGCGCGTGCAGATGATGGGCAGTTCCGCCCAGAAGAGGTCCACGAAGCGCGTCCGGAAGGCGTAGCGGGCCTCGAGGTTGTCGAAGCCGGCGCAGACGCCGATGTCTGCTTCCGTGAGGAAGTTGCCGATCTCCCGGTAGGGAACCCAGTCCACGTTGAAGAAGACGGAGCGCTCGTAGACGCCGAGCTGCTTGCTCAGGTCGATGGCCTCGCGCACCGGCTGAGCCTCTATGCTGGTGACGAAGTCGGGGTGCTCAGTGCCCAGGAAGAACAGCTTCACGTCGTCGCGGACACGGCTCACCTCGGCCATGGCCCGGATGACGGTCTTGGCGTCGAACCACTCCACCAGCAGCCCGTTCCAGATGAGCACCTTGTCGGTCTCGCGAATGCCCGGCACAACCCCCTTCAGGACCTGCCGCGCGTGCTCAGGACGGCCGGGCTGGACGCCGTAGGGCACCACATCGATGAGGCGCCGGAGCGTGCTGTCCCGGTCGTACGTCCGGGGTGTGATCAGACCCAGCGCGCTGAGGGCGCCTACCCAGAGGTCGCGCTGCTGCTCGTTGGAGCAGAACAGGTAGTCGGCCATGGTGAGCTGGGAATCGCTGTAGTGGCGGTTGGAAGCCATCCAGAGCCTGCGCTGCCGGAGGTTCGGGAACCGCTTGGAGAGCTCCATCCACTCGATGAAGAAGGCGGTGAAGAAGTCCAGAGCGAGCCGCTTGCGGGGGAAGAGGGCGATGACATGGGGCGGGAAGTTGCGGGAGATGATGATGTCGTGGCGGAGCATCTGGAGAAGGCTGGCCCACTGGCTGCGGTAGCGAACGAGGCGCAGGCGCGGGTGGGGAGAAGGGATGTCCGGCTCGTTAGGGGCGGACAGGGTGACCTGCGCCTCCGGGAGCTGCTCGGCGAGGACACGGGCGATGTGATAGCAGCGAATGCCGGGGCTGGCCATGTCCCGCCCGACGACGCCGCGGCTCAGCACCAGGATCTTCATCATTCCTTGCCGGTCACCTGCTGTCTGGTGTGGTTGACCAGGTATCCGGCGGCACGTCGGAGGAGCGGCAGGAGGCGCTCGCGCTTTGGGGCGGCGATGCTCCGGCCGCTGCGGCAGAACTCCACCAGCGGCGCCAGAACCCGCTCCCAGCTCATCTCCTCCTTGATGGCAGGCATGTTCCGCCGGCAGCTCCGGTAGAAATCGTCATCGTCCACGAGGCGAAGGATGGCGGCGGCGAACGCCTCGGCGTCTCCCGGAGGAACGGCAATGCCGAGAGGGTCGCGCTCCACCCGCTCGGCGAGGACGTCACCGCGCGTGCAGATGATGGGCAGCTCCGCCCAGAAGAGGTCCACCACCCGCGTCCGGAAGGAGTAGTGGGACTCGATGTTGTCGAAGCCGGCGCAGACGCCGATGTCGGCTTCGCTGAGAAAGTTGCCGATCTCGTGGTAGGGAACCCAGCCTACGTTGAAGAAGACCGAGCGCTCATAGATGCCGAGCTGCTTGCTCAGGTCGATGGCGTCCTGCGGGGGATCGAAGAGCAGGCCGGTGACCCAGTCGGGGTGCTCAGTGCCCAGGAAGAACAGCTTCACGTCGTCGCGGAGGCGGCTCACCTCGGCCATGGCCCGGATGACGGTCTTGGCGTCGAACCACTCCACC
>CAZFGZ010000067.1:5007-10222 GCA_964518585.1 uncultured Dehalococcoidia bacterium | reverse complement strand
GCCCGTCTTGACGTTCCTCAGGCGCAGACCCTGCACCTCATCCTGCCCCAGAACCTCGGTGACCACGGTGTTCCAGACGAACTCCATCTTGGGGTTGGCGAAGGCCCTCTCCTCAAGGATCTTGGTCGCCCGAAGCTCATCGCGACGGTGGATGACGTAGACCTTGGAGGCGTAGCGGGTGACGTAGAGCCCTTCGTCTACGGCGACATCGCCCCCGCCCACGACGGCGCAGACCTGGTCCCTGAAGAAGGCGGCGTCGCAGGTGGCACAGTACGATACGCCCTTGCCGGTGAGCTCTGCCTCTCCCGGCACGTCAAGGTGGTTGTAGTCGGCGCCGCTGGTGATGATGACCGCCTTGGCCAGGTAGTCGTCCTCCGAGGTCTTCACCAGATGCATGCGGTCCTGACGCTCCAGGCCGGTGACCTCAACGTACTGCGTTTCCGCGCCGTACTTCTCGGCCTGCCGCTGCATGGCCTGAGCCAGGTCGAAACCGTTCACGCCTTCGGGTAAGCCCGGGTAGTTCTCCACCACGTCAGCCAGGGCGATCTGCCCGCCGGTTACCCCCCGCTCCAGGACCACGGTGCTGCGGCGGGCGCGCGCGGCATACAGCGCGGCGGCCAGCCCGGCCGGCCCGGCACCTACGATGACAATGTCGTATTCCTTGACCACAGCGCGCCTCGGCTGCGTGTCCTGGCCTCAGTGCCCCCTAGAGGAGGCTGTCCAGGCGCTTCTTCAGATCGGCCTTGGGGCGGAAGCCTACGATCTGATCGACGAGCGAGCCGCCGTTGAAGACCAGCAGCGTGGGAATGGCGCGAATGCTGTAGTTGGTGGCGGTCGTGGGATTCTCGTCGACGTCCAGCTTCGCGAAGTCGATCCTGCCGTCGTACTCCTCAGCCAGCTCCTCCACGAGGGGCGAGACCATATGACAGGGTCCGCACCAGGGCGCCCAGAGATCGACCATGATGGGGCGCTCAGACTTCAGCACCTCCGCTTCGAAGGTGGCATCGGTCACTTCTTTCGGCTTGGCCATAGGTTCTAACTCCTTCCTGTGAGGGATGCCCAAGTTCCGCAGAAGCCCCGTCCGGAACCTGCCACTGGGCTCCTATCGCGCTGACATGCCCCTTTAAGGCCGTGTCAACCGGTGACCTGCCACCAGCCCATGCTCCCCGTCGTGTCCATTGTACTACACGATCAGCCTGGGTTGGAGAGAGGGTACCCATCCGGCCTCCGCGTGGCGAGGGAGGGGTGCTCTTGCGTTCTCGCCAGTGGCGCGAGCGCGCACGGGCGGAGTCGAAGCTGGGGCGCTCCTAGCGCTTGAGGGCGCTGCGCAGAGCATCCAGCATGCCAGAGGTGACGGCCTCGTTGGCGATGCGGAGGGCGCTCTTGAGGGCCACGGCGTCGGCCCGGCCGTGGGCGATGATGACTACGCCGTTGACACCGAGCAGGGGAGCGCCCCCGTGCTCGCTGTAGTCCATTCGCTGCCGCATCTCCCGGAAGGCGGGGCGCAGGATGAGGGCGGCCAGGCGGTACCGGCGGCGGCTCATTATGGCCTGCTGGAGCTGAGAGAACAGGAAATCGGCCACGCCTTCGCCCGCCTTGACGGCCACGTTGCCGGTGAAGCCGTCGGTGACGACCACGTCGGCCACCCCTTGGTGGATGGCGTTCGCCTCCACGTTGCCGACGAATCTCAGGGGGCTCTGCGTGAGGCGCTCGTGCACCTGGAGACAGAGGTCGTTCCCCTTCGAGGCCTCCTCCCCGATGTTCAGCAGGCCTACGCGGGGCTGATTCACGCCGTGCACCCGCTCCATGAAGACGGCGCCCATCTGGGCGAACTGCACCAGGTACGAGGGCTTGCAGTCGGCGTTGGCGCCGACGTCCAGCAGCAGGACGCTGGAGCTGTCGAGGGGGACCACCGCACCGATGGCGGGTCTCTCGATGCCCTCCACGCGACCCAGCTTGAGGAGCGCCGAAGCCATCACGGCGCCGGTATTGCCCGCCGAAACTGCGGCTGCCGCCACCCCTCGCTTCACCAGGTCCATGGCCACGTTGACGGAGGCGTCTTTCTTCTGGCGCACGGCGTGAGCGGGGGCCTCATCCATGCCGATGGCCTGGCTGGCCGGCACCACCTCCAGGCCGTCAGGGATGGGGGCGTAGCGAGCGAGCTCGCCCTCCAAGATCTCGGGCGGACCGGCCAGGGCCACCTCGATGCCCAGCTCGCGGCGGGCCAGCACGGCCCCTCGCACCATCTCCGCGGGTGCGCGGTCGCCTCCCATGGCATCCAGCGCGATGAGCATCATGCCTCCTTGGGCCGGCGGGCCACCACTATCATATCCTCGCTGTCCGCAGCGTAGGGGGCCAGGTCGTAGTCGCCGTAGAGATGGGCCAGCTCCAGGCCCGAGCGCTCCAGCAGGTGCTCCATCTCGTACCGGCCGACCAGGCGCAGCTCGAACTCGGCCACCCGCCTCTCGATGAGGCTGCCCGCGGGAGCGATGCGGTCGTATACGTGGGTCTGATGGAGGGTCTGGCGGGCGCCGTCCAGCCGCAGGCTGGCGAGCTTGGTGACGGTGTCGCCGCTGGCGGAGTCGGAGCGAGACCATTCGAGGGTGGCGGGGGAGCGCGGGGCGGTCCAATCGGTGGCGGTGAGGGCGCGCAGGTGGAGGACGAAGAGGGCGCCCTCGGCCAGATGCTTTCGCACGCAGGCGAGGCATAGGAGCTGGTCCTCGGTGGTGAGAAGATGGGCGAAGGAGTTGGCCGGACAGATGGCGAGGTCGTACTGCTGGGCAAGCTCGAAGTCGCGCATGTCCGCCTGGACGAGGTGCAGCCGCTCGGCGATCGCCTCTTCGGCCTTGGAGCGGGCGCGCTCCAGCATGGCCGGGGAGCTGTCGATGCCCCAGACCAGGAAACCCGCCCGGGCGAGGTGGAGGGCCACGCGTCCGGTGCCGACGCCTATCTCGAGCACGGGCAGCTCGCAGCGGCGCGCGAAGCTCTCGTACATGGGGAGGTCGGCGGTGAAGCCCTCGTAGTCAAGGTCGTAGAGGTCGGCCAGGTCCGCGTAGGGGTCGCCGGCCATGCGCTATCGCCTCCGCTGGAAGGCCCGTTGCATGCGCTCGCGCAGAGCGGCGTCGGTGAGCACATCCACGGCGGTCATGGCCATGGCCTTGGCCGCGTCGAGCAGGCCCCTGTGGCCGTCTTCGGAGGCGGCACTCTCGGCGAAGGCGGGCGAATGGCCGCCCACCTCCGGCGGGGAGATCGCCACCGAGGGGTGGATGGCGGGGACGGCGGCGCTGACGTTGCCCATGTCCGTGCTGCCGGTGGGACGGCGGGGGCGGCGTTCCCGCATCCTGCGGCCAATAGCGATCAGATTCCGGCGACAGGCCTCGGCGAGAGGCTGGTTGGTGCGCATGGCCGCATACTGTGCCTCGCCCCAGCGGTACTCGAGGCGGGCGCCGGTGGCCTGCGCTCCGGCCTCGAAGCAGTCGATGACCTTCCTCTTGAGATCCTCCAGGTGCTCTTCGTCCTCCTCGCGGACCAGGAAGCTGGCCGCTGTGTGGCCGGGGATGATGTTCGAGGCGCTGCCTCCGTCGGTGATGATGCCGTGAATGCGGGCGGTGCCGCGGATGTGCTGGCGGAGGGCGTTGATGGCGTTGTAGGCGGTGATGAGGGCATCGAGGGCGTTGATGCCTGACTCGGGACGGGCGGCGGCGTGCGACTCCCTTCCGAAGTACTCCACCTCCAGCTCGGCGCAGGCCAGCGCGTCGGCGAGGACGGCGTTGCGAGAGCCGGGGTGCGTGAGCATGGCCGCGTCCAGGTCCCGGAAGGCGCCCCGGCCGGCCATGATGACCTTGCCCCCGTACATCTCCTCCGCCGGCGTGCCGATGACGGCGATGCTGCCGCCAGTGGCGGCGAGTACTGTCTTCGTAGCCACGCCGGCGCCCGCGGCGCTGACGCCGATGATGTTGTGCCCGCAGGCGTGGCCGAGCCGGGGCAGGGCATCGTACTCGCCCAGAAACGCCACCCGCGGCCGGGCTTCGCCCGTTGTGGCGCGGAAGGCCGTAGGCAGGCGACAGAAGCCGCGCTCCACCCGGAAACCGTGCCCCTCCAGGAACTCGGTGAGCCAGCGCGAGGCCTTGCGCTCCTTGAAGCCGAGCTCCGGGTTCCGGTGGATGCGCAGGCTCAGCTCGATGAGCTCGTCGCGGTGGGCGTCCACCTCGGCGATGACACGGGCCTTGAGCTCACCTACGTCCACCGGCATGGGAGTAGCTAGATAAGGAATGTCTCGAAGCAGTGACAGCGCTTGGCTGTCCTATGCTACCCCCGAGGGGATGGCTACGCAACCGTGCTCTGCACATCCCTCTCGTCTGGACCGCTCGCACGGCACCTTCACCATGTCAGGGCTGAGCCCAGGCGCCGCTTCCTAGGGACGCTCCGCGGCGGAGGTGCGGACCACATCGGCCAGGAAGTCCAGGACGATGCGGTTGAACTCCTCGGGGGCCTCGATGGCGGCGGCATGCCCTGTGCTCAGGATCTCCAGTCGGCTGCCGGGGATGGCCGCCTGCGCTGCCTGCGCCGCCTCGGTGGCCATGAAGCTGTCTCGCTCTCCGGCGATGATGAGCGTGGGGCAGGAGATCCGGCTCGGGTCCGGTGGCGTGGCCACGGCCAGGGCTCCCCAGAGGCGGGCGAAGCCGCGAGGGTCGTTGCGCAGCTTCACCTCCTTGTAGCGCTGGAAGGCCTGGGGGTTACGGTCCTTGAAGCCGGGAGAGAAGGAGCTGACCGTCATCTGTTCCGAGACCGTCTCCAGGTCTCCCCTCTCCAGGACGGAGAGGAGGGCCCGCCGCCGCTCCTCCGCCTCCGGCGTTCGCGGGCCTGCCCCGACGCCACTGTTGGCGAGCACGAGAGCGCTGACCATCGTCGGGTGGGCCAGGGCTAGCTCGAGGGCGATGCGGCCGCCCATGGAGTAGCCCAGCACGAACGCGGCCTCCATGCCCAGCGCGCGCAGAAGCTCGTGGAGGTCTTCGGCCAGCAGGGCCGTGCCGAGCTCGTCCTCGGGGAACTCGGTCTCCCCGAAACCCCGCACGTCATAGGTCAGCACGCGGTATTGCTGGGAGAAGGCCGGAACCTGGTTGTACCACATGTGGAGGTTGTCGCCCGCCCCGTGGATGAGGGCCAGGCAGTGCCCTTCTCCCGCCAGCTCATAATTCATGACGATGCCGTTGGC
>CAZFGZ010000067.1:0-4907 GCA_964518585.1 uncultured Dehalococcoidia bacterium | reverse complement strand
GCCTACCGCTTGTGAAAGTCGGGCTGGCGCTTCTCCAGGAACGCGCTGACCGCCTCCTTGAACGTGGGGCGCGCCAAGGCCGCCGCGAACTCCGCTCGCTCGCGGCCTTGGATTGTGGTGATGTCGCCCTCGGCCAGGTTCTGCCAGGCCAGCTTCTTGATCGCGAACAGCGAGTCAGTCGGGTTGAAGGCGATCTCTTGAGCGATAGCGACCGCCTGCTCCACGAGCTTGTCGTGGGGCACGACCCGGTTGACAAGGCCGATGCGTCCCGCCTCCTCGCTGTCGATGATCCTGCCGCTGAGCATGAGCTCCAGGGCCTGGCCCTGCCCCACGATGTGGGCCAGGATGTGCGTGCTGGCCAGCTCGGGGAGCACCCCCACCCGGACGAAGCGCATGGAGAGGCGCGCCTGGTCAGAGGCGATGCGGACGTCGCAGGGGAGGGTGATGGTGAGGCCAGCGCCGATGGACGCGCCGTTGATCGCGCAGATCAGGGGCTTGGAGCGCTGGCAGAGCAGCACCCAGGACTCCTCCTCGGCCCGGCGCCGAGTCTCCTCGCCCTGTTCCCCAGCCTCGATGTTCCGCTGCCAGCCGCCGATGTCCGCCCCCGAGCAGAACGCCCGCCCGGCGCCCGTCAGCACTATCGCGCCGACGCCGTGGTCCGAGTTCCACTCGTCGATCTGAGCCCGTATCTCCCCCATCATGGTGGGATGGAGGGAGTTCATGCGCTCGGGTCGATTGAACGTGATGATGCCCACGCGGCCTTGCTGTTCGGTGATGATCATCTCGTGCGTCATCTCTTTGCCTCCTTCTGAGCCGCCTTCGTCCGCCGGAGTCCAGCGCGGGAAAGCAGCGCTAGCGCTGGGGGCACCGACGGCGGCCGGTTGCCCCGACAGGCTACTTGTCCAGCCAGAAGTCCCTGTTATAGAGGGCCAGCGAGCGCATCTCCGGCTTGGTCCCCTTCACGTAGTCCCAGCGGGCGCCGAAGCTGTAGGCGCTGTAGATGTGCAGCATGGGCGGGTCCTTCGAGATGATGAGCCGCTGCGCCTCTTTGCACAGCTCCGCGCGCTCGTCCAGGTCCACGGTCCTGTCCACTTCGTCGATGGCGGCGTCAACCTCCGGGTCCGAGAAGCCGTGCCAGTTGCCGTCTCCCTGCACGCCTTCGGTGTGGAAGAAGTGCAGGTACGTAGCGGGCCATTCGTAGGGCAGGTTCGCCGCGACCGTGAAGGTGAAGTTGCCGGTCTGGTAGCGGTCGAAGTACCAGGCTGTGAGCGGGAGGGGTTGCAGCTCAAGCTCCACGCCGATGGCTTTCATCTGCTCGAGCAGGATGGTGACGTGGTCGGTGGTCGTCTGGTCGTCCGGGTGGACCGTGGGCAGCTTGAGGCCGTCGCCGTAGCCGGCGGCCTGGAGGAGGGCCCTTGCCTCTTCAGGGTCGTAGGGTTGCAGCCGCTTCACCTCTTCCTGGTCCAGGGCCCAGAAGTCGAGGCTCCAGGCCACGGGGCCGTTGGGCTTGCCCTCGCCGAAGTCGAGCTTGTCGATGAACTCCTGTCGGTTGAGACCGAGGGCGATGGCCCGGCGAACGCGGTCATCGTTGAACGGCTCCTTGCTCGCCTGCATGCCCGGGGACCAGGTGTACAGGCTGGGCTCGGACGTGACCACGATGCGGTCGTCCATTCCCTCGACCTCTTCGGCCTCTCGGATGGTGTCGAGGTCGTACAGGTCGATCTGCTGTGAGAGGAAGGCCGTGCGCCGCGCCGCCCGGTCCATGATGATGCGGAAGTCGATGCCGTCGATCCAGGGCCTGGGGTTGCCCCAGAAGTTGACGTTGCGGGTGACCGAGGCGATCTCCCCGTCCCTGTAGCGCTCCAGGAAGAAGGGGCCGGAGCCGGCGCCCTGCGTGCGCAGGTCCGTTTCGGCCTCGATGAGTTGCTTGGGGATGATAGCGCCCCCCACGGGCGACCCCAGGGAGTCCAGCGTCCAGGCGTAGGGCTCCTTGGTTTTCAAGACCACGGTCCACGGGTCGGGCGCCTCGAAGCTGTCCACTCGCTGCCTCATGAAGACCCCGGCCGTAGAGCCCGGCAGGTCCCTGATCCGCTCCAGCGTGGCGACGACGTCTTCCGAGGTGAGCTCGAGCTCGGGTACGAGGGGGCCGTCGGGAGGTGTCCTCACCCCCCTGCGGAGGGTGAACCTGTAGGTGAGGTCGTCCGGCCGCTCCATCCCGTCCTCCTGCACCATGTCCCAGACCATCTCGTCCGGGAGGGTGCCGGAGTAGTGGAAGAGGTAGCCGTAGATCCAGGAGACGATGGCGAAGCCCGAGCCTACCGTGAGGTGAGGGTCGATGGAGATGAAGTTCATCCCGATGGCGGTCTGGAGCCTGTGACCGGGGCGCGGCGTCTCGTCAGCGGACGGAGGCGTGGGCTGGGGCGCGCCGTCCTCGTCGCCACCGCCGCAGGCGACTAGGGAAGCGCCCACTGCCCCCGCTGCGAGCGTCCCAGCCCTCTTGAGGAAAGCCCGCCTTGCCCGGCGTCCCTTTGCCACTCGCTGCCAGTAGCTGTCCTCCGTCATGATCATTTGCCTCCCGCTTTGATACGACCGGGTTATCTCGTGCCCCCCCGCAGGCGGGGGTCCAGTATATCGCGCAGGGCGTCGCCCAGGAAGTTGAATCCCAGCACGGTCAGGGCGATGGCCAGGCCGGGGAAGAACGCCCACCAGACGTGGATGGGGAAGGCGTTGCGCGCCAGGTTCAGGTCTGCGCCCCAGGAGGGGTTGGGGGGCGGGACTCCCAACCCCAGGAAGCTCAGCCCGGCCTCCATCAGGATGGCTCCGGCCAGGAGGGTGGTGGCGATGACGATGGCCAGGGGTGTGACGTTGGGGGCCAGGTGGCGGAAGAGGACGCGCAAGGGGGAGGCTCCCGCGGCCTGGGCCGCTTCGATGTACTGGTTCTGTTTCTCGGAGAGCACGGCGCTGCGGATGACCCGCGTTACCCCGGGGATGATGCCGATGCCGATGACGATGACCACGTTTCGAATGGACGGCCCGAGCACGGAGATGATGATCATGAGGAGGATGAGCCCCGGAAAGGCCATGGCCGTGTCCACGCCCCGCTGGATGAGGTTGTCTATCCAGCCTCCCAGATAGCCCGAGACGATGCCGATGGTCGTCCCCGCCAGGGTGCCCCCGATCACCGAGAGGAAGCCTACCGCCAGGGAGATGCGCGCCCCGAAGATGACGCGGCTCATCATGTCGCGGCCGAGGTAGTCCGTGCCGAAGGGGTGCCCCCAGCTCGGGTCTTGGAAGGGGGCGCCCGGGAAATCATTCTCTCCGTAGGGGGCGATGAACGGCGCCAGGCTGCCCACGACGATGAGCGTGAGGATGAGCAGCAGCCCCATGAGGCCCAGGGGATTGCGCAGTATGAGGAACAGGAACCGGCGTCCCGCCCCACGCCGGGCCCCCTCTATTATCCGCGCCTCTCCCATGGTTCTTGACCGTGCGGCTACCACTGCCCTTCCCCCTACCGGTAGCGGATGCGCGGGTCGAACCACGCATACGTAATATCTACGATAAGGTTAGTCAGGACCACTATCATCGCTATGTACAGGGCCATGGTCTGCACTATGGCGAAGTCCTTGATGACGATGGACTGGAAGATGTAGTTTCCCAGCCCTCGCAGGACGAAGATCTGCTCGATGATGACCGCGCCTCCCAGGAGGGCCGCGACCTGGAGGCCCAGGACGGTCACCACGGGTATCAGGGAGTTGCGCAGGGCGTGGCGCCAGATCACTGTGCGCTCGCGGAGGCCCTTCGACCTGGCGGTGCGGATGTAGTCCTGGCGGAGCACCTCCAGCAGGGCGGAGCGGGTTAGCCGCATGATGCCGGAGGCGGAGGCAGCGCCGAGAACCACCGCTGGCGGCACAAACTGTCGCAGGTTGTCCCAGGGGCTATCGAAGAACCCCACTGTGTGCGCAATAGGTGGTGAGTAGCCCCACCACTGGCCAGGCAGGAGCATCACCAGAGTGCCGGACCAGAAGATCGGCACCGATAGACCGATGGTGGCGGCGACGCGCACCGCATAGTCCGTGGTGGAGTTGCGGTAGAGGGCGGAGACGATACCCGCGGGTATCCCGATGGCCACGGTGACCAGCATGGTGATGATCAGGAGTTCGGCGGTGACCGGCAGCCGGGAGGTCAGTTCGCTGGTGACGGGCGTTCCACTGATGGCGGACTCGCCAAGATCGCCCGAGAAGATCTGGCGCAGCCAGCGCAGGTATTGCATGTGGATCGGCTCGTTCAGGCCCAGGTGCTCCCGCATCTCCTCTACCTGTTGCTGGGAGGCGCCCTGGCCGAGGGCTATCTGGGCGATATCGCCGGGCCCCAGCCGCAGCAGCCAGAAGACCCCCACCGATATGAAGGCGAGGACCAGAATGTTGGTGAGGAGACGACGGGCGATGTAAGCTCTCACGGGGATTGCCTTGCTCGTGCGCGCTGAACCCGCTGACTAGCGGTCTCGCTCGTGCTCCAGCGATGACCTCGCGCCACCAGCCGCGGGTAGCTGCCCGATGATAGCATCATTGCGCTACCTTCGCCTAGACAGAGGTGATGCAAGTCCGGCCGGTCAGGGGGCTGCCTCGCAGGTGGGGCCTTCTGTCTGTCAGGCGGGCGCGGGCCTCAATCCGCACGGTCCCGGTGTCGGGGCGACGCCGGGGAGGAGACCCAGCCTCCGGATGCTTGAAGCTTCTACCGGAATCCTCTACACTTATGGGCGCGCTGGCAGGCTGGTACAGGCGTCGTCTTCGCGTTGGTGTGCTCCGGCCTGCGGCGCCGTCGCCCATAGAGGAGCGGGAATAGCTCAGTTGGCAGAGCATCTGCTTCCCAAGCAGAGGGTCGCGGGTTCGAGTCCCGTTTCCCGCTCC
>CAZFGZ010000066.1:931-10389 GCA_964518585.1 uncultured Dehalococcoidia bacterium | reverse complement strand
CCTTCCACCGCCTCGCCCGTCTGGGCGCGCGAGACGCCCAGGCTGCGCGCCAGCACCCCCAGCTCCAGCGGCTCATCGGCCACGAAGAGCAGGCTCTCCAGCATGGCGCCGAGCCGCTCAGCCGGCGGCGGGGGGATCCTCTTCTGTCTCCTGCGCTTCATCTTCTTCATCCGCGGCCTCAGGCGAGGGCTCAGCCTCCTCGTCGCTGGGCTCAGCGTCCTCGTCGGGCGGCTCAACGTCCGCCTCAACCTGCTCAACGTCTGCCTCGCCCGGCCCAGCGTCCGCCTCGATCGAGGGCGCCTCAGCCGGCGCCGCCAGATGGAGCTCCCTGTAGTGGAGGTGAGCCCGCGGCGGCTGCAGGAGGGCGATGCCCATCTTTCCCTCGGCCAGCTCTCGGGTCCGCCGGCAGGCCTCCTCCGCCGTCTCCGAAAGGCTGGCCTCAGGGTCCACATGGAGGTCCAGGTCCAGCTCCACGCCCCGTCCTCGCCCCAGGACCTTCGCCGCTGCCTGGCTCACGTGAGGGACCGATGCCACCTCCTGCTCGATCCGCTGCTCGATCTCCTGGGTGCTGATGACCGCGCTGCCCGCCTTTACCTGCTGCACCTTCACCGACGCAGTGGCGGGCGGCGTGACCTCCGCGATGATGAGCACGACGGCCACCAGGATGAGGATGGCCCCGCCCAGGGTAAGGATGATCCGGGAGAGGTCGTCCGTATGGTCGTCCAGGTACTCCACGAAGTCTCCCAGGGCGTCGATGCTGTTCTCCGGCGCGCCCCAGGTCAGCAAGATCACCACCAGCACAAGGAATACCCAGACGAAAGCTCCGGCAACGATGATGACCCGGTTGATGACGTCCATCCTTCCCTCCCGGGGCCGCCGGCCTCAGGCCAGCGGCTCCCCCTCGACGCCGCCGTCGCGGACGCGCCTCAGCCGCACCGGCAGCAGACCGTTCCGCAGGTCGTCAGCGGACCGCGCGTAGACCCGTATGTAGTTGTCCGTCAGGCCCTCCCACACCGGCGGGCCGCCGTCGCCGGCCTCCCGGGGCCTCTCCCACAGCACAAGCACGTCCCGGCCGATGAATCGCGCCAGCCAGGCCCCCTCCATCTCCCGCGCCAGCGTCAGCATCCGCTCGACCCGCCCGCGCTTCACCCGCTCCGGCACCTGCTGGGCCATGCGGGCGGCCGCGGTCCCCGAGCGCCTGGAATAGGGAAAGTCGTGCATGCGGGCGAAGCCCATCTCCCGGCAGAAGGCGTAGCTCTCCTCGAACTCGGCCTCGGTCTCGCCGGGGAAGCCGACGATAACGTCCGTGGTGATGGCTACGTCCGGGACCGCCTCGCGCAGCCGGGCTGCGGCGCCCCGGAACTCCTCAGCCGAGTAGCGCCGCCGCATCCGGCGCAGTACGGCGTCGCTGCCGCTCTGGAGGGCCAGGTGGAAGTGGCGGCAGAGGCGGGAGTCCCTCCACAGCGCCAGCAGCCCCGGCGTGATGTCCTGGGGCTGCAGGGAAGAGAAGCGCAGACGCGGCAGCGAGGCCCGCGCCAGCAGCGCGCTGATCAGGTCTGCCGGGCTCGCACCCTCGCCCAGGTCCCGGCCATAGGCGCCGAGCTGGGTGCCCGTCAGCACCACCTCCCGGACGCCCTCGGCCTCCCGCTGGCGCACCGCAGCCACCACCTCGTCGATGGGCACGCTGCGCTCGCGCCCCCGCGTGCGGGGCACGATGCAGAAGGCGCACACGTCGTCGCAGCCCTCCTGCACCTTCACGAAGGCCCGGGTCCGGAGGCCCATCCCGGCCGCAACCGGGCATCGGCCCTCGCACGCGACAGCCTGGCCGTTCCCCCGAGCCAGGAGAGTCCGTACCAGCGTCGCCTTGGCCTCGTTGCCCAGGGCCAGGTCCGCTCCCACCGCCTCGGCCAGGCCGGGTTGCCCCGTCTCGACGCAGCAGCCCGTGACCACGACCGGCGCCTCGGGCGCCAGGCGCCGCGCCAGCCTTGCCAGGTGGCGCGACTTGCGATCCGCCACGTGGGTCACCGAGCAGGTGTTGATGATGAAGGCGTCGGCGGCCGAAGGCCTGTCCACCACGCGGCAGCCGGCCGCCGCCAGCTCGCGCGCCAGGGTCTCCGACTCGGCCTGGTTGAGCTTGCAGCCCAGGGTCAGCAGAGCGACGGTCCCGATGCCGGACGAAGAGGTAGCGCCGATCATGAATCAACCTGGAGCCTTCGCCTGCGGCGCGGCTCTCAGGGAATCATACCGTATCCTTCCGAGGTGTCAACGGAAAGGAAGGAAGCGCCGGATGGTGCACTTCGTCACGGGCGCCGCCGCCAGGAGCAGTGGGTGAAGCCGCAGACGGGACAGCACACGCAGCCCTCGCCGTGCACCAGGGGGCCGCCGCAGTCGGGACACCGGGGACCCTTCCCAATCACGCGCCTCATCGAAACCCTCCTCCAGTACACATGTTCTAGCACTTAGGCCCTTAAGCTACCAGAACATGTGTTCCTTGTCAAGCCCTGGCAACAGGAAATCGATGGGTGTGTTAGGGACGATGCGGGGGCGTGCCTACTCCGTCACCAGCCACTCGATGAAATCGCGGAGCTTGCCCACCAGCAGCTCCAGCCGGTCGCGGTCGGTGAAGAGGAGGATCCCCACGATGAGGACAGCCAGACCTAGTTCCGCCATTTCTCCAGCCCCCGTTCGAGAGAGCGACACACGCAGGATAGCACGCTGCCCCCCTCTGTCAACCTGCCCGATCCCTCGCAAGACGCCCGCTGCCCCGGCCACCCTTCCTTGTTAGGGCGGCGGCGCTGCCCTATGATGGGCTGGCACCCGGCCTCAGGAGGCCCGAGCTTGCGTATCCTCATCGCCCCCCAGGAGTTCAAGGGCAGCCTCTCCGCGCGAGCGGCAGCCCGCGCCATGGCTGAGGGCCTCCGTCGCGCCCTGCCCGACGCCCTCCTCGACCTCCTGCCCGTCGCCGACGGCGGCCCCGGCACGGTGGAGGCCCTGGTCGAGGCGGCCGCCGGCGATCTCAAGGAGACCACTGCCCGGGACCCCCTCGGCCGGCCGGTGCGGGCCGCCTGGGGCCTCCTGCCCGACGGCACCGCCGTCATCGAGATGGCGGCGGCTTCCGGCCTCTCCCTGCTCACCGCAGGGGAGCGCGACCCCCGCCGGGCCTCCACCTACGGTACCGGCCAGCTCATCCGGGCGGCCCTGGACGAAGGCTGCCGGCGCATCATCGTCGGCGTAGGCGGCAGCGCCACCAACGACGGCGGCACCGGCGCCGCCCAGGCGCTGGGCGCGCGCTTCCTCGAGGCCGCGGACAAGGAGCTACCCCCCG
The DNA here is from genome assembly GCA_964518585.1 of uncultured Dehalococcoidia bacterium. GTDB lineage: Bacteria > Chloroflexota > Dehalococcoidia > DSTF01 > CAZFGZ01 > CAZFGZ01. Next base: position 7,064 of record CAZFGZ010000066.1, on the reverse strand, counting down.
GAGGCGCCGCCCTCGCCCGCCTGGACCGCATCGACGCCTCCGGCCTCGACCGGCGGCTGGCAGGCTGTCAGCTGCTCGTCGCCACCGACGTCACCAACCCGCTCTGCGGCCCGGAGGGCGCCTCGATCATCTACGGGCCTCAGAAGGGCGCCGATCCCGAGCTCGCCCGCCAGCTCGACGCAGCCCTGGCCCACTACGCCCGGATCCTTCAGCGCGACCTCGGCGTGGACGTGACCGACCGGCCGGGCGCGGGGGCTGCGGGCGGCCTGCCCGCCGGGCTGATCGCCTTCGCCGGAGCGGAAATCCGCTCGGGCTTCGAGCTGGTGGCCGAGGCGGTGGGCCTGCGGGAGCGGCTGCGCGAGGCCGACCTCGCCCTCACCGGCGAGGGCCGCCTCGACCTTCAGAGCGGCTACGGCAAGACCACCGCAGGCGTGGCCGCCCTAGCCCGACAGGCCGGCGTGCCGGTCATCGCCCTGGTGGGCGGCCTGGCGGAGGGCTACGACGCGTCCGCCGGCCCGTTCGACGCCGTGCTCGCCATCACTCCGGGGCCCATGTCCCTCGAGGAGGCCCAGGCCAGGGCCGCCGACCTGGTGGCGGCCGCCGCCGAGCAGCTCGGCCGGCTCATAATCGTGGGACGACAACTGGGGCGTTGACGGGACCTGCGCCTGCGGAGCCTAGCTCTTCCCTTCGGGCGGCTTCTCCGGCGCCGCCGCGGGCTCCTTCACCTTGGAGGGCACCTGGGCCTGCCGCTGCATCACCCAGACGTACACCAGCAGCGCCAGGAAGATCCCCGCCACCACAAGGGGGAGCGCCCCGTCCGCCAGGTCCCGCTCGCCCGCAATGACGTCGTAGGCGGTGGCCGCGATGATGCCCGCCTGGACGGCGTAGGGGAGCCACAGCAGGAAGCGGTGCTGCTGGGGCCGCCAGGCCAGCACCAGATAGACCGGAACCAGGGCCAGCAGGTGGACCCCCAGGAGGCGCTGAGCCGCCGCATCGTCCAGGCCCCCGGCCAGGGTCGCCGTGTTGACCCCCTGAAAGATCGTCAGGGAGAGCCCGGAGAAGGCCGTCCACACCGCCAGCAGCACGAGAAGCACGCGAAGCGCCCCCGTAGCGCTGATCACCGACACCATGGGCGGCTCGGGCGGCTGCTCCTCCTCAGGCGGCGGTTGCTCTGAGCTCATCGCGGGCGAACAGACCTCCGAATCATTCTACCACACCCCTAGGGTGGCGTCCCTCTGATCCTAGTCCAGGCCATACTCCTCCAGCGCCTCATCGGAGATACCGAAGTGATGCGCCAGCTCGTGCAGGACGGTGACACGCACCTCCTCCACCAGGTCCTGGTCGTCGCGGAAGTCCCTCTCCAGGGGCTCCTGGAAGATAGTGATCACATCGGGGAGGACCATGCCGTAGTCGCCGCCCCGCTCCGTGAGGGGCACGCCGTGGTAGAGGCCGTACACGGATTCGCCGGGGCCAAGGCCCGCGATGCGCCGGTCGGCCGGGCCGGGGCGTCGCTTCACCACCACGTCCACGTTGGCCAGCCGGTCGCGAAAGGGGGGAGGAAGCCCTTCCAGGGCCTCACGCACCAGCCGCAAGAAGCGATGGCGCTGCATCAGCGAAGGGGCACACTCTCGGCCCCCGGCGTCAAGGGCGGGTCTTCTCCCACAGAGGCTGATATCCCTTGCCCAGGATAGCCTTGCGGGTCTCCTGCCGTTCCAGCTCCAGCAGCTCCAGAAGCACCTCCTCGCACTGCCGGGCGACCTGTGAGTACCCCACATCCACAATACGCTCCGCAATCGCCGACCATATGCCGTGCTCCACCAGGCTATGGATATGCTTCGGCCACCAGATGGCGCTTATCTTCTCAGGCAGGTTGAAGTGCGGGCGGAGCTGCTTAAGGCTGCGGAACCGCTCCTCGGCGCTGCGCACCCTGGGGACCAGCTTCACCAGCGGCGGGTCCAGGTCACTGAAGCGGTTGTCGATGAGAAGCCGCTCGCTCACCACCAGGAAGCGGAAGGTGATCACGTCCGCCGAGCGCAGGGTCTCGATGATCTCATCGTAGTTCAGCTGGTAGTCGTTATCCATCACGTCGCAATACCCGGAGCGAACGGCGTCTTTCTTCGATTCTAGCATCCGCCCCCGAACCGCTTCAAGGCGAGGGGCCCTCGCGATTCCACCGCTGGCAGTGGCCGCCACCGGTAAGTGTTTCACCTCCGCGGCCGATAATAGCTAGGTGCGCCCCATGTTTTTGGGCGCGGCGCGCCCTCTCTGGCCTCAGATAGATGTGACACACGACGGATGCTGAGATGTATTACACGAGCATGGAGGCACCGCAGACTAAAGCACGAGGTTGAGGAGAACCTCAGGGCCGGCGTCGGCCTGCACCGGCGGGAGTGGCTGCTCACAGCCTCCCCCATCAGCAGGGCCACCCTGAGCACCCTGGGCGAGGAGATCGCCGCCTGGTGCGCCGAGACCATCGCCCAGACCCGACGTCCCTACGGCATCGACCACCTGGCCGCGGCCATCGCCTGCGCCCGTCCCGGCGCCACCCCCCTGGCCAGCGCCTCCTTCGGTCTCTTCCGGCCCGCTGACTTCTACCGGGACGGCGGCACCCGCGATAGCATCTTCCACTTCGTGCAGTGTCTGGAACCTGGGGCTCTCAGTGCCGAGGGGGGCCAGGTCCGCTTCGCGGTGGCACTGTTCAGCTGGGGCGAGGTGGCGAGGGCGATGTTTGAGAAGGAGGCATCGACGCGGCCCTAGTCCTGGGCCAGACCCGTAGCGATCTCCTCGGCCATCTCTTGAACCAGACCCCCCTCGGCGGCCAGCACCTCGCAGATGCGCAGCAGCTCCTCACAGTCCCTCGAGCGCATCCTACGCACCTGGGCGATGTGCATGGCACGACGCAGGAGACGAGGCGCCTCGGCGGGGGAGGAAAGGCGCTCTGCCGCCTCCAGCATCTGCTGTCGTACCGCTACCTGCTGCATGGCAGCTCACCCTAACATAGACCTACACGGTCCACGGGGCCTTCCCTAGGCCCTTCGCTATCAGGGTAGGCCCTACCTCCGCCAATGCCCATCGGGAAACGCCCTACACACAGCCCGCTCAAACCCCGATCCCGCGTTTGACCCTAAGCGTTCATGCGCTACAATCCCAACGGTCAGCTCGGCTACCATGAAGACACCGGCTCTTCCCGGCAAGACCCTGGCCGCATTGCTCCTGCTGTCGCTGGCACTGGCGGCGTGCGGGGGCGGCGGTCCTGAGGAAAACGCCGACAAACCCCTGTCGGCGGGCCCCGCCCGTGAATTCCGCATGGGCTTCAGTTCCCTGCCGCCCGAGCTCACCGAGGAGCGCTACGAGGAGATCTTCGCCCTCGCCGGCGAGTTCGGCGACCTCATCCTCATCCACCGCACACCCCCCTGGGAGGAGTTCCTGCCCGACGGCACCATCTCCGACGATACCATCCGCACGACCGAGGTCGAGCGGGCCCTGGTCGAGGAGAATGACCTCGCGCTCTTCCTCGCCATCGACCCCACCGACGGCGCGGCCGGCCGCAGCCGCCTCGCCGGCCTTCCCGAAGAGCTGATGGGCAGCGGCTTCGACGACCCCGACGTCCGCGCCGCCTTCCTCGCCTACGCCAAGTACGTTGCCCTCAACTACCAGCCCGAATACCTGGCCCTCGGCGTCGAGATGAACATGTACTACCAGCACGAACCGGACGACTTCGATAGCTTCGTCAGCCTCTACTTCGAGGCCTACGACGCCGTCAAGGAGGTCTCCCCCGACACCCTGGTCTTCCCCACCTTCCAGATGGAGGAGCTGCAGAGCCTTCTGCCCACCGGCGAGATCCATCCGCCCCAGTGGCACCTCTTCCGCCGCTTCGAGCCCAAGCTGGACCTGCTCGCCATCAGCACCTACCCCAGCTTCGCCTTCGAGACGCCCGCCGACATACCCCCCGACTACTACGAGCAGCTCCGCAGCTACACCGACCGCCCCATCGTCATCGCCGAGATGGGCTACTCCTCCGCGCCGTGCCGCGAGGGCATCAACGACGGCACTGAGGGCGAACAGAGGGACTTCCTCCTCCAGGTCCTGCTGCGGGCCGAGGCCATGGAGATGCCCTTCGTGGTGTGGTTCGCCGGCTGGGACCCCGCCTTCGCCACCGACCCGCCCCTCGACCTCTTCCAGCACATCGGCCTCATACGGGCCGACGGCTCAAAGAAGCCCTCCTGGTTCGTTTGGGCGCAGGCGGCCCGCCGTCCCCTGGCCGAGCCCGAGGGCCTCCACGCAGGAGGCTAAGGCCCGCCGCCGCCGGCGGTGTCCGACCCCCTCAGCCGGGGACGCGTAGGGGCGGTTTGCGAACCGCCCCCAGAGGCCCTACGGATAGACTAGATCTCGATCGAGCAGCGCCCGGGCGATCACCAATCGCTGGATCTCGCTCGTCCCCTCCACGATCATGAGCTGGCGGGCGTCGCGATACTGGCGCTCCAGCGGGTGGTCCATCATGTACCCCTGCGCACCCAGCACCTGTAGCGCCTCCGAGGAAGCCCGCACCGCCATCTCCGTGGCGAACGCCTTGCCGATGGAGGAGTAGGCGGCGTCCTGTTTCTGAAAGCGTCCCTGGTCCACCATCCAGGCCGCCTGATACACCAGCAGGCGGGCCGCCTCGATCCCGATGGCCATCTCGGCGAACTTGAACTGAATCGCCTGCAGGTTGGCGATGGGGCCGCCGAACGCCTGCCTCTCGCGGGCGAAGTCCAGTGCGTAGGTCAGCACGCCCTCGGCCAGGCCCACTCCGCGTGCCCCCACCACCGGCCGCATCGTGTTGATGGTGAGCATCGCGTGGCGGAAGCCCTGGCCCTCGGTATCGCCCACCAGGTTCCCCACGGGGATGCGGCAGTTGTCAAAGCCGAGAGAGGCCGTGGGTACGCCGCGTACGCCCATCTTCCGGTCCGTGTGCGTCACCGAGAAGCCCGGCGCGTCCTTCGGCACCACGAAGCAGGAGATGCCCCGCGTGCCGGCGGTCGGATCCGTGCGCGCGAACACCGCCGCGTAGTCCGCCACGCTGCCCCCGGAGATGTAGGCCTTCTCCCCGTTCAACAGGTAGTCGTCGCCGTCACGCGCGGCCCGGCACTCCATAGCAGCGGCGTCCGAGCCGTGGTTGGGCTCGGTGAGGCAATAGGCGCACTTCCACTCCCCCCGAGCCACCCGGCCGCCGTACTCGCGCTTCTGCTCCTCGGTGCCCCCGATCATGATGGGCTGCGTGCCCAGGCCCGCCAGCAGGATTATGAGCCCGGAGGAGCAGCAGTACTTCGACGCCTCCTCCACGGCCAGCACCATAGCCAGCACGCCTACCCCGCTGCCCCCGCACTCCTCCGGGATAGTCAGGCCCAGGAGCCCCACGTCGCGAAAGGCCTCGAAGATGTCTTCCGGGTACTCCGCCTTCTCGTCGATCTCCGCCGCCCGCGGCGCGATGCGCTCCTTCGCGATGCGACGCGCCGTCTCCTGGATGAGTCTATGCTCCTCGCTGAGCTGGAAGTCCATGACGCACGTTCCCTTTCTATCTTCAGGAATCAATGAAGGACCACAGGCCCCCCCCCAGTGTACGCCAGGCGCCGCCGACGCGCACCCTAGAGGCCGTGGTCCTTCCACTGCTCGGGCATGCGCTTGTGCTCGGCGAAAGCGCGCGCGCCCTCCCAGGGGGTAACGCTGCGGTACTGGAGGGTAGCGCCCAGCTCCGCCTCGATGCGGTACCCTTCCGCGAGAGGCCGGCCGAGCCCCAGGAGCAGTGCCTCCTTGTCGCTGCGGAGGGCGCCCTGAGGGAAGGTGCAGATGGTTGCGGCCAGCTCTCGGCAGCGGGGCATGAGCCGCTCCGTCGGCACCACCTCGCTCACCAGCCCCATCTCCAGGGCCTCCCGGGCGCTCACCCGCCGCCCCGTGATCAGCAAATCCAGCGCGCGCCCCAGGCCCACGATGCGGGGCAGGCGCACCGTGCAGCCATCGATCGACGGCACGTTCCAGCGGCGGTTGAGCATGCCGAACTCGGCGTGCTCGGCGGCGATGCGGATGTCGCACCAAAGGGCCGTCTCGAAGCCCCCGGCGAAGCAGTAGCCGTTGACCGCGGCGATGGTGGGCTTGA
>CAZFGZ010000066.1:0-921 GCA_964518585.1 uncultured Dehalococcoidia bacterium | reverse complement strand
CCTCGCGTGTAGCCCACCGCCCCCGGCGAGTTCCACAGCGACACCCGCTGCCGGTCCACGTCCACCCGCAGCCCGCCCAGGCCGGCCACCCACTTCAGGTCGGCCCCCGCGCTGAACGCCCTCTCGCCGACGCCGGTCATGATGGCGACGAAGGCTTCATCGTCGTCACGGAACGACTGCCAGGCTTCCACCAGGGCCGCCGCCGTCTCCCCGTCGATGGCGTTCATCACCTCGGGCCGGTTGATCGTGATGGTGACGACGTGGCCCTCCCGCTCGTACAGCACCTTCGAGCTCATGATTCTCCCTCCAGCAAGCAGAACGTGACCTCAGATCGGGGGCAGCGGCGGCAGCGGCTCCGCCGGCGGCGCCTGGACGGCCGCGCCGCTCGACAGCAGCGCCTCGATGCGCCCCTCGTCGTAGCCCAGCTCGCCCAGCAGCTCCCGCGTGTGCTCGCCGACCAGCGGCGCGGGCCGCTGGATATGCCCCGGCGTCGCCGAGAACTTCACCAGCAGGCCAATCTGCGTGACGGGCCCCCACACCGGATGCACGTGGTGGGCGGCCAGGTCGTTGGCCTCCACCTGCGGCGACGTAAGCGCGTCTATCGGCTTGGGCGTGGGCGCGCAGGGCACGCCCGCGGCATCCAGGCGCTCTCGCCAGGCGGCCACGTCGGCCTCCGCGAAGCGAGCCGCCAGTTGCCGCGCCAGGGGACCGCGTGGCGACGAGCCCAGCGCCTCCTCGGCGGACAGAGACGCCAGCGACTCCGGCAGGTCCACCGCCCTCGCCAGGGCCGGCCAGTGCCCTTCCTCGGACGCCGCCACGAGCAGCCAGTCATCCGCGCAGCGAAACAGGCGGTACGTGGCCGACAGACCGGGCAGGTCGGGGCCGCCGAGGTCGCGGTCATCCATGCCGCGGTAAAACAGG
>CAZFGZ010000065.1:0-10474 GCA_964518585.1 uncultured Dehalococcoidia bacterium | reverse complement strand
GGACGAGGTCCTGGGAGCGCTCGAACAGGCTCTGCCGGAGGTGGCGGGCGCCCTGGCGGCAGCCAAGGCGTCGGAGGGAGGCTGAGGTTCCGAGGAGGGCTCAGGCTGCATCAAGCGCCGAAGGCGGGGCTATGGCTCACCCCTCTGCCGGGGCGCCAACACGGTGAGCTTCCGTTCCTGCACGTAGATCTCCACCGTCTCATCGGCGGGCAGGGGATCCAGCTCGCCGTCAACATAGAAGGGTGTGGGCTCCAAGGTTCGGAGCGTCACCGCCTTGACCGGGTGGAGTTGGGCTCTGGCCATCTTGCTCGTGCCGCGCCAGAGCGATCGAAGGATGTACCAGGGCCGCAGCCAGGCGGGCATCCCCTCGATGATGAGGAGGTGCAGGAAGCCATCGTCGACCTGCGCGCCGGGCGCTAGCTTGAAGATGCCGCCCTCCTGCTCGCCGTTGCTTATGCTCGTCATCAGTACCGGGCCGCGAAAGCTGACCCCTTCCGCAGCGATATCAAGCTCGATCGGCCGGTAGCGGAACAGCTCTCTGGCCAGAGTGCGGAGATAGGTTAGGGGCGAGCCGACGGCCTTCTCGGTCTCCTTCTGGCTGAGGCCCGCGATGATGGCGTTGAGGCCCGCGCCGACGGTGGTCGTGAAGTAGCGACGGCGGGCGCCGCGGGCCACGACGCCCACGTCCACACGTCGGGTGTGCCCAGCCCTGACGATGGCCAGGGCGCGCTCCAGGTCGTTCGGGATGCCCACGTAGATGGCGAAGTCGTTGGCGGTGCCCACCGGCAGGACACCGAGCGCGGCACCGAATCCCGCCGAAGCGATCCCGTTGACCACCTCACTGAGGGTACCGTCGCCGCCGACGACTGTGACCGCCGGCTGGCCGGCCGCTGTCGCCTCTACCGCCAGTCTCTCGCAGTCGCCGGGGCCCTGGCTGACGACCAGCGTGTCTTCGTCCTGGAGGAGGGAGTGGAGGGCGTGCAGGGCCTTTCTCCCTCGGCCTCTGCCCGCGGCCGGGTTTACGATGAAGTACATGGTCTCCCCTAACAGGGTGCTCAAGAAGCCTGCCGGCGACCCGGCCACGTCGCACGCCGCCTCCGGCGGCGGCTCGCGGCCTCAATATTTTAATCTGGGGGGACACCCCCCAGGCCCCCCGCCCGCTGCGCGGGGGCGGAATGCTCGGACGGGCAAGGCTGAGGGCAAGAACCTTGGGCGCCAAGCGCCCTGTACCCGCGACTGGCAGAGTTCTTCATCATGCGGCTGAAGAAGGGCCGCTACCGATTACCGCCGGGTCGAGGACAGCCACGTGAGCATGCCTCCAGAAGGGCGGCTCAGTCCTGGATGAGCGGCGGGTCGGGGCTTTCCAGCAGCTCACGCACGCGGCTCAGGAACTCCGCCGCCTGGGCGCCGTCCACGAGCCGGTGATCGAAGGTGAGGCTGAGGTCCAGGGCCTTGCGCGGCACCGCCCGGCCCCCCTCGAAGGCGGCGACCTCCTTGATCCGGCCCACGCCCAGGATCGCGGTCTGCGGCGGGTTCACGATGGGCGTGAAGGTGTCGACGCCGTAGGGTCCCAGCGAGGTGACGGTGAAGGTGCCGCCGCTCACCTCATCGACGCTGAGGGTGCCCGCGCGGGCCTTCGCGGCCAGCTCTGCGCTCAGCCGCGCGATCTCTTTCAGCGACAACCGGTCTGCCCCGTGGATGACGGGCACGATGAGCCCCTCCTCCAGCGAGACCGCCAGCCCCAGGTCTACCTCGGAGAGGAGGCGGATGTTGTCGCCCTCAAGGGTGGCGTTGACGCGAGGGTGCTCCGGCAGGGCCACGGCCACCGCGCGCAGAACGAAATCGGTGTAGGTGGGCCGGACGCCCTCCGGTTCCCACTCCTGGACGAGCTGCTCGCGCAGGCGGACGGCCTCGGTGACGTCGGCCTGGGTGGTCATGGTGAGCTGGGCCATGGTCTGGAGGCTCTGGTGCATGCGCTCGGCGACCGTGCGTCGCATCCCTTTGAAGGGGACCGTCTGGCCGGGCCGGGGTGCCGCCGCGACGGCGGCCGGCGCCGCCTTCGCGCCGAGGGCGCGCTCCACGTCCTTCTTGCCGATCCGGCCGCCGGGGCCCTTGCCCTCGACGCTCGCGAGGTCGAGGCCGTGCCGCTCGGCGAGGCGCCGGGCGGGCAGGGAGGGACGGGCCGCGGCAGCGGGGGCCGTGGCGCGCCCGGCGTGGCGGCGCACGTCGTCCTCGGTGACGCGACCCTCGGGCCCGCTGCCCGAGACGGCCGTCAGGTCGACGCCGAGCTCGCGGGCGAGGCGTCGAGCGGCAGGGCTGGCCGGGACGAAGGGCCGCGCTACGGCGGGGGCGGCGGCAGCGGGCGGCGGTGGGGCGACCGCCGCAGGGGCGGCAGCCCTGCGCTGGGCCTCGGCGGCGAGGGCCGCGTACTCCTCGGGCAACTCTTCGCCGGGGGCGAGGATGCAGCCGACGATGCCCCCGGCCGCCACGACCGCATCGGCGGCGGCGAGGTGACGGAGGATGCCGGCGGCGGGGGCCTCCACCTCCGTGTCGATCTTCTCCGTCTCCATCTCGAAGAGGGGCTGGCCGGCCTCGACCGAGGCGCCGTCCTCGACGAGCCACCTGGTGAGGGTACCCTCGGTCATGGTCATGCCCATCTTGGGCAGGATGACAGGAGTGGGCATGGGCTTCAGGCCTTGGCCGGCACCAAGCCCAGCACGGCGTCCACGATCTTCGCGGCGTTGGGGAGCCAGGCGTCCTCGAGCACGGGGCTGAAGGGGACGGGCGAGAAGGGCGCGGCCACGCGCGTGGGCGGCGCGTCGAGGTAGTCGAAGGCGGCCTGCGCCACCTGGGCCACGATCTCGCCGCCGATGCCGCCGAACTGCACCGCCTCGTGGACCACCACCAGCCGGTGGGTCTTGCGCACGGAGCGCACGATGGTCTCGATGTCCAGCGGTTGCAGCGTGCGCGGGTCTATGACCTCGGCCTGGATGCCACGCTGCTCCAGCTCAGCGGCGGCGGTGAGCGCCTCGTTGACCATGTAGGAGGTGGCCACGATGGTGACGTCGGCGCCGGGGCGCTTCACCTCGGCCACGCCGAGCGGTATCAGGTAGGGCTCTTCCGGCACCTCGCCGCGGGTGGCGTAGGCGCGCTTGTGCTCGAGGAAGAAGACGGGGTTGTCGTCGCGGATGGAGGCGATGAGCAGGCCCTTGGCGTCGTAGGCGCTGGCGGGCATGACCACCTTGAGGCCGGGGATGTGACAGAGCAACGCCTCCAGGCTCTGGGAGTGGTGGCCGGATACTCGGAGGCCGGCGCCGCAGGCCGTGCGCACGGTGATAGGGAGGCGGGCCTTCCCTCCGAACATGTACTTCATCTTGGCCATCTGGTTCATGATCTGGTCCATGGCTATGCCCATGAAGTCCATGAACATGATCTCGACGACCGGTCGCAGTCCGCAGGCGGCCGAGCCCACCGCCAGGCCGATGATGGCCGACTCGGAGATGGGGGTGTTGACCACCCGGTTCTCGCCGAAGGCGGCCCGGACGTCGCCGGTGATGCCGAAGATCCCCCGGTGCACGTCCTCGCCCGCCACGAAGATGTCGGGGTCTCGCTCCATCTCCTGGCGGAGCGCCTCCTGGATGGCCTGGATGTAGAAGATTTCGCGTGCCATGAGTCTCTTCCCTCAACCGTCCGTGTACACGTCCTCGAGCAGGCTCTCGGGCGATGGGTCCGGGCCGGACTCGCCGAAGGCGATGGCCTCCTCGATCTGCGCCCGCACTTCCTCCGTGAGGCGGCCGGCGTCCTCTTCGGAGAGGATCCCGTCCGCGGCGAGGCGCGCCCGGAAGAGCACGATGGGGTCGCGGGAGCGCCAGTAGTCGCGCTCGTCCTCGGGCCGCTCCTGCTCGCCGAAGCCCACGCCCACGTGGTCAAAGAAGCGATAGGTCTTGCACTCGAGCATGGTGGGGCCTTCACCCCGGCGGGCTCTCTCGACCGCCTCTCCGGCGGCCTGGTAGACTGCCAGCACGTCCATGCCGTCGACGGTCACGCCGGGCATGCCGTAGGCGGCGGCGCGGTCGGAGATGTCGACGATGAGCATCTCCTCGTCCTGGCGGGTGAACTCGCCGTAGAGGTTGTTCTCGCAGACGAAGATGAGGGGGAGCTTCTGCACGGCGGCCATGTTGGCCGACTCGTGGAAGGGGCCGATGTTGGTGGCGCCGTCGCCGAAGAAGCAGGCGCACACCTGGCCGCGGCCTCGGTACTTGGCGGCGAAGGCAGCGCCCACGGCGATGGGGGCGCCGGCGCCCACGATGCCGTTCGCTCCCAGGATGCCGAGGTCGAGGTCGGCGATGTGCATCGAGCCGCCCCTGCCCTTGTTGTAGCCGGTGGCCCTGCCGAAGAGCTCCGCATACATGCGGCGGACGTCGCCTCCCTTGGCGATTAGGTGGCCGTGGCCGCGATGGGTGCTGGTGATGTAGTCGTCAGGGTTCAGGTTGGCGCAGGTGCCGGTGGCTACCGCCTCCTGTCCCGCATAGAGGTGGACCAGGCCGGGAATGCGGGCGGACTGGCTGAGGCGGCCGGCCCCCTCCTCGAACTCGCGGATGGTGATCATGGTACGAAGCATCTGCAGGAGCGTGTCGCGAGGGATATCCATGGCGGCCTCCGGAGGAAACGTTGACGGCAGGCAGGGGAATCATACGTCTGGCCTGGGACACGGTCAATCGGCGGCAAAGCGGGGAATTCGTAAGTTCAATCGGCCCCGGGGCTTGACAAGGGGGCGCGGAGTTCCTATGATCGTGGTGGTTAGTGAAGGGTCACTAACGTACCCCGCTACCCAAAGGTGGTGGGAGCGGAGGGCAGAAGCGATGCTGACGACACAGGAGTTCGCAGAGGCCAGGATACAGGAGCTCAGGGAGGAGGGCAGGCGGGCGCGTCTGGCGGCGGAGGCGGTTCGGAGCGCTGAGCGTGCGGGGAAGAAAGGCCGCTGGCAGTGGCACGTGGAGCCCGGCATGGAGGGCGTGTTCGGCTCGCTCCTGGGCTGGCTTCTCTCGAGCCAGCGTGAGGCGGAGGTAGAGATGGCGGGCTCTGAGGGAGGGTCCCCAGGCAGCTTCGCCAGGCAGGAAGATCGGGAGGAGGAGCCCCCGCATCCGTTCGAGTGCCTCTTTGAGTGCTGGGCTCGCCGCTAAGCGGCTACGAATCAACCGCCGGGGCCAGCAGGCTCGAGGCAAGGTTCTGGCCCCGGATGTTATGGGAGCAGCGGGAGCGCGCGAGATGTCCTACTCTCGGGGCTCCCGCTGCTGCTTTTCTAGCTCCCGTTTCCGCTTCTCCACGGCGTCCGGGTAGACCCGGCGCAGGCTGGCGCCGTGCTTGGCCATGCGGCGTCGGGCGGCTCGGCGCCGTTGCTCCCGGCGCTCCGTCCGCGACTCCGAGCCTTGCTCCGTCTCCCGGTCCTTTGAAGAATCTGTGGACATCCTGGTCTCATTCGCCCGGGCCGCAGACAGCGCTCGTCCGGCTGGGCGTGCCGAAGCCCCGGTCTGTCGGGCAGTGTGCGGCGGGCGCGGCGAACTGTCAATGGGCATGCGGGGGGCGTCTCGTTGACTCTCGCTACCACGTAACGTAAGATACGGGCGCTTCACGTTCTGCAACTCACTAGAGGCGCTTGCCATGTCTATCGCTAGCATCATCGAGAAGGCCAAGAGCGAGGGCCGCACCATCCTGAGCGAGGTGGAGGCCAAGCAGATCCTTGAAGAGGCAGGTATCAAGACGGCCGGGGCCCGCCTGGCTGCCACCCGAGAGGAGGCGGTGCAGGTGGCCCAGGAGCTGGGCTTCCCGGTGGTGCTCAAGGTGGTGTCTCCCCAGATCACCCACAAGAGCGACGTGGGCGGTGTGAAGCTGAACCTGGGCTCGCCGGAGGAGGTGAGCGCCGCCTTCGACGAGATCATGGCGTCGGCCCAGCAGGCAGAGCCCAAGGCGACGATCGAAGGCGTCTCGGTGCAGCGCATGGCCCGCCCGGGCGTGGAGGTCATCATGGGCATGACCAAGGACCCCCAGTTCGGGCCGGTGCTGATGTTCGGGCTGGGCGGCGTGCTGGTGGAGGTGCTGAAGGACGTGGCCTTCCGGGTGGTGCCTCTGACCCCTCGCGACGCCCGGCAGATGGTCCATGACATCAAGGGTTTCCCCGTTCTGGAAGGGTATCGAGGGCAGGAGCCCGCCGATGTGGAGGCCCTGGAGCGCATCCTGCTGCAGCTCTCGGCCTTCGCGGAGGAACACCCTGAGGTCGAGGAGATGGACCTCAACCCAGTCTTCGCCTACAAGGACGATGCAGTGGCTGTGGACGCCCGCATCGTGTTGTCCTAGCGCGCATTTCTCGTCCGGCATGGTCAACAAGAGCAAGAAGGTAGCCCGCAAGAAGCACCGCATCCGGCGCAAGAAGCTGAAGCAGAAGCGCCGGCAGGCCGCCGCAGCGGGACGGAGCTAGCAGCCGCCAGCGGCGGTCTTTCATTGGAGGGCGGCCTTGAAGGATGCTGTCGCCCGGCTGCACCGCGTCCTCAACCCGCGCACCGTCGCTGTCGTGGGGGACACGCGGCGCCGGGGCTACATGTGGCTCCGCAACATGAGCGCCTTCCAGGGGAAGGTGTACTCCGTTCAGATCGACCCCCAGGAGATCCCCGGGATCGAGGAGCTGCAGGTCCCCAACTACCAGAGCCTGCTGGAGATCGAGGACGAGGTCGACTACGTGGTGTGCGCGGTGCCGCGGGCGGCCTCGCCGCGCATTGTTGCCGACTGCATCAAGAAGGGCGTGGGTGGTGTCACTCTCTTCACCTCGGGCTTCGCGGAGACGGGCGAGGAAGAGGGCATCCGCCTGCAGGAGGAGATCACCCGGATGGCCAAGGAGGCCGACCTCCCCCTCATCGGCCCCAACTGCATGGGCCTCTACATCCCCGGGCTGGGCGTGCGCCAGGCGGCCGACCAGCCGGCAGGCGAGGCGGGCCGGGTGGGGCTTGTCTCGCAGAGCGGCACCCATGCCATCAGCTTCAGCATGCTCGGCTCGGTCAACGGCGTGAGCATCAGCAAGGCGATCAGCATCGGCAACGCCGTCGTCCTGGACGTGCCGGACTATCTGGAGTACCTGGCCGCCGATCCCCAGACCGAGGTCATCGCCATGTACGTGGAGGGTGTGAGGGACGGCCAGCGCTTCTACCGGGTGCTGCGGGAGGCGGCCGCGGCCAAGCCCGTGGTGGTTTGGAAGGGCGGCCTCTCGGAGGCGGGCGCGCGGGCCATCGCCTCCCACACCGCCTCCCTGGCCGCATCCACTGTGGTGTGGGAGGCGATGATGCGGCAGTGCGGCGCGGTCACCGCTGATACCCTCGATGAGACCGTGGACGCGGTGAAGGCCTTCCTCCACACGAAGCCAGGCACGGGGTACCGCGTGGGCCTGATGGCGATGACCGGCGGTCAATCGGTGGTCATCACGGATGCTTTCGTGCGGGCGGGGCTGGAGGTGCCCAGGCTGAGCGCATCGTCCTACGAGGAGCTGGCGTCCTTCTTCAACATCATCGGCGGCAGCTACTCGAATCCCCTGGATATAGGCGGCACCATCGGCTGGGGCGGGGACCCAGGCAACCTGGAGCGCCTGCTGGGCATCCTCGACCACGACGAGGGGGTGGACGCCATCGCCATGGAGGCTGGATCGGGATTCATGGCCCGCCGTTTCCAGGCGGACCCCGGCGTCCTGGACCGCCTGCTGGAGATGCTGTCCGCACACCGTGATCGCTCCGCCAAGCCGTTCGTGACGATTATGCAGCCGGGTCACCTCGATGCGTTGGTGGCGGAGCTGCGGCAGAAGGTGGAGGAGCGGGGCCTGCCCGCCTACTCCAGCTTCGAGCGGGCGGCGGGCGCGCTGCGTCGCTTCATGGGCTATCATCGCTTCCGCGCGGGCCTGGACTAGCTCTGTGGGACCTGTCGCTACTGCCAGCCGGGCGGACCTGTCCTTTGCACGTCACGTTCTCCCTCCTCGGAGCGCGTTGACAGAGCGGCCTCTCCCTGGATAGCATGAAGGTTGCTTTGCGCTTCGAACGGCCCTCCTGCGGGGCCCTCGCGCGGCTCCCATGAGCGACTTGATCTACCTGGACCACGCTGCTACCACACCTCTGCACCCTGAAGTGCGGGAGGCGATGCTGCCCTACCTGGGCGAGGAGTTCGGGAACCCCTCGGCGTCATACGCGCTGGCACGGCAGGCGCAGCAGGCCATCGACGGGGCTCGCCGGACGGTGGCGGGCCTGCTGGGGTGTCGCAGCACCGAGGTCACCTTCACCAGCGGCGGCACGGAGTCCATCAACGCCGCCCTCAAGGGGGTGGCGTTCGCGCAGAAGAAGGCCCGCGTGGGCAATCACGTCATCACCTCTACCATCGAGCACCACGCGGTGCTGCACACCGCGCAGTACCTGGAGGAGTTCGGCTTCGAGGTCACCTACCTGCCCGTGGACCGCTTCGGCCTGGTTGACCCCAAGGAGGTGGCTGCGGCCATCACCGACCGGACCGTTGTGGTCAGCATCATGACGGCGAACAACGAGGTGGGGACCATCGAGCCGATGGCGGACATAGGCGAGGCGATTCGCTCGCGCGGCCGCGCGCTCCGGCGTCGCATCCCCCTCCACACCGACGCTGTGCAGGCAGCCAACGCGCTGGACCTTGACGTGAACCGGCTGGGCGTGGACCTTCTGAGCCTCTCGTCTCACAAGGTCCGCGGCCCGAAGGGATCGGGGGTGCTCTACCTGCGCCGGGGCATGCCATTCCTGACGCAGCAGAGCGGCGGCGGTCAGGAGCGACAGCGTCGAGCGGGGACGGAGAACGTGGCGGGCATCGTGGGTGGGGCGCTCGCCCTGAAGCTGGCCCAGGGCCAGCGCGAGGCGTACGCGGCGGCCTGCGCGCCGCTGCGCGATCGTCTCCTGAGGGGCATCCTCGAGCGGGTGCCGGGTGCGGAGCTTCATGGCCATCCCCAGCAGCGGCTGCCCAACAACCTCAGCGTCAGCTTCGACGGTGCCGACGCGCGAGTCCTCCTGGAGGGCCTGGACGAGGCCGGGGTTGCGGCGAGCGCCGGCGCGGCCTGCGACGCCGCCACCCTGGAGCCATCTCACGTCCTCCTGGCCATGGGCGTGCCGATGTCGCGGGCCGCGGGCACCCTTCGCCTGACGGTCAGCCCCGAGAACACCGAGGCGGAGATCGAGAGGGTGCTGGAGGTGCTGCCGGACATCGTGGCACGCTCGCGCGCGAGCAGCCCAGCCGGCGCCTAGCAGGACGCGCGAAGACCTCTCCCCATCTCGCAGCGAGAGCACTACATTTCCAGGCGCGCAACCCCTGCGCCAGACGTTCCTTCAGTGTGCTCCTGACACGGCAGGATTATGGAAGACGGGCCTCTCCACAACATGGCATGGTCGGCCGAAACTTAAGTGGAGGACCTTAACCATGCGACCTGCGCGAATACTCAGCGGCTACTTACTAGCGGCGGCGCTGGCGGTGACCCTGGGGGTGGCTTCGGTCCGCGCCCAGGATCCGGGTCTCAGTGTGGAGATCGCCAGTCTCGACCAGGACGACGCCGGCGCATTGCACGCCGTAGTGAACGTTCTAGACCCTGTCGGGCTGCCCGTACCGAACCTGGCCAAGGAGAACGTGGGGGCGACCCTCGAGGGCGCGCCCGCTCCGGTTCTGGACGTGCAGGCGGCGGTGAACGCCTCCTTCGGCATCGACGTCCTGCTGGTGGTTGACACGAGCGGCAGCATGCAGGGCGCGCCGCTGGAGCAGGCCAAAGCGGCGGCCAGGAGCTTCGTGGATGGGCTGGGGCCGCAGGACCGGGTGGCGGCGCTGACCTTCGGCGACGCTGTTACGCAGGTGCAGGACTTCACCTCGAACACTGAGGCGGTGACTGCCGCCCTGGAGGGGCTTGAGGCCGCGGACAACACGGCCCTGTATCAGGCCGCGGCCGACAGCGCACGGATGGCTGTTGCCTCCGCCTCGGCTCGCAAGGCGATCATCTTCCTCAGCGACGGCCTGGACAACGGCGGGAAGAGCCGGATCTCGCGGGACGACTCTCTCTCGGCGGCAGCGACTCTGGGGGTGCCCACCTTCGTCATCGGGCTGGGCGACCAGATAGACCGTAGCTACCTGTCCGAGCTGGCAGCAGTGACCGGCGGCAGATTCCTGGAGACCCCGTCGCCGGAGGGGCTGGCGCAGCTCTACGAGGAGATCGGCAACTTCCTGAGAGCCCAGTACGTCGTCTCCATCGACGCCGCTGGTGTGGATCTTCAGCAGCCTACATTGGTGCACCTGGATGTCTCGATCGACGGAGTTGCGGGCAGCGGCGAGCGCACCCTGGAGCCGCCGCGTCTCCCCGCCGGTCCGCCTACGGTGACGATCTCCTCCGGGCTGCTCGGCGGCCAGGAGGTGAGCGCCCGGACTGCCATTGTCGCGGAGGTGGTCT
>CAZFGZ010000064.1:315-10486 GCA_964518585.1 uncultured Dehalococcoidia bacterium | reverse complement strand
CGCCACCTCGTCGCTTGCGTACGATGCTGACGTCGACTGGAGGCCCAAGATGAACGAACGGGAAGATCCAGAGGAGTTCCTCACGCAGCCGAATGTCGCCGTTCTCGCAACGGTCGGGCCCGGCGGCCGGGCCCACGCCGTGCCCATCTGGTACCTCTACAGAGACGGCGTCCTCATCATGAGCACCGGGCGTGGCTCCCGGAAGCACCGCAACATCGAGGCGCACCCTGGGGTGACGCTTGTGGTCGATAGGCGGACGCTGCCCTACTATGCGGTGATGGTGCAGGGTGTCGCCGAGATCGGGCCTCCCTTGTCAGACGGGCAGCGGCTCGAAATCGCGACGCGATACCTGGGTGAGGAGCTGGCGCAAGGCTACATGGCGAGGCGCGGCGGTGGCGAGTCCGTCAGCATCCGCCTCCGGCCGCGGAAGCTCATCGAGTACCGCGGGCAGGCGGGGAGAACGGAGAAGCGATAGCGATGCCCGCCGGTGAGCGTCGGGTCTCGAGCTGCCGGCGCACGAACTCGATGAAGTGCGAATGTCGGCGGACTACCAGCCGCTAGCCCTTCGGGCGAGCCTGCCGTACCAGTGCGCGGAAGGCTGGCCTGAACGTCGCCAGCGTCTCGCGCGCAGGATTCCAACCCGGCCCTATCCCCTTGCGGCCGCCGCATGGCCGCCCTGACCTGAGTCCTCTCCCCGGAACCAGCAGCTACCTGCCTCTGATCCATAGGGCATCCCTGGTCCCGTCCAAGACCGGAGGCCGACGGCAAGGCACGCAGTAGAGCTCCTGCCATCGCGGCGGGGCTCGGTGGTTCTGCCCCCGTTCAGGAGGTGGCGCTCCCGGGAGCTGACAAGATGGCCCTCGAGGAGAAATTCGAATTCCTTCGGGTGCACCATAAACCTCAAGAATAGGCTCCCACTCACTTCCTGGGGTGTGCCGATATCCCATCCGTCTCCTCCTTATCCCCTGAGGCTGGCCCAGGCGGCTCGCTGTCCCTCAGCCAGCGAGAGTTTCAGCAGCATCCCTTGCCTAACCTCTTGACACAGGAAGCAGGTCGGCGGAAGATATTTGCAAATTAGAAAGGTTTGTCACCAGACCAACTTTCCATGGCCGACCAAGAGGAGACCATCGAGCAGACCATCCGGCTATACGGTCGCACCCTGGCCCTGGTGGACCCCAGCCGGCTGGAGGCCTGGGTGGGCCTAGGGCTGACCATGACCCAGCTCGGGGTGCTCTTCCTCCTCCGGCGCGAGGCAGGAGCGCCCGCCGGCCTCCTGGCCGAGCGTCTGCGGGTGACGCCATCTACCGTCACCCGCATCGTCGACCGGCTGGTGCGCCTGAACCTGGTGCGCCGTCAGGAAGACTGCGACGACCGACGCGTGGTGCGCCACTACCTCACCCCGCAAGGCGCCCAGTCTCTGGAGGAGATGGCGCGCACCGCCCGCGTCTACCTGACGGAGATCCTTCGTCAGGTCCCCCGGGAGAAGCTGGAGCGGCTCTTCGAAGCCCTCCAGGACCTCGAAGAGGCGGCCGAGGCAGTGGACAGGGGGGCCTTGGCCTCGGCCCAGCAGGAGCCCAGACCGTGACCGAGCAGGTGCAATCCATCTCCCTCATGAGCACCCGTACGCGGGCGCTGGTGATGGCCGGGAGCCTACTGGGCATCTTCACCGCCGCCATGGACCAGACCATCGTGGGCACGGCGCTGCCGCACGTGGTCGCCGACCTTCAGGGCCTTCAGCACATCGCCTGGGTGTTCACCGCCTTCATGGTCACCTCCACCACCACTGTGGCGGTGGTGGGTCGGCTCACGGACCTCTTTGGGCGCAAGCCGTTCTTCCTGATCGGCATCGCCATCCTGGTGCTGGGGTCCGCCCTGGCCGGCACCTCTCAGAGCATGACCCAGCTCATCCTCTGCCGCGGCATCCAGGGGTTCGGGGCGGGCATGATCATGGCCACCGCCTGGGCCATCATAGGCGACGTGTTCCCCCCGGCGGAGCGGGCCCGCTGGACGGGGGTCATGACCGGCACCTTTGCCGCGGCCAGCGTCATCGGGCCGCTGCTGGGCGGCTGGATCACCGACAACCTGGGCTGGCATTGGGTGTTTTACGTGAACCTGCCCCTCGGCGCCCTCGCCATGGTCGTCTTCGCCCTGGTGATGCCCTCCATCCGGCCGCGGGGTCCCCGCCGGCCCCTGGACGGCCTGGGCATGGGCGCGCTGGTGATTGCGGTGGTGCCGCTGATGCTGGCGTTCAGCTGGGGGGGCACGCAGTACGATTGGCTTTCGCCGGAGATCATCGGTCTGCTGGTGCTGGCGCTCGTCGCCGCCGGGGCTCTTGTGCGCATCGAGGGGGCTGCGGCTGAGCCCATCATCCCCCTATCGCTGTTCCGCAGCTCTATCTTCGCCGTGATCATTGGCGTCACCTTTCTTACGGCCATGGGCATGTTCGGCAGCGTGTCCTACATCCCGCTGTTCGTGCAGTCAGTCATCGGCACCTCAGCCACCAACTCCGGCCTGGTGACGATGCCCATGATGCTGACCATGTCCATCGTCTCCGCTGGCGTGGGCCAGGTGCTGGGCCGTTGGGGGCGCTATCGCATCCTCCTGGCGGTCGGCCTGGCGGTGATGACCCTGGGCATGTACATGCTGGCCCAGATGAACGTCAACTCCAGCCAAGGGGAAGCCACCCGTGACATGATCGTGATGGGCATCGGACTGGGGGCGGCGATGCCCATCCTGATGCTGGTGGCCTTGAACACAGCCTCGCACGAGATGCTGGGCGTGACGACCTCCACCATCCAGTTCATGCGCTCGGTGGGCGCTACCCTGGGCGTGGCCCTCATGGGCTCACTGCTGAATGGCCGCTTGCAGTCCGAGTTGGTCAGCCAGACGCCGGCCCAGGTGACCCAGAACGTCCCCGCACCGCTCCTGCAGCGCCTCCAAGACCCACAGATCCTGGTTGTCCCCGATGCCATGAAGACGATCCACGAGGCGTTTCTGGGGCTGGGAGACCAGGGACAGCAGCTCTACGACCAGGCTCTGCTGGCCACCAAGACGGCGCTGGCCATGGGGATCACCCACGCCTTCCTGATCGGCGCCGGCATCACTCTTGTCTCCCTGGTGATGGGCATCTTCCTGAAGGAGGTGCCCCTGCGCAAGACCTACGCCATCCCCGTTGAAGGTGCGCCGCCCCCCGACGGGTCGGGCGGTCAGGCTCCACGCGAGGCCATCGCGCCGGCGCCGCCCGTAGCCGTCGACCCGCCGTCTGCACCGGGCCCGGCCCTGGCTGCTGACCCGCCCTCCTCACAGGGCAGCGACGGACGCGGCGGGAGGTCGGCCGGCCCTGCCCATCCCACCGAGCCGTAGAGGCTCCCCTCCCTTCGATTGCCCGTCGCCTCGGCCTTCCTGGTGTGGGCTGCCAATATCCCATCCGTATCTCGGCATTGACCTGCTGACCTGTCTGGACCAGCCTTGAGGCACCCCCTCCTCGCCGATGCCTGGTCTTGGTTACCATCCCCCCACCTTCTGCCTCTTACCGGTGTGCGGTTGAGAGATGCACTCTCACCTTCGGACGGCGCATTATGAATAGGATCCCTTGGGGGCACCAAAGTGTCCAATCTCGAAATCGCTCCTGGTAGCTCAGCTGCACTCAGGCCGCTTTTCAAGCGCTCAATGCCATATGTCATCCAGATGCTAACTGTGGCATTTGCGGGCAAGCCCAGACGGCCACTATCTATGAGGTATGCCGATCGGCCCATCGTCGCTCCTCATCTAGGGCTCAGCCTGCCCGGGGCGTGGCAAGGCCCAACCCATGCCGTCGGCGGAGAATGCCATCCGCCACGGTCGCCATTTGCCATTGCGACAGATAACAGCCTTTGTGGACCCAGTTTCTGCTGCTCCTCCCAGAGGGCCGCGCGCCGGCTCCTGGCCCGCTGTCACCTGTACCAACGGTGCCGACATACAGCCCGCTTAATGCTGAGATGTGCCCCGGTTAGTCCTCGCAGTGCACAGCGGGGACTCTCGACCGGGCCCCGATGTCCGGCGGCCGCTCCGCCGTATCGAAGAACCGTGCGGGGAGGATGGCTTTCAATTCCCGGGTGGCCACCTGGATGCGCATGACGCTCTGGCCCCGGAGCGCCGCCCTCAGCCGCGCAACCTTGGCCTCGACGATCGCGGCGATGTCAGGAGCTAGCTTTTCCGGCCCGAGGCCGAGGGCCCGCTCGGCCAGCTGGATGGCCGTGTCGGCCTCGTTGCGGGCGCGGATCTCGTCCCGCCGGCCGGCGTCCAGGCGGGAAAACCGCTCGGCCTCTGCCCTGAGTCGCTCGATCTCTTCAGCTGCGAGGCCGCCGTCAGCGGCGACGGTTATGCTGCGCTCGCTACCGGTGTCCATGTCGCGGGCCCGCACCTGGACGATGCCGTCGGCGTCGATGGAGAACGTCACCTCAACTCGGGGGACGCCGCGCGCGGCAAGCGGGACATCCTCAAGGCAGAAGCGCCCCAGCGACCTGTTCTCGACGGCCATGGCGCGCTCACCCTGGACGACGTTGATCTCGACGTTGGCCTGGTCGTCCTCGGCGGTCGTGAAGACCTGATTGGCGCTGGTGGGAATGGTGCTGTTCCGCCGTATGAGTGGTGTGGCGATACCGCCCTGGGTCTCGATGCTCAGAGTAAGGGGGGTAACGTCCAGCAGCAGGACATCCTTCAGCTCTCCCGCGAGAACTCCCGCCTGCACCGCCGCTCCGATGGCCACTACCTCCTCCGGGTTCAGGCCGGTGTGCGGCTCTTTGCCGAAGAAGCGGCGCACCGACTCCCGCACCAGCGGCATGCGCGTCTGGCCCCCAACGAGCAGGACCTGGTCCAGGTCGGCGGTCCCTATGCCAGCGTCGTCCAGCGCCTGCTGGCAGCGCGAGAGCGCCCGCTCCACTACATCGGCGGTCAGGGCCTCCAGCTCGGGCCGGGCAAGAAGAGCGACCAGGTGCTTGGGCAACGCCCCCTTGACGGCGATGAAGGGGAGGTTGATCTCGGTCGCTTCGTCGGTCGTAAGCCGCATCTTGGCGGTTTCGCAAGCGTCCTTAAGGCGCTGGAGCGCTATGCGGTCA
The DNA here is from genome assembly GCA_964518585.1 of uncultured Dehalococcoidia bacterium. Classification (GTDB taxonomy): domain Bacteria; phylum Chloroflexota; class Dehalococcoidia; order DSTF01; family CAZFGZ01; genus CAZFGZ01. Next base: position 5,390 of record CAZFGZ010000064.1, on the reverse strand, counting down.
CTAAGCAGGTCTATGCCTTCGTCGTCCCGGAAGCGCTGACATAGCCACTCCATCAGGCTCCTATCGATGTCGTCCCCGCCGAGGTGGGTGTCGCCGTTCACCGCCTTGACCTCGAGGGTTCCCTCACAGAGCTCGAGTATGGAGATGTCGAACGTGCCGCCGCCCAGGTCGAAGACGGAGATGAGCTGATCGCCCTTTTGGTCGAGGCCGTAGGCAAGGGCAGCGGCGGTGGGCTCGTTGACGATACGTAACACCTCCAGTCCAGCGATGGCACCGGCATCCTTGGTGGCCTGGCGCTGGTTGTCGTTGAAGTAGGCGGGGACTGTGATGACCGCCTGCGTCACCTCTTCACCGAGATACGCCTCGGCATCCGCCTTGAGCTGTCGCAGGATCATGGCCGACATCTCGGGCGGACTGTGGGGCCTGCCGCCGAGCCAGACGCGCACGTCGTGGTTCTCCCCCTGGTCGACCTTGTAGGACACGTACTTGCTGTCCTCCTCCACCGACGGCTCGTACACCTTGACGCCCATGAAGCGCTTGATGCTGGAGACGGTGCTCCCCACGGCAAGGTCCGCGTCCCGTTCCTTCGCGTTGTCGCCGAATTTCCGTCCCATGAGGCGCTTGATGCTGAGGACAGTGTTCTCGGCGTCGACGATGGCGGAGCGCTTGGCGGGCGTACCGACCAGTAGCTGGCCAGCGGGGTTGACGCTCACCACGGATGGGGTGATCCGTTCGCCGAAGGCGTTGGGGATGATAACGGGCTCGCCGCCCTCGAGGACGGCCACGCAGCTATTCGTGGTCCCCAGGTCGATGCCGATGACTTTCTTCATAGTGCTCTGCCTTCGCCCGGGCGATGGCACGCCGCTGCCGCTGCCACTCCTCCTTGCCTTCCCGCACCTCGGCAAGGATCTCACTAATGCGCGCCCGGCGGAGTGCACGCGACTCGGCGACTCCGCGTATGACCTGCCGCATGTGGTCGCGGAATTCGGCGTCTCGAATGGCCCGCAGCCGCGTCAGGAGCTCTGCCAGGTCTGTCCTGCCGAGGTCGGCGATGGCCCGGTCCAGGACGCGCATCTGCTTTGGCGTGAGCATACTCAGCCCCGCTGTGCGACTCTCCATTAGGCGGGGTAGTAGGCCCCGCGCTTCTCGCGCAGCCGTTGCCCGCGCACCATCTGCTTGAGTGTCCTGCCAGCCTCTTCCTTCGACATGCCGAACAGCACCTGCACGTCGGCGATGTCCGCGCCCGGATAGGTGCTAACGTAAGCGGAGACCCTGTCCTCAACGGAGACAGAGGCCATCGCCTGACCCTCGCCCCCGGAGACGAAACCGGCCAGGTGCGCTCTCCTGCGCGGCGTGGCCGCCAGCCGAGCAGGCATCTCCGCATACGGCTCTGGCTCCATCTCCATGTCCGCCTCAGACACTCTCACTGCGGCACGCCCTGCGGGTGCGACCCTCACCGCCACAGACCCTGACCCAGAGCAACGAACACATGGAAGACGGGCCGGGCTGGCGGGCTGGATCCCCGTACCTCGGCAGGCTGCGCATCTCACCATTGGTCCTGTGGCGGCCTTTACGCCCCTGCCGGCGCAGGAACTGCAGGTGAGGCGGCGGCCTGGCCGGCGGCCTGTCCCGCCGCAGGCGGCGCAGTTTTCGAAGGGGGTCGTAACACGAAATGTCCCCGTGCCGCCGCATACTTGACAGACCGAGTTGGGCCCCGGGCATCCGAAGGGGTCGATGCCGCGCCCGTGGCAATACCGACACTTCATCTCCACCAGCTCTCCCGGCTCTGCCCCAGCCGACCCGAAGTTGAGGGTTTCGAAGTTGGCACCGCTTTGGCAAATGGCCATGTCACGCTCCTCTGAGCGGCCGCGCCCGAGGCTCAGGCCTGCCTCCAATAGATCGTCTCCTCGACATCTGACTAGCCCTCTTCATTCTCCCGCCGGTTCCTGGTGACAAGCCCCACGAACCAGCCCAGGATCCTCCTCGGCAGAGCCTCGCGATCCCTCACCTCGCGGCGCGTAACGTACTCGGTCACGTGGCGCGGCCTCTCGAGCGGGATCAACCCCACCGCTTCAGCGTACTCGAGATACCTCCGGGCAGAGACCGTCACGACCTGCGCCTCCAGAGCGAGCAACCCCAGGCCGAGGATCGAGAGAAGTACGTCGCGGTCAACGATAACGATGCCGCCGTCCAGGACGCGGTCCACGAACTCCACCAGGGTCTTCGAGGCCTCGCTCTTCTCAACTGTCATCACCCCGCCGCGAAGCCTCCGGCTCCCCTCCGATCGCTCCAACGGTGGCAGCGAAGGTGTAGGGCGGCCATGGTCCCGTGAAGCGGACCTCCACCCCCTGTTCGTTGCCCACTTCGCTGAGGACGGCCCCGATCTCCTGCACTCTCTCCCTGCGAACCAGCAGCGACAGGTTCGCGATCATCGCCCTATCCTCTTGCTTCCTCACCTTGTTGACGTGAATGCCTTCCGAAGGCTCCTTGAGGCGCTCGTAGCAGGTGGCGAAGTCCCTCTGGGCCTCTCGCTCCATCTCCTCCTTGACCACGCTGGCCATCTTGTGCTCGAGGAAGTAGGCCGCGCCTCGAGGCTTGGTCGCCATCTCAGCGCGCAACGCCCCGATCTCTTCACTGCTCTCGACGATCCGCTGAGCAATGACCGCCGGGTCCCAAAGCACCTGAACGCCGAGCTCGACCTTATCCCGGAACTCGTCCAGCTTGGCCTTGAGCGCGGAGTGCTCTGCCTCCAACCACTGGCGAACGTTCTCCTCGGCCGACCGCTCGCCGTCCGCCTTGACGATGACATCGAACCGCATGGGCAGGACGGAGCCGGCCTCGGCCCAGGCCCTATCGATGACGTCGTTGTGAACCTTCACCCAGCCCGCCACGGCCTCCGGCTCGCCCTGATAGGGCACGGGCGGGCAGTCGTGGACGACGGCCCTTACGTCTCGGTGTGCCAGCGTGTAGACGCGGGCGTCACCAACGCCGATGGCGCGGAAGTCCTCACCGCCCGCGCGGGGAATGACCGCGTAGACGTACCTGGCGCTGGCCCCGTTCCCGATGTGGTCCTGGCTCTCCATCACACAGACCCCTTGCCTAGCCTGACCTGCAGGATGCCGTTCCGGTATGTTGCGCTGAGATCGGCGGCGTCGGCGCCGGCGGGTAGGGGAATCGCGTTGTAGTACCTGGCCTCAGCGCTGTCGACGGTCACCGAGAGCCGGCCGTCCCTGCCTTCCACCCGTATCTCCTCCTCGCGGGCACCCGGGAGCTCCACGAGGAGGAGAAAGTAATCGCCCTCATCAAGGATGTCAACGAATCCGCCGGTGTCGTGGGTGTCGCCCGCAGGCACCTCGTTAAGCCACCAGCTATGGAGCACCCGCTCGCCGCTCTCGTAGTCCATTCGCGACCGCTCGAAGACCAGGATGGGCTTGCCGAGGACGCACACGGCCGCCGGGTTGACCACTTCCCTGATGCGGACGAGCACGCCCATGTGTGAGCTCTCATCCAGCATCGCCTTCAGTTCGTCCAGCGTGTAGTGACGGTTCTTCCAGAGGTGCCAGAGCATCTTGGCGCTGCGACGGTCCAATAGGCGGGCGACCTCCGCGACATCTCTCGCCTGGAGCCGCCCGGCCTTCTCTTCCCCGCGCGTCTCCGCCAGCACGGTCTGGAGGCGTTCCCTGCGCCCCTGGGCGGCGTCGCGCCGTCCCATGCGCAGGGCCGGCCCGGCTGCTCTAGGGTCGTTCCTTGCGCAGAATCTCTCCCCAGGGCGCTGCGGGCCGGTGCTGGCCGCCTCCTCGCTCGCCTCGTTCTGCTCCTGCACCTGCAGCCCCCGCTCGGCGAGGAGCTGTGCGATGGCGCTCCACCACCCCTCGATGTGAGCGTTGACTATCCAGGCCTCCCGGCGCTTGACGCCTGCGCCATCCCAATAGGTGAGGACGAGGCAGCGCTTGTTAGCCAGCATGAAGACCTTCTTCCCCACGCACAGGTCTTCTACGCGCCCCAGGTCTATCTCCACGAACTGCCTGTGCATATGGCCGAAGAGCAGCCTCTGGCTGGTCAGGCAGAACTCGCCGAGCTTCCATGACCGGCCGGAGGTGTATGCTCCCTGCTCGTGCAGGATCTCTCGCTCAGAGGGGGCCAGGGCAGGTTGAAACTTCTGCGTCACGTCAGCGTACCCTCACGCGATCTGACCTCTCGGCCTCTTCCACCCATGACTCCGGATTGAGGAACTTGTCGAGGACGTTCTCGACAAGGTCGTCGAGCCCGTCCCGGACCTGCTCCACAGCCTCGGCGATACCCTGATCGGCCTTCAATTGCTCCAGAGCGGCATCAAGATCGGCGAGGGCTTGTCCCAGCCGGTCGATCTCCTCCTCAGTCAGGCTTCCACCCTCCATGCGCTTGAAGGCCTGGAGCTTAAGGGCGTCCTTGATGACCTCAACCAGGCTGATCACCAGGGCGAGCAGGCCCGCCTTCAGATTCCCTTCGTCGATATCGACTACCAAGCTCTCGACTCCTTTGGCGGCAGTCCGCCCTAGCCGGGGCCTGCGGCCACCGGCTGAGGCTCGGGCAGCGGCCTGCTCCAATGGCAGCTTGGGCAGCCCTGCTCCAGCAGTCGCTCCCTGGAGGCGAGCCCACCGCAGCGCGGACAGGCCTCCGTTCCCTCGGCGAGAGCCTCGATGACCTGTTTCCACTCCTGGAGCCCTTCGCCGGTGAGGAGGGCCGTCTCCAGCCCGTGCGAGTTGCGGTACTGCAATGAGAGCACGGGCCTCTCGCCGACGAGGCCGCCAAGGTCCATCGTCTCCACGTCAGCCCCGACCAGGCGCCCAACCGGCACTTCGATTTGGACCTGCCGGTCAGTATCGCACCACCAGATGAGCTGGCTCTCAGTGAGATAGAGCCTGCCGGGCCTCCACGTGTCGCCCAGGATTCCCACTCTGGGAACCTGGTGCCACATCCTGCTCTCGGCCTTGATCGTCTCCCCGGCCATGAGCACCGCCGCCTCCCCATCGAGTGCGGCGAAGGGTGAAGCGGCCCCTTCAACGAGCGGGTCGCCCATGCCCTTCATCTCCGTT
>CAZFGZ010000064.1:0-305 GCA_964518585.1 uncultured Dehalococcoidia bacterium | reverse complement strand
AAAGGCAGACGGAACGGTCCGAGCGAAGCGTCAGGTAGAGCAGGTCTCGCTCGCGTCCGGTGAAGTGGGTCTCTCTGCGGACGGCGTAGTCCCTGATGCTGTGAAGGGGTACCTCCAGGAGTGTCTCCGCAGGCTGGGTGCGGAAAAGGATGAGCCGCCTGTTGGTGAGATAGATGTGGCCGGGCCTCCAAGCCCTGTAGATGCCACGAGCGGCCCACAGCGCCCCGTACATCCGCGAGACCATCGTCTCGTTCGCAAGCAGGACAGGCTCCCTCTCCTCGACGTGCTTGCGCTCCCAGTCCCGT
>CAZFGZ010000063.1:0-10602 GCA_964518585.1 uncultured Dehalococcoidia bacterium | reverse complement strand
TGCCAGCTATCGCACATCAAGCCACGGCCCTCCTTGTCTGCAGAGAGATAGCCCCCGGTGCCGGTTGCGGGAAGCCGCCATTGCCGCGGGTCCAGCGTCTTCAGCCAGCCGATGAGATTGCTGAAGTATGGTCCGCTCCCTCTGGGTACTTTCGGAAACGATCCGTACCTGGCCTCGTACACGCTTCTGTCAAAGAACGCTGTTTTAGATTCAAGACAGTCCAAGTAGAGTGGACCGCAGACAAACGGAAACGCATCGCGGCGGAAGCCGCGCTCAAGCCCGTACTCGAGGCATATCTCCAACTCTTCGGTGCACTTGGCCTCCACCTCCTCTGGGTTCAGAGGCAGCGGGAAGGGCTTGGGCTCATCCCCATCTAGCCCAGATGGGTCAACTGAATTCACCGGATTGTTCCCTACGTAGACATATGGGTGTCCGGCCCGCGCCGGGTCCCTGCTCAGGAACCGCCCGATGGCAGGATCATAGTAGCGGGCGCGCAGGTACACCAACCCGTTCGGGTCACCCTGTTCGCCCGTGTACGTCCACTCCGTCTGCACGCCACTGTGCTCATGCACCGACCCGAAGGCGTCGTACTCGTACGTCCCTACTACGCTCCCTCCGCCGTCCGCCAGCTGCCGCGTTGAGCCGAGGCCGTCGTACACCAAGTACGTCGCCACCCCATCCTCGATGCTGGCGATGAGGTCCAGGCCGTACACGTAGTACGTGGTCCCGCCGCCACTAGTCTCCTGGAGGATGACCGGCAGGGCGGAGCCTACGTCCCAGGTGTACTCCGTCGTGGCGCCGTCCACGCTCCGGCTCACCCGCAGGCCGTCCCCGTTGTACCCGTAGAGCCAGGTGATCCCTTCGACCACCGCCTCCACGAGCCGGTTCTCGTGGTCGTACTCGAAGCTGTCCGCCCCGCGGCCGGTCTGGTTGCCGTTCTCATCGTAGGCGTAGGTCAGCGGCCCCGCGCAGGAATGGCCCGTCTGGGCGAGCACCAGGAGCACGTCCTGGATCATGGTGATGGCGCCGTCCGGCGCATCCGACCACGTTGCACCCGGCGAGCGATCGTACAGTAGTCCATCGTCCAGGCCGTCGCCGTTGTTGTCCTGGTTGTACTGCCTGCCGCCCGCGTTCGGCGGGCCACCGTCTGAGGTGCCGCTGTACTCCAGGACCGCCAGCACGTCCTTCATAATGCTAACGGCCCAATCCCTGTCGGCCAGGGTGCCGCCGCTGAAGGCGGTGGGTACGGGCACGTCATAGAAGTCGTAGGGGTTATCGGGGTCGCGCTGCCCGCCAAGGGCCGGATCCTCTCCCACCTCCTCCTCGTCCGTGCAGCCGTCACCGTCCGTGTCCAGCAGCATGAACGCGCTCACCATCTCATCCGCGTCGTCATAGGCGTATCGCTCGCCCTGTCTGGTTAGCCGGTTGCCCGCCTCGTCGTAGGTGTAAGTATCCAGCTCAGACTCGGGACCCACCACCGTCTCCAGCCGGTACAGGTCGTCGTAGGCGTACTGGGTCAGGCCCGCATCGTCGACCACCCGCGTGCGGTTGGCCACGGCGTCCAGCTCGTATTCGAAGCTGGAGATGGGGCCGCCGCCGTTCTCGTTGACCACGCTGGTGAGACCGTCGGCGTCATCATAGATGCGGGTGCTCACCAGGCCGGTCCCCGCCGGGTAGGTAGTCTCCTCAAGGTTCCCCACGCTGTCATAGTCGTAGACCGTCTCGTTGCCCAGCCAATCCGTTACCGTCTCCATGCGGTCGAAGGCGTCGTACTCGTACTCCACCACCTTCGTGGGATCGGGGTAGGTGATGGACTCGCGGTTGCCGACGGCGTCGTAGGTGTACTGGACAACGTCGCCCGAAGAGCCAGTCACATTCTCGAGCTGGTGGTTGGCGAAGTACTCGTAGGAGGTGGTGCCGGTGGAGTCGGTCATGCTCTGGCGGAGGCCGTCGTCGTAGTACGTGTAGTCGACCTCGTCCGTCAGGGTCTCGCCGGTCCGGTACTCGATGCGAGTGAGCCGGTCGACCTCGTCGTAGAAGTACTCCGTGACGAGGCCGCGGGCGTCCGTGCGCTGTTCGAGGTTGCCCGCCTCGTCGTACTCGTAGGAGGTGACGCGACCCAGGGCGTCGGTGACCGACGTGAGACGGTCTGCCTCGTCGTACGCAAAGAGGCTCGACGGACAGCCGTCGTCCTTCACCGTGTCGCCGTCGTCGTCGGCTCCGTTGCCGGTGCCGGACGCGCCGCACTCCTCGATTCCCGTCTCGGCCGACCCCACGGCGTGCCGGCTCGCGTCGCTGACGGAGACGCGGTTGCCCTTGGCGTCGTAGCCGTAGCTGGTGGGAGCTTCGGAGGCGTTCTCCGCATCGATGACCTGGGTGACGTTGTTCTGCACGTCGTACGCGAACGAGGTGGCGTTGCTCTCGGCGTCCGTGACTGACGTCAGACGGCCGCCGATGTCGAACTGGTAGTCGGTGAGGTCGTTGGGCGGCCCGGTAAGCGGTCCGTCCACCGTGTCCAGGAGGCCGTAGCTGTCGTAGGTGAAGCTGGTGGTGTGGTGGTTGGCGTCCTCGATCTCCGTCAGGTCGCCGTTGTCCGGGTCGCGCACGAGGTTGGTGGTGGCCAGCGGCGTGCCCAGCTCGTCCTTGCGGGTGATGGAGGTGAGGTTGCCGCTGGCGTCATACCCGTACTCCGTCTGGCGGCCCAGCGGATCGGTCTCCACCTCGATGTCGTTGAGGTCCGTGTACGTGAAGGTCCAGGGGTTGCTCAGAGGGTCGGTCACCGAGAGGACGTTGCCGTTGGCGTCATACGTGAGACGCGTGGTGTGGTCGAGGGGGTCGGTCACCGAGCAGAGGTTGCCGTCATCGGCGGGCGAGCAAAGAGCGCCCGGCGCCTCGTAGGTGAAGAGCGTGACCTTCCCGAACGAATCCTCGGTGGCTTCGGTCCGGAAGTGCTTGTCGTAGTAGAAGGTTGTCTTGTGTGTTCGCTGGTCGACCACGATGGTCTGGCCGGGCACAGGGGCCGGCGAGACGCCCGGGCAGTTCTCGCTGGTGTAGGACGGCCCGACGCCGTAGTAGATGCAGGTGACTTCTTCCATGGCGTCGGTTTGCTCGACGACGCGGTTGGCGGTGTCGTAAGTATTCGTGGTCTGGAGGTTGTCGTTGGCGTCCTCGACGGTCAGCATGCGGTGGTTGTCGTAGGTGAACTCGGCCTCGCCGCCCTTGACGTCGGTGACCGTCACCAGGTCGCCGTCCACGTCGTAGGTGAAGCCGACCGTGCGGGTCAAGGGGTCCGTGATCTGTGTGATCCTGCCCTCGGCGTCCACATCGAAGACAAGCTGCCGGCCGCCGGGTTCGGTGACGGTGCTCAGGTAGCCGTCGACGTCATACGCTAGGGTGGTGGTATTACCGTTGCGATCGGCGATGCTGGTGAGCTTCCCCTCCGAATCGAAGTTGTAACTGACCTGCGACCTCGTGGTGAGGGTGTAGGTGCCGTCACCGTTGTCGGTGAGGGTGTCTTGGCTGCCGTGGGGCGGCTGGTAGCTGCCGCCGACGTACTTGAAGGTGGCGGTCTGCCCGGTTGGATAGCGGACGGTCTTCCAGTTCTCCAGATCGGGATCGCCTGACTGGACATTCTCCAGGCGCATCTCGTAGTTGTGCGTCCACCGATGCCCAAGGCTGCCCGCGTAGTCAGATTGAGAGGTGTAGCTGCGGGTGAACTCCAGAGGCATGCCTCGTCCGGGGATGAGGATGTCAGTGTGAGAGTGCAGGAAGGCGCCGGTCGACGTGTCGACCGGGTCCTCTGTCGAGGCGGCCCCGCCAAACACATCCAGTCCCAGGTTGGCGCCGAAGTTGTCGATGCCAAGCGCGCCCTGGCCGCTGCTCAGGATCCTGAACCTGACAACCTGGCCGGCCCGGTTCGAGACATCGAAGCTGCGCACGCGCCAGATATCATCGCATTCGCCCCCATAGACGTAGTCGACTTGCTGTTGCTGAGGTCCACCCTGGACGTCCAGAGTGATCTCGAAGTGGTTGTCTCCAGGGTTGTTGGGGTTGTAGATGTGCGCCAAGTTGTAGGTGAGGATCGCCGCACTGCCGGGGAGCGTGAGCCAATCAGATCTTATGGAGCTTGTGTAGAGGACACCAACGGGCAAGTATGAGTAGTTGCCCCAGGGGCCGTCAGAGCGGACCTCGGCATGTGCACTGGCAGTCCAGTTGGGAACGGGGTCCTCTTGCGTCGGGGGCGCATCGAATGCGAAGTTAGCTGGGCTCGGCATTGTCGCCCCCGACGGCGTAGGCGGTTCCGCTGCCGCTACGTTGGGCGCCGACGCCAGCGGCAGCGTATCCGACAACGCCAATGCAATTGCCACTAGAGCAGCGATCAGAAGCGCCCGCTTCATGACGCACCTCCCTTTGACGCGCGGATGCGCGTCCCGCGCGACCCAGATCATCACAGCAGAGCCGACCTGGAAATGGCCACCACGTCGCCGGTAGCCTATTCGTAGACTATCTCGTTGTCAAGCTTCTTATGTGCAGCAGTTTGCATTACTTGGGCTCGACTGCCTGCTCCTCGCCTGCCACGTGAGCGAGTGGGGGTTGGCTGCGGCCCCTGAGGACCGCGCGCCGCACGAGCCGCGGGCCGACCCGGGCGCGCCGCGGCGACCGGGAGCGGGCGCTAGCGATGGGTTCTGCCCCTAGGTCAGGACCTTCGTCGCCTCAGCCAGGTTCATCCGGATGGAGTAGCGGATCGATGGGAGGGTGGAGAGCAGCGCAGCTACGACGACCAGGACCGAGATCATGACGTAGGTCTGCGCGTACATGTGGAACGACATCGTGAGGAACTCCGAGTTGAAGGCCTGGATGAGATAGGAGCTCACCCAGGTGCCCAGGATCAGCCCCGGCGCGATGGCCAGCAGGCTGAACGCGAGACCTTCGCTCACGAGCATGACCGCCACCGACAGCCCGCTCGAGCCGATGGTGCGCATCGTGGCCGTCTCCCTCTCTCGCTCCAGCACGTTCACCGTCATCGTGTTGAAGACGATCGCGGCGGACATCACAAGGCAGAAGGCAACCACGAACCAGATCATGACGTTGAAGAGCCCCATCACCTCCTCGAAGTCGTCGCGGATCTCCTGCCTGATCTGCACGCCCTCCACGTCGGGCATCCGGTAGAGCTCGGCCTGGACGTCACGGTCCAGCGAAGGGCTCGTCGTACGCAGGAAGACGCTGTTGAAGCCCGTGGGAAGCCCAAGAGGGCCGTCCTTGGCCTCCATCGAGACGTACGCGAGGCCGCCCATGGCCTCCTTGCTCACGCCGCCCACCTCGAGCGACGCCGAACCCCCCTCGGTCCTGATCTCGACGCTGTCGCCGGCTTGCACGTGCAACTGGCCGGCCACACCGCTCGTAAGGATGATGTCGCCCTTGCCCAGCGCCTCCTCAGGGTCGCTGCCCCCTTCCAGGTCGAACCCATGCAGTTCCTGTCCGGGTGAGAGGGCCAGCAGTTGCAGATTGTTCCTCCGCGCTCCAGCCGTCGCTTCGGCGAGGGCGAAGTAGGCCGGCTCGGCCCGCTCAACGCCCTGGATGGAGCTGATCTCAGCCAGTGCGTCCTCGCTCTGAGGCGAGGAGAACATGCCGGCGAGGTCCCACCGGTACGTCTCGCCAAACTGCTTGTCCATCAAGAAGTTCATGCTGTCAAAGGTGGAGAACCCTACCGCCAGCAGCACCAGGCCCAGGCTTATGGCGCCGACCGTGTAGAGGGTCCTGCGCGGCGCTCGCCAGATGTTGCGAACGGAGAGCCGCAGCAGCATCGGCGGACGCCGCCCCAGTCCGACGACCCGCTCGATGAGCGGCACCGACCCCCGCGCCGCGGCCACCTCCGGCGAGGGACGCATCGCCGGGGCGGGCAGCATGCGCGCCGCCGACCAGGCAGGGATCGCGGCCGCCGCCAGCGCGACCACGATGCTCAGCACCACGCTGATCGCGATGGGCTCGGCCTGGAACCGGTTGCTCACCAGCGGGATGCTGAGGGCAGACGCGTAGGCGTTCGTGAGAACGACAGAAAGCCCGTACCCAAGCGCCACGCCCACCACGCCGCCTGCCAGCGCCACTGCCATCGCTATCAGCAGGTAGTGGGCGACTATCTCTCTTGCGCCGTAGCCCACCGCTCGAGCCAGCCCGATGATCGTTCGCTGGGCCCGCACCAGCCGGCTCATGGCGATGTAGATGGCAAAGGCGCCGACGATAAGAATGAGCCCCGGGAGCAGGGTCGCGAACTCCTGCGCCCCCTCCAGGTCCAGCTCGGTGGCGGCCCTGCTGGGCTGGTCCTCGTCACGGATCGTCTGCTGCACTCCGTATGGCGCCAGCAGCCCGGTCGTTGCCGAGATGGTGTCTTCCCGCTCGCTCTCCCTCTCCACCACCACGCTGACCTCGTTGATCTGTCCCTCCCTGCCGAAGAGCGTCTCAAGCTCCTCCTCCGGCACGAAGAACACGCCGAAGCGTCGCGGGCTGGCCAGGAAGTCCTGCGTGCTCGCGGCGAGGATCAGGTACTCCGCGCTGGATACGCTTCCCACGATCGTCAGCGCGTGAAGGCCTCCCGGCGTGTACACCTGAATCGCGTCCCCATCCTCGAGCTCATGGAAGTCGGTGAAGCTGCGAACCGGGAGGACCGCGTCCCGATCGCCGGCTTGGAAGTACCGTCCCGACTCCAGCACTACGTCGTTGACGGTGGGCCGACGGTCGCTGGGGACCCCGATGAGCCGGGCCTGGATCAGCCTGCCCTCGGAGAGGAGCAGGCCCGTGTCGATGACCTGCCGCCCCTCCGCCCACCTCGCGTTGGGGAGACCGCGCACCTCATCGACGACCGAGTCAGGCGCCTCCCCGACCTTCACCGTGAAGTCGGCGAAGTGCGTCTCCCGGTACGTGCGGTCGTAAGAGCTGCGGATATTGGCGAAGGCAACGGCCAGGCAGACGTAGATAGTGATGCCCAGCGCCACGATGACCATGAGCGCGCCGAACTGGAATTTGCGCGCCATGATGTCGCGGATGACCAGGAGGTTGATCTTCCTGCCGCTCATTCGTCCCACCGGCCTACGGCGCTACCATTCGATTCGCGACGCGGGAGTTGGGTTGGGGCTGGCCTCGTCCGACTGCACGAGCCCGTCGCGCAGTCTGATCACGCGGTTGCCGATCGCGGCGATGGCGCTGTTGTGGGTGACCAGCACGCAGGTCTTCCCGCGCTCCGCCGTTAGCTCCTGCAGGAACCCCAGTATCTGGCGTCCCGTGCGGAAGTCCAGGTTGCCTGTGGGCTCGTCGCAGAGCACCAGGTCGGGGTCCTTGGCCAGGGCCCGGGCGATCGCCACCCGCTGCTGCTCTCCGCCGGAGAGCTGGCTCGGAAAGTGGTCCGCGCGCTCCTGGAGGCCCACCGTCGAGAGAACCTCACCAACGCGGGCATCGATGGCCTCACGGTCGGAGGAGACCAGCTCAGCCGCGAACTCCACGTTCTCCCGCGCGGTAAGCGTAGGGATGAGGTTGAAGAACTGGAAGACGAAGCCGATGTGGTTGCGCCGGAAGCGGCCCAACTCCCCGTCGGACAGGGCGGTGATGTCCACGTCGCCGTAGCGAATGACCCCCGAAGTGGGGCGGTCGAGGCCCCCCAGCAGGTTCAGAAGGGTGGTCTTGCCGGAGCCGCTGGGGCCCAGGACCACCGCCAGCTCGCTGCGCCCGAACGCCAGGTCAACCTCCCTGAGGGCGTGGACCTCCACCTCGCCCATGCGGAACACCCGGCTGACGCCGGACATCTCCACCACGGGCACGGTGTCGGTTCGTCCACCGCTCGCTGCGGACGAGCCGACTGTTTCGCCTTGCATGCCGCGACCTCCTACTCGGGCCGATGATCGGCTTACGGCCGGGCGAAGTCAAGTCGGTCCGGTCGAATCGCGAAGCGACCCCACAGTCGCTACAGAACTGGCGCGACGCGTTTCTTCCCGCTTCCGCCGCCAGTAGGCGGCTTCTAGGTATCGCGCCCTATTGTTTCCCGGGTGGGCTCAGCACGAGATGGAAACCGTCCTCAACATCTTCAACTGCCACAGAGTATCCCCTGCTCCTGGCCAGGCGCGATACGTTCTCCTTCGAGACCGCGCTCTCCACGAGGACGCCTACAGGTTCCATGGGATTCTCATCCATGGCGTTCTTGGTCTTGACTACCGGAATGGGGCAGGAGAAACCCCGTACATCGACCTCAATCATTGTTGCCCTCCTACCTCATAGCAGACTCCGCTCCATTGGCAGAGATACTCTTTGAACACTGCCTGATACTGATTCACGATCTGCTGAATGCTGGTCGCTGGGGTAGCCTGCGCGAACTTGCCCGCCATCCGGTTCGACCTGGCGGCGATTATGGCTGCCTCATGCAGCTCTAGCCCGGCATAGATGAAGGCGGATAGAAGGCCGGTGATGGTGTCTCCGGTCCCCCCAACCGCCTCCAGCGCGGGCACGTCGGGCTCATCCACGGTAGCCACAATATCGCCGCTGTGGACGACGTAGTCAGTAGCCCCCTTGACCAGCAGTAGTCTCGCTGCGTTTGCGTGCTCATAAGCAGCGGCAACGAGCTGTGGAGTCCGGCTTGTGTCAGCGTCGAAGAGGTGTCTGGCGACATAGGCAGGGTGGGTGGCGTCAGAATCAGCCAGGAATGCCATCTCACTGGCATCCGGAGTGAAGGCATCAAAACGTTGCGCCAGTCCAGCCGCCTTCGCGGCGTACATCGCGCCGGCATCGGCGATCATGACCGGCTTACTGGAACACCTCTCCACCGATTCGCAGAGCCTCCTCATAAGGGCCATGACGGGAAGACAGTAGTGCAGGGCCATTACCTGCGGACAGATATCATCGATCGTCTGGATGAGATATTCATAGATCTCTCGGCTGCCCTTGCCCTGCCCAATGTCTCCCGCGATCATGACTTGGGGAGCCTCGAGGTTCAGGTAGTCGATGGCGGCCAGGGACGCGCTGATCATCGCCCCCGTGCCCTGGGCGCAGGGGACGCGACGCCCGTCAACGATCAGGTCCTCCCCCTCGCGCACGGCGCAACCCCTGGTCAGAGGGAAGTCCCTTATGGGGATCGTCCCGGCAATGAGCATCATCGTTGTTCATCCCCCTCCCAGAGAGCCAGGCACTCTTCAAGGGCTCGGTCCAGCATCAGGCCGCAGAGCGTGAAGCCGATGTCCCTAGGACGGGGGGCCTCGGTCAGCCTCTTGTTCACGAGCTCCCAGTGCAGGTACGGGATGTCGGGGCAGCCTCCGCCTGAGACGTTGACGATGATGCCGCTGGCCTTGTCGAAAGAGAGCTTCATATTGCCTGCTCTCACCATTAACTGGTCGCCGAAATCGGTCGTCTTGACTACTTCGAGGAGTCCTGAGCTGCCGGCCTTAGAGGGAGCGACGCTGACATAGCGGGCGTCTCTCTCCTTGAGCAGCCGCTCGATGCCAGGCCGTTCCACCAAGTTCACCTCCAGCGCGAGGTCACAGCCCTTGCGCAACTCCGGCGGTGGAGCAACGAGCTTGACAGCATAGTCGGCCTTCCTCAGCACCTTCTCGGCGGTCATCGCATCCTGCACATCCTCGAAGAGCACCAATCCCCCGCCCTCGAAGGAAGGCTTCCTTCGTCTTAGAAATGGCATCGCACCTCCTAGTGCCCCTTCGCTTCTCTCCCAACGAGTGATTCGTCGGCAGAGGCGACTTGCGGCAGCAGAATCACTTCTGCGTCTGGCCCGAGGCAGCGACTTGCCGCTCGGCGAAAGCCTTCCTCCACCATCCTGCTAACCAGGCCTTATCCATTGCCGCGAAGCCGATGGCTGCTACCACCAGCAGGCCGGCAATGACCGCCTCCGGGCCGTACGGGCTGGTACCGGCAGGCGAGCTGGCGAGGTTGAAGTTGTGGGAGAAGGCGGCGCCGGTGACCATGCCGAACACGAACACGGCTGCATCACCATCACCCTCGCCGGACAGGAAGAGCTGCCTGCCGGGGCAACCTCCGGCAAGGGCGAAGCAGAGCCCGGCAAGCGCCATGCCCAGGAAGTTCCACAGATGATTGTCGTGAGCCACCGGCTGGTCGGTGAAGCCGAGTTTCAGCAGGTCCTGATCGGTGATCCCGGTGATGGCGGCGTTAGTGATCAACGCGACGGCCAGAAGGGCGAGAACCCCGCTCAGCAGGTGGCTATCTCTGATGAGGACGAAGTCGCGGATGGCGCCCATGGTGCAGAAACGAGTGCGCTGCGCAAGCACGCCCACGGCCATTCCCACAACCAGCGATATCCAGATCGCCGGGTGCAATGCGCCTGGCCCCTCGATGCTCTCGAAAATAGGGCCGATGTGGTTACCGTCGGCGTCCCGCCCGAACTCAGGCGTGAGGATGGCGAGCAGCAGCAGGCCGACCGCGGCCAACGGAAGTACCAGGCCCACGACAAGCGGCGACCTCTGCGCACGGCCGAGGTTGTAGCCGCCTCGGATGAAGAACGCCCCGAGGCTTACGCCGGCCACGAGGCCCGCCAGGCCCACGACGGCGTTCAGGTCGCCGCCCGCCAGGCGGAGCAGGGCGCGCCAGGGGCAGCCC
>CAZFGZ010000062.1:0-10892 GCA_964518585.1 uncultured Dehalococcoidia bacterium | reverse complement strand
GGTCGTGAAGGGCGACCTCCAGGTGGACGGCTCCACCGTCCGCGTCTTCTCCGAGCGCGACCCCGCCCGGATCCCGTGGAAGGAGGTGGGTGCGGAGATCGTGGTGGAGTCCACCGGCGCCTTCACCGATGCGGAGAAGGCGCGGGCCCACCTGAGCGACGGCGTCAAGAAGGTGATCATCTCGGCGCCCGCCCGGAATGAGGACCTGACCGTGGTCCTGGGCGTCAACCAGGACATGTACGACCCCGGTCGGCACCACGTCATCTCCAACGCCTCCTGCACCACCAACTGCATCGCCCCGGTGGTGAAGGTGCTGCACGACGCCTTCGGCATCCGCCGCGGCCTCATGACCACCATCCATGCCTACACCAATGACCAGCGCATCCTGGACGTGGTGCACAGCGACCTCCGCCGGGCGCGCGCCGCCGCCCTCAACATCATCCCCACCACCACGGGAGCGGCCCGAGCGGTCACCCTGGTCATCCCCGACCTGAAGGGCAAGCTGCACGGCATGGCCCTGCGGGTCCCCACATCCACCGTCTCCGTCTGCGATCTCGTGGCGGACCTGGAGCACGAAGTCACGGTGGAGGAGGTCAATGGCGCCTTCAAGGCCGCCTCGGCCGGGCCCCTCAAGGGCGTCCTGGAGTACGAGGAAGAGCCGCTGGTGAGCATCGACTTCAAGGGGCACCCCGCCAGCTCCATCGTGGACGCCCTCAGCACCATGGTCATGGAGGGCGAGATGGTGAAGGTGGTGGCCTGGTACGACAACGAGTGGGGTTACGCCTGCCGCACCGCCGACCTCTGCGCCCTCCTGGTGGACCGGGGCCTCTAGGCGGGTCCGGCTGGAGCGGTATCGGCAGGAGTACCGCCGGGAGTACCCCCGGTTCAGGGATTCCCCTACTCTTTTCGGCTGACCGAGCCGCCGACATAGGTCATGGGCAGCTACGGCGGGTCGCGCGGCATGCGCGCGAGTGCCGGCCCCGGTGTCCCTATCTATGTATGGAAACAACGGCAGCGAGTCCATCTGCATCGTGGGAGCGGGATACGTAGGCCTGGTCACGGCGGCCTGCCTCTCTGACATGGGCCACCGCGTGGCCTGCCTGGACGTCGACGAGCGGAAGATCGCCCGCTTGCGGCAGGGGTACCTGCCCATCTACGAGCCCGGCCTCCAGCCTCTAGTGGAGAAGGGGAGCGCCCGCGGGACGCTCCGCTGCACTACCTCCTACGAGGAGGGGCTGGCGGACGCCGACTTCGTCTTCATTGCCGTCAACACACCCTCTACGGCGCAGGGCGCGGCGGATCTCCAGTACGTGTGGGAGGCCGCCAAGAGCATCCGCAGGACCGTCAACGGAAGGCGACCCATCGTCATCAACAAGAGCACGGTGCCCGTGGGTACTGCGGAGAGGGTCGAGAACATCCTGGGCGCCCAGAACGGCGGCTGCGTGGCTCGGGCCGTGGTGTCCAACCCCGAGTTCCTGCGCGAAGGAACGGCCGTCCACGACTTCTTCCATCCGGACCGCGTTGTCGTGGGCTGTCGTGACCCTCAGCACGCGGCCCGGGTGGCCGAGCTCTACGCCCCTCTGGATCGCCCAATCCTCATCACCGACGCCAAGACCGCCGAGATGATCAAGTACGCCTCCAACGCCTTCCTGGCCACCAAGGTCTCCTTCATCAATGAGATGGCCTCCATCTGCGAGGCGCTGGGGTCCGACGTCACCCAGGTAGCGCTGGGAATGGGCTCTGACCCCCGCATCGGCCCCGAGTTCCTGAAAGCCGGCCTCGGCTACGGCGGAAGCTGCCTCCCCAAGGATGTCAAGGCCCTCATCCACATGGCCACCGCCCAGGGCAATCCTGCCCACCTCCTGAACGCGGTCAGCCGGGTCAACCTGGAGCAGCGCCAGCGGCTGGTTCGCCGCCTGGGGGAGGCGCTCGGCAGCATCAGGGGCAAGTGCATCGCCGTCCTCGGGCTCGCCTTCAAGCCCGGCACGGATGACGTCCGCGATGCCCCCGCCCTCGACCTCATCCGCCTGTTGCAGGACGAGGGAGCCGCGGTCAGGGCGTACGACCCCTGCGCCGAAGAGAACGCCCAGGCCGCCCTGCCCGAGATGTCCTGTTGCCCTGACCCATACGAGGCCGCCGAGGGCTGCGACGCCCTCATCATCGCCACCGAGTGGGAGGAGTTCCGCTCGCTTGACCTGACCAGGCTCAGGGAGTGCATGGCCAGCCCCATCCTGGCGGACGGACGCAATGTCCTGGACCCGGCCACGGCCAGAGAGCACGGCTTCACCTACCTGGGGGTCGGCCGGCCACACCAGATCCACCCTCACGCCTGGGCCGGCATGACCCAGGACGCCACAGCCCTGCCGGTAGGTCAGCGCACCTAGAGGTCCGCGGCCGCGGACCGCTGTCTCCTGCCCCTATCCCGTGTGCTCGCTCACTCCGAGCCCGGACCTGTGACCTCTTCGACGGGCGCCCCGCCGCGGGCCCAGAGGCGCACCTGTTGCCAGGTGCGGCGCTCTCGCCAGAGGAAGACGGCGGCGATAACGATGGGCACCAGGTAGATGATGGCGTGCTGCACCAGGGCGAAGCTGGCCGCCCCGTTGCGGTCCACGCCGAAGACGTTCTGCAGCGACTCGATGGCGATAGCGTGGAACACCCCGATGTAGCCCGGCGAGGAAGGCACCACCATCCCCAGCGAAACGGCTGCCATGACGAAGACGCCGGCCGTGAAGGGCAGCTCCAGGCCGAGGGCCCGCAACACCACGAACATCACGAGGGCCGATAGGAGCCACGACGCCACCGACCAGGCGGCGGCCTGGGCCACGACCGCAGGCTGTCGCAGGACCGCGAACCCTTCGACGGCGGCATCGACAGCCTCCTCGGTTCGCTGTCGATAGCGCTCCGGCAGGAAACGCACGCCCCAGCTCACCAGCCCCATGGCCCGATCCCGGGCCGCCGAGAGTGTAGCCAGCAGCACGGCCAGGCTCAGAAAGCCAACGCCCAGGAAGACGGCAGGGCCCGTCGCCCAGCCCGGCGCGTCGATGAAGGGGAGCGTGACCATCAGCATGGCCACCACCGTGATCGTATCAAGTGTGCGTTCGACGACGATGGTGGAGAGGGCATGGGCGGCGCTCACGTTCTCTACCTCGCCGATGACGTAGGCGCGGGCCAGCTCCCCTACGCGCAGCGGCAGGATGTTGTTGACCGCGTAGCCCACGTTCATGGTGCCCAGCAGATTGCCGATGCGCATCCCTCTTCGAGGGTAAAAGAGGACGCCCCAACGCAGGGCGCGCACGTAGAGAGCCGCCAGCAGGATGACCAGCGCCAGGGCGAGCAGGCCGTAGTTGGCGTCGCCCACTGCCTCGCCTACCTCGGCCCAGTGGAGGCCGCGGAAGGCCAGGACGAGCGTTCCTATGGTGACAGCCAGCCCTATCCAGAACAGGGCACTGCGAAAAGGGCCTAGTCTCTTCATGCCAGAATCACTGTCCCGGAGCGCCATACCCTCGGGTCTCCCGAGCCTCCGTCGCACCCGGCCGCTTGCTCTCGCCGCTCAGCGGGCGGATTTCACTCCGGCGCTCCCCCCGGCTCCTCCTTGAACACCCACCATCGGCAGAGGATGAAGCCGACTGTGAACGAGGCCACCGCGGCGACAACCTTCGCGATGTTCAGCGCCGCGCTGTCAGGGAGCGCCGGCGTTGCGATGGCGTGCCCGGCCACCACTATTGCGGTGTTGATCCCCCAGGCCACGATCATGACGGCTGTGAAGCTGGCAATGGTCTCCGCACTCTGCCACCGGCGCGAGGCAAACGTCCAGCGAGCATTCCAGATGTAGCTGTTCACTATCCCGCAGCCGTAAGACACCACGTTGATGGCGGCGATGCCAATCGCGCGTCCCGGGCTGAAGGCCCAGAAGAGCAGGTTGAGGACCGCAAGGTCCAACAGGGTATTCAGTACGCCGACTAGCGCGTATTTCGCCGGCTGAGTGGCGCCTGGCCGAAGAAGTGACGCGAGCGTCATGCCGGGCGCGAAGGGATCGTGCCGCGAGCCGCGGTCCGTGAACTCTGCCCTTTCGGCTCGCGTGGACGGCTAAGTTGGCTCATCAAGTGTGATTATACCGCTCGCCGAAAGGCCCAGACAGGAGCGCAGCCGGCCGCTAGCCCCCATCGGCCTCCGGGTTCCCTACGGGCGGGCGCGGCAGCAGGTTGTCAAACGGCACGATGGACTGCTCGCCCCCCGGTTTCACCCAGGACAGGGAGATGCGTGAGTATCCACGATCGTCCAAGAAGCACACCAGCAGGTCGTGCTCCCCCTCCGCCAGCGAGAGGGTGGCGGTGTCCGAGGTGCCGTCGCCCTGAGTCCTCAGCACCTCAACGCCGTCGAGTTGCAGGCTCGCCGGTCCCACGGACTCCAGGATGAGCTGATAGTTGCCCGTTGTGGGCGCCAGCAGCGTCCCGCTCCACTCCACGCTGTACGGCCGGGTTAGCGGCGTGATGTGGAAGTAGTACGAAAGCTGCGGGTCGATCCTCTCCAGTTGTACCGGCCCCGACCACGTCGCGCCCTGGTAGTAGCGGCCGACAAGGCCGTGCGGCGCCGCCTCGGGTTGGAACAGGTAGGGAGAAGGGATCACCTCCAGGTCGTGGCCCGGCTGCTGCCAGAGCAGCCGGAACAGGCCGGCTCGCCCGACGTCTGCGCTGATCTCGACCTCGTGGAGGCCCTGGGCGAGGGTCAGGCCACCCCCGGCCGGCAGCGGGAGCGAGTCAACCGTAAGCTGCAGCCGGTCGAAGGGACCCTCCGCAACCAGCCTGTATTCGCCGAAGGTCGGCGCGTAGAGGTATCCCGCCCAGCGCACGCTGAAGGGAATGGGAAGGGGCGGCTCCTCCCGCCAGTCGAAATCGAGCGTCTCATCCTTGCGCGTCAGCGATGGCTCCGGGCTGTTCGGCCTCTCATAGTAGCGGCCCTCCAGGCCACGCAGCGCCTGGATCGCCTCCGCCGGAATGTAGACGGCGTAGGCCACGGTCATCTCATCGAAGTCTGGGCCCAGTGCCTTGATCTCCGCTCCCTCGTAGTAGGAGCGGGCCAGGTCCACGATGCCCTGGTTGCCCACGTCC
Organism: uncultured Dehalococcoidia bacterium; assembly: GCA_964518585.1. Lineage (GTDB taxonomy): Bacteria > Chloroflexota > Dehalococcoidia > DSTF01 > CAZFGZ01 > CAZFGZ01. The sequence goes on along the minus strand of CAZFGZ010000062.1, from coordinate 5,784 downwards.
ACGAATAGAGCGGCGTCCCTCTCGCCCTCGGAGATGACCGGTATGGCGCCGCTGATGTCGAACCTGCGCGGCTCCTTCAGGTCTGGGGCCAGGAACTGCAAGGTGGGATGGCCCACGAACAGCGGGGACATCCAGATGTCCATCTCTTCCGCCTTGCCGTGGACCTCATTCGCCACCAGAGTGATGTCCGTGCTGTAGGCGGCCCAGGAGGCCAGGTCGTGGGCCTTCTTGTTGAACATCGTGTCGTAGTTGAGTGCGCCGGCATACGCCAGGAGGCCAGCCACGAGGCCCGCCGCCAGCACCCCTCTGACCATGGCTGTCCGGCCTGGGAACGTGAACAGGCGCCAGGCGGCGTCGAGGCCGACACCCGCTAAGAGGTAGGCCACGGGCAGCGCCAGGATGGAACGCAGGGACTGGGGTGCCTCGAAGTCCAGGGTGAGGATGCCCCCGCTGAGCCCCAGGAGCAGGGCTGCCACCAGCAGCAGATACTCGGGCCGCCAGATGCGGTACACGGCGTAGGCGAGGCCCAGGACCGCCAGCACACCCGTGGCGTCGTCGAGCATAGGGTGGCCGGGCAGGTTGTGGCGACCGTTGTGGTCACCCTCGTAGTTGAACATGAGCACATGCTTGCGGGTGTTGCTGACCAGCACCTCCAGCTCCTCCTCGGCGGTCCGGTTTCTGAAGATGTTGGTCTCTTTGGCCCGCGCGAAGTACTGGTCTTGATGGGTCACGGCATAGTAGGCAATGGGCGAGATGCTCACGGCGAAGGCGATAGCCAGGAGGGCCAGCCCCGGCAGGCGCTCCCTCAGACGTGACCGCCAGGCCACTGCCGCCGCCACCACGAAGACACCTGCCACGGCGGGCAACACGTTCGAAGCCGAGTAGGCCCATACTCCTCCGCTCACGGCGAAGCCGGCCAGGGCGAAGTCCGTGAGCCGCCCGGTCCGCCACGCCCGGACGAGAAACAGCAGCGCCAGGACCCCGAAGAGCGGGCTGAGGATCCCCTGCAATCCAATGCGGCTGAAGTTCAGGTGCCAGGCCGACACGGCCAGCAGGACCGTAGCCGCCAGGGCCACCGGCCGGCTCAGATAGAGGCGCGCCAGAAAGTAGAACGCCACAACGGTCGCGATGCCGGCTCCCGCGCTCACCAGGCGAATGGCCAGCATCCCCCGGCCGAATACCTTGAACGCGCCGGCGATCAGAAAGAGGAAGAGTCCGGACATGTTCGCTGGCGGGGCGTAGATCGGCCGATAGCTGGCGTCGTGCAGCATCCGGTCCACCAGATTGCCGTACACGGCCTCGTCGTACCACAGCCCCTCGGGGAAGGAGTCGATGCGGTAGAGTCGCAGCCCGACGGCGAGGCCGGTGATCCCGAGCAGCAGAAGCCCCTCCAGCCAGTGGGCGGCGACGAAGCGGGCCGCCCGTCTCGACAGGGGGCTGGCCCTGGCAGCCTCATCGGTCGAGGGCGTCGCCCGGCCCTCGACCCACGCCATTCCCCCTACCAGCACCACCAGGCTCGCTACGAACGTGAGCCAGGCAATGTTGAGATGCTCGTCGCGGACGAAGAGGAGCAGGGCGACCGCGTTCAGCACCACCGCAACGGCCAGGAGCCAGAGCGTGGCTGCCCGGGCTGCGGGCGCTCGGTAGCGGACCGGTGCCGGCGGACGCCAGGCCTGGCCCACGCAGGCCGCCACGAAGAGCAGCGCTCCAGCGCCGTAGAGCGCCAGCCCCGTCCTTAGGGCCTCGTGCTGGCCCAGGTGGCTCTGGCCCAGGGCAGCGCAGGCCAACGCGGCGGCGGCGAGAGCCACCCGAACCCCAGCCCACCCGACGCGGAACGGCGCCGCGAGAGCGAACAGGCAAGAAGTCATGGGCCGCATGGCGAATCCATCTGCCGGTTATGCCTGGCTGCGTACTGTTTGGCCTGGGCCATTATACTCTCGGAGTGCGTCTACGCCTGCGAGCGCGTTGCGCGCCCGCTGGCCCGTTGATATACTCTGCGGCGTGAATCGAAGCTATCGAGCTGGACCCTCCATTCGTTCCCTTTGTAGCGACGCCGCCACAAGTGTCCTTCGCTGACAAGCCGCCCGTCCCGTCGCTCCGCCTCGAGGTGCTACCTCTGGCCTTCTTCCGTCGCCTGCACTGGTCCATCTGCGCCCTCGCCGGGCTTCTCGTCTTCGCCCTGGTGATCCGGCTCATACTGCTTACGACCGTCCCCGTCAACGTCACCGCCGACGAGGCCGATAACCTCCAGTTCATCTACCGGGTGCTGGCCGGCAACGGACCCGGATGGTTCGGCCTCGACTGGCACCAGTCGCCCGCTTTCAGCCTCTACACCATGGGCTGGCTCGTCGACTGGTTCGGCAAGGGCGTCTGGGGCATGCGCCTCTACCCGGCGATATTGGGCACGCTCACCCTCATCCCCTTCTACCTCCTGGCCCGCGAGCGGCTGTCGACCTTCTCGAGCCTGCTCGCCACCTTCCTCCTGGCTACCGGCTTCTGGTTCTTTCACTTCTCGCGCACCGGATATACGAACATCAACTCGGCCTTCTTCGCCTGTGCCGCTGCGGCCTGCCTCTCGCTGGCCCTGCGCAAGGACCGTTTGTACTACTACGCGGGCGTCGGCCTCTTCGCGGCCCTGGGTCTCTACGGCTACGACGCCGGCCGGCCGATCGGCCTGGCGGTCGCCGCCTTCTTCCCCTTCGCCCTCTACTTCTACCGGCACAACTCCCGCAGGGTCGTGGCCGGCTTCGTCCTGGCAGGCGTCGTCGCTGGCATCCTCTTCGTTCCCCAGGCGCGCACCATCCTCGACGACTGGGACCACTTCAATACCCGCACCAAGGCCGTCTCCATCTTCACCACAGACACACCGTATATGGGTGATACCGACCGGGCTGCCATCTTCGTCCACCAAATGGAGCGGAACGCCAAGGGATTCGTGCTCCTGGACCGCAGCCTGACCGATATCAGCTACCAGGCCGACCGCCTGCTACCCCGGGGTGGCACCTATCTGGACTTCGCCACGGGCCTCCTGTACTGGATAGGACTGGTGGCTGGGCTCTGGCGCTGGCGTGACACCGCCTTATGGTGGTCCTTCCTCGCCGTGCCCATCTTCGTCAACGAGGTCTTCAGCGTCAACACGCCCGAAGCGGCCCGGTCTATCGTCTCCACGCCGTTCATGTATCTCTTCGCCGGCCTCGGCATCGAGACCATCATGTTGTACCTCCGGCGCCCATCCGGAAAGATATGGCTGGCCATCGGTGTCCTGGCGGCCTTCATCGCCCTCGCCAGCATACGGAACTCTTTCCAATGGATGGAGGATCCCTTCGCTACCCAGGGGCGCTTCCTGGCCCTTAGCCTTCTGGCCGTGGTCTTCCTCCTGCGGGGCCGCGTCTTCGTCGTTCGAGGAGCCCTCGTCGTCCTCGTCCTGTTCGTCGGCTTCGTCAATACGCAGGGCTATTTCGACTGGATGCACGAGCAGTACGTGGCCGACGCGCGCGGGCCCGCCGTGGAACTGAGTGAGTTCGACCAGTGGCGCGCCTGCCAGCAGACCGAAGCCGAGGCCGGCAGGTTCGGCTTCAACGTCATCGAGTGGCACGCCAGCCGGCCGGCCTGTCCTGGCTCATGAGCGTCTACACGTTCAAGGAAGACCCCTACAGCAGCCACCGGCGCATCCCTGAGCTCGTGCGCCGGCTCAGCCCTCCCGGTCGCGTCCTCGACGTGGCCTGCGGCGAGGGCTTCGCCGCCCGCGACCTGGTCAAGGACGGCTTCCAGGTCTGCGGCATCGACAGGGACCGTGCGGCCCTGGAGAAGGCCGCGCTCCACTACCAGCAGGTCATCCTGGCCGATGTAGACAGCGAGTTCCCCCCGTTCGACGCGCAGTTCGAGGTCATCATCTTCGCCGATATCTTGGAGCATCTGGCCGATCCGGCTGCCGTCTTCGCCCGCTTCACGGCCCTGCTGGCGCCGGGGGGACTGGTGGTGGTCTCGGTGCCCAACGTGGCGCACTGGTACGTCCGCCTGAGCCTGCTCCGCGGCCGCTTCGACTACGGTCAGCGGGGGATCCTGGATCGAACGCACCTGCGCTTCTTCACTCTGCGCACGGCCCGTCGTTTTCTTGAGGAGGCGGGCCTGCGCATCGATGCCGTCGACTCGACGCCGCTGCCCCTTCCCCTGGTGTGGAGTTGGACGGCGCCGGGACGTCCACTCTCCTTCCTCCATGCCCTCGGCGCTCAACTGGCCAGGCGGTGGAAGAACCTCTTCGCCTACCAGCTCATCTTCGCGGCGCGAAGGCAGTAGGCGCGTCCCCGCCTAAGCCTGCGATTGGCGGCGGAACCGGCCGCGGAGAGCGTAGGTCAGCGTGAGGAGCACGTACTTGAGGGAGTTGTAGATGCTGGCCGAGGAGGATTCCTCCGTGTAGCGGGTGGGGATCGCCACCTCCCGGATGCGGAAACGGCGGGCCAGCACGGCGTCCACGAGCATCTGGCTGTCGAAGACGAAGCCGTCGGAGTAGCGATGGTAGGGGGTGTTCTCCAGGAAGTACCGGTTGTAGGCTTTGAAGCCGCTGTGCATCTCCGTGAACTTGGTGCCCAGGATCAGGTTCTCCGTGAACGTGGTAGCGCGGTTGCCGATCCAGCGGTAGAGAGGCATGCCGCCCTTCAGAGGGTCCCGGCTGTTGCTCCGGAAGCGCGACCCGAAGGTGAAGTCGGCCTCGCCGGAGATGATGGGCGTCACCAGGTCGGTCAACATCTTCGGGTCGTACTGGTAGTCAGGGTGGAGGAGCACAACCACGTCAGCCCCGCGGGCCAGTGCGGCGTCGTAGCAGGTCTTCTGGTTGCCGCCATAGCCGCGGTTCTCCGCGTGTTCGATGGTGTGAATGCCGAGGCGCCGGGCGACCTCCACCGTGTTGTCGGGGCTGGCGTCGTCCACCAGGACGATGTCATCGAAGGACTCCCGCGGTAGATCGTGGACGGTCTTCTCCAGAGTCCGCGCCGCCTTGTAGGCTGGCATCGTCACGACGACTTTGCTTCCGTTCGGCATGCCGAACCTCCGTTCAAGATGGCGCTCCAGCCTACCACGTCCGAAGCGGCAGGAGCTACCCGTGCCACCTACTACCCAAACGGCGCCAGGCGGGGCAGCGTTACGGGGCCCTGCTCCTCGAACCACAGTGGAGATCGCCTCCCGGAGCGGACGCTTGCCTCGTCCCCGATGCTTGCGTGCGCGATTGCCGTGATAGAATGATGGGCCGAACGAACAGTACAGCGCGTCGGCGGCTCTCATGCGCTGCGGAACCGTTGTATTCCGGCCCGATCGGCGGCCTGAGCCTCGCACCGATTGACTGCCGTGCGTGGGCCGCCGTCGTTCCGTCGGGGGTAGACCTGTGAAGATCCCCTTGGCAGTCCTCCGGAGGGTAGCGGGTGCCCGCTGGACCTCCTGGCTCCGGGCCGCGGCCTGGGCGTGTTGCCTTGCCTGCGGCATCCAGGGCACCCTGCTGCTCCGCGAGAGCTGGGCGCGCTTCGATCCCGCCATGGCCTGGTACGGCGTCGCCCTCCTCTCACTCCTGGCGGCCACGTGGTCCGCTCCCCTGACGCTGGGGTGGCGGCTTCCCGTGCGGAGGGCCCTTCAGGCCGTTCTCGACAGGCGATGGGAGTCGCTGGCCTTCCTGGCGGTCCTCGCGCTGACGGTGTTCATGAGGGTGTACGACTTCGGCTACTTCCCGCCCAGCGACGGCCTCTCCTTCGAGGAGGCTCAGACCGGGGGGATAGGCTACAGAGTCCTCCACAACGG
>CAZFGZ010000061.1:0-11008 GCA_964518585.1 uncultured Dehalococcoidia bacterium | reverse complement strand
TTCCTGGATTTCACACAGCGTCCGGAGCCGCCCGACACGCTGGCCAGGACGCTCAAGGAGCGGGTGCGCCAGGAGGTAGGACTCACGGTCTCGGTGGGAGCGGCATCCTCGAAGTCGGTGGCCAAGATCGCCTCCGACCTCGGCAAGCCCGACGGGCTGATCGTGGTGCCTGCCGGGACGGAGGCTGACTTCCTGGCACCGCTGCCGGTGCAGCGGCTCTGGGGCGTCGGCCCGAAGACCGCCGAGCGCCTGGCCCGCGAGGAGATCACCACCATCGGCGACCTGGCAGCGCGCTCCGAGGAGTGGGCGTTGAGCCGCTACGGGCAGCGCGGCCTCTACCTCCTGAACCTGGCGCGGGGCATCGACGACAGCCCCGTGGTCACGGAGCACGAGACCAAGTCGGTGAGCGCGGAGACCACCTTCCCCAGCGACCTGGGGGACCCGCAGGAGCTGCGGGCCGCGCTGCGGAAGCAGGCGGAACGGACCGTGGGGCGGCTGCGCCGGTCCGGCCTCAAGGGGAGGACCGTCAGGATCAAGCTGCGCCTGGCCGACTTCACCACCTTCACCCGCCAGACTACCCTGCCGCATCCCACGGACGATCTCGAGGTGGTCGTAGCCGCGGCCACGGGCCTACTGGACCGGGAGGTGGGAGGTGGCCGCCGCTTCCGGCTCCTGGGGGTGGGCGTCTCCCATGTCGCTGAAGAGGCGCGGGGGCAGCAGCCCTCTCTCTTCCCCCTCGACGGCGAGCCCGCCGCGCCCTGACCGGCCTGCCCTCTGTGCTACACTCGGATCGGAGGACCGCGACGTGGCACGCTATCGCTTGCCGGGGGCGGCGCGCGCGGCCCGCTGCCGGGAATGCGGGCGCTCCTCGCACCTCATCGCCGAGGCCCTGGGCGCCTGCGTGGACTGCATCCGAGACCACCCTGAGCGCGTCCTGCCGGCCATCCAGGAGTTCCACGCCTACTCACGAAGGGCCTTCGACCTGCCGACGGAGCCTCCTCAGGCCTCGGATGGCGCGCCCTGCACGCTCTGCGTCCGTCAGTGCCGCATCGCCGAGGGAGAGCTGGGCTACTGCGGGCTGAGGAGCAATCGAGGCGGCAAGCTGGCGCATCTGGCGGGCACGCGCAAGAGCGGCGTCCTCCAGTGGTACTACGACCCGCTCCCCACCAACTGCGTGGCCGAGTGGGTCTGCGCCGAGGGCGCACACCACGGATACAAGAACCTGGCGGTCTTCTACGGCGCGTGCAGCTTCAACTGCCTGTTCTGCCAGAACTGGAGCTATCGTGATTTGGCCCGAGCGCGCTCGCCGATACTCAGCGCCGAGGAGCTGGCGGACCAGGTGGACGACACCACCGCCTGCATCTGCTACTTCGGCGGGGACCCCTCCCCGCAGATGCCACACGCCATCGCGGCGAGCGAGCTGGCGCTCAAGAAGGCAGCGCCGCGGCCGCTGCGCATCTGCTGGGAGACCAACGGCAGCATGAACCCGGGCGTGCTGCGACACGTCGCCCGCCTGGCGATGGACTCGGGCGGGACGGTGAAGTTCGACCTCAAGGCCTGGGACGATCACCTGCACCAGGCCCTCTGCGGCGTCAGCAACCAGCGAACGCTGGAGAACTTCGCCCGGCTGGCCGAGTTCGGGAAGCAGCGCCCCGAGCCGCCCCTGGCGGTCGCCAGCACTCTGCTCGTGCCGGGCTACGTCGACGCGCGCGAGGTGAGCCAGATCGCGCGGTTCATCGCCTCCATCGACCCGGCGATCCCGTACAGCCTGCTGGGCTTCCACCCCCACTTCTTCATCACGAACCTGCCGACCACCTCGCGGCGGCACGCCGAGGAGTGCGAGCGGGCGGCCCGCGACGCGGGGCTGGTGAACGTTCGCATCGGGAACGTGCACCTGCTCTCGGAGGCGTACTAGCAGGGTGCTGAGAAAGTCGCCGCTCGCCCTTCGACGCGCTCAGGACGAGCGGTTCTCAGACTCCGCTCGTGGTGAGCCTGTCGAACCACGAACGGCCCGCTTGGGCTTTTGGGAGGCGTACTAGCCCCCCTCTTGCGCCGCGTTGCCGAGACGACGGTAGCTCTTTGCCCTCGTCCCTCTATAATGTGACCCCGGAAGGAGGGTCGGATGGCCGTCGGTTCGGCGGAGCAGGACGGCAGAGCGCTCGCGCAGCGGCGGGTCGTGGTGCTGCTGCTGGCCGGCTATCTGGCCGCAGTGATGGCCTTCATGCTGGCCAGGAACGTCTCGCTGACGCCGGACCGTATCTTCCTGTTCCTGCTCTTGGGGTCGCTGCTGGTGGGGCAGGTCCGCCGCTTCCTGCGCGAGTGGTCGCCGTTTCTGGCGCTCATTTTCGGCTACGAACTGCTGCGCGGCTTCGCAGACGATGCCGGCCTGGCCGTGCATGTGGGCGACCTGATTGGGGCCGAGCGGGCGCTGTTCGGCTTCGTGCCGACCGAGCGGCTCCAGGAAGCGCTCTACCAGCCCGATGCCGTCCGCTGGTACGACGTGGGGGCGACCCTCCTCTACTTCCTGCACTTCCCGCTGCCCCTGCTGACGGCCTTCGTCCTGTGGCTGCGAGACAGGGGAGAATACTTCCGGTTCGTGGTCGCCCTGCTGGCGCTGTCCTTCGGCGGCTTCGTGCTTTTCCTGCTGTTTCCGGCGGCTCCTCCCTGGTACGCGGCGCGCGAGGGATACCTGCCCGGCGTGGAGAAGATCATGGGGCCGATCATCGAGCGGGTTGGCTGGGGCTGGAACCTTTCGTTCTTCTACGAGCACCTGAACCCGAACCCCGTGGCGGCGATGCCCTCGCTGCATGCGGCCTATCCGTGGCTTGTGGCACTCGTGCTGGCGAGGATCGACCGCAGGTGGGGCGCCATCGCCGCGCTGTACAGCCTGCTCGTCTGGACGAGCATCATCTACCTGGGCGAGCACTACGCCATCGATGCGCTGGCGGGTGCAGCCTGCGCCACGCTGGCCTACGCCGCGGTGTATCACGGGGCGACGATGGCGCGATGGGTCCGCCCCCTGCCTGGGCAGGCGGCCGGGAGAGGTATACGACGAGGAGTCCCTACCGCGTCGTGCGGTGGCGGGTCTGGCGCGGGTTGAGTCCGGGAAAGGAGGCCTCAATGTACCGGGGGAAGCTATGGATCGCTCTGGCTGCGGCCCTTGTTCTGACGCTTGGGCTGGCAGCGTGCGATGACGGCGACGAGGAAGCCGTGGTGGAGGAGGAGACGGAGGGCTCCGGAAACGTCGTCACCGAGAAGATGGATTTCCAGGACTTCACCTCCGTTGATGTGCGGAGCGCGTTTGTGGTCGAGATCATCCAGTCGGACTCCTTCAGCGTCACCATACGCGTCGACGACAACATCCGGGACCTGCTCGAAGTCTCCAGAGAGGGCGACACCCTGACAATAGACCTCGAGCGACGCGCGATCCTCAGGGGAGATGTGACTCTGGAGGCAGACATCACAATGCCCGACCTCGAAGCCCTGAGCGCAAGTGGCGCTTCCAGGGTGAGCGTCTCAGGGTTCGAGTCGTCCGGCCCGATGGACATCGAGGTTTCGGGCGCAAGCAGCGTGGACGGCGACCTGAAGGCCGGCGACACCTACATCGAGGCATCGGGCGCCAGCAGGGTTGAGCTGGAGGGCTCCGCCACGGACCTGAGCATCGAGGGGTCCGGGGCCAGCTCCCTCGACCTGGCCGACTTCAGCGCAGATACCGGCGACATCACACTCGGCGGCGCGAGCGACGCGACGGTGAACGTGGAGGACCGCATCGATTCGGCGGATGTCAGCGGGGCCTCGACGCTGCGCTATCTGGGCGACCCCAGCCTGGAGGACGTGACTACGTCCGGCGCGTCAACGGTCGAGAAGGTAGACTAGCAGCGCACCTCACGCCGCGCAGGCCCGCAGCTCCCAGCGGGCTCATCGAGAGCCGAAAAGCTTCCCCAGCCGGCCGAGGAGCCCCTGGGGCCGCTCCGGCTCCGGCGGCTTGGGCGAGGCGTAGCGCTCCAGGTGGGGCATGAGCGCCGCCTCCGGTCGGAAACCGGTGAAGCGGCTGACCGACTTCCCGTCCCGGAACAGCGTCATTGTCGGGAGAGATCGAACTCCATAGCGGCGATTCACCTCGGGATAGTCGTCCACGTTTATCCTGACGAATTCCACCCGTCCCCGGTACTCCTTGGCCAGCCGCTCTAGCACCGGACCCATGGCCCTGCAGGGGCCGCACCAGTCGGCCCAGAAGTCTACGAAGACGGGGCAGTCCGCCTCTGCAACCGCCGCCTCCAGCTCCTCGTCGTCCAGCTCCCGAACGTAAGCCATAGTCCAACTCCCCCGCTGCGATGCTATCCGCAGGCCGGCGTGCCGCCCCCTAGTACATCACGATGCCGCCGCAGACGTTGATGCTCTGGCCGGTGATGTAGTCGGACTGCGGCGACGCGAGGAAGGCCACGAGGTTCGCCACGTCGTCCGGCTGCTCCAGCCGCCCCAGAGGGATGCGCTGGAGGGATTCCTGCACCGCCTCCTCGTAGGAGGTTCCCGCCGCCCAGGCCCGCAGCTCCCAGCCCCAGCGCTGAAGGTCGGTATCGACCTCGCCCGGGCAGACGGCGTTCACGTTGATGTTGTTTTGGGCGACCTCCCGGGCGAGGCTCTTGGTGAAGGCGATGATGGCCGCCTTTGCCGCGCTGTAGGCGCTCATGAATAGTGACCCCTCCTTGCCGGCGATGGAGGAGATGTTGACGATCTTGCCGCCCTCACCGCGCTCGGCCATCACCTTGACGGCGGCGCGCGAGCACAGGAAGGTCCCGGTGGCGTTGATGGCCATAGTCTTGTTCCAGGCAGCCTCTTCCATCCACACCACCGGACCCGGGCCAGGAGCGCCTCCGGCGTTGTTGACGAGAATATCGATGCGGCCGAAGGCCTCCAGGGTCTTGGCCACCATCTCGTCCACCAGCTTGCTGTCCGTCACGTCCACGCGCACGGGCAGACCGCGCACGCCGAGGGCTTCGATCTCGCGGGCCACCTCCTGAAGCCCTTCCCACATCCCCACTCCGTAGCCCGGGAAGTCATCGAACTCCTTGCAGATGTCAGCCACGGCCACGTCGGCCCCATCCCGGGCGAGTTGCAGGGCGATGGCCCGGCCGATGCCGAGCTTGCGCCCCGCCCCGGTAACGATAGCTGCCTTCCCCTTGAGGTCGTACATGTCGCCTGCCCCTTTCCTGAATTCGGCAGAACTGCGCCGCCAGCGTCCACACCCTAGAATGCCTAAGGCCGATAGTCAACCAGCCCTTACAGCCCCCTGCTTCACACACCGGTCCGGGACGGCTACAATCGGCGAGACGCATGGCAAATCCGCTGCTCGTCCCTCTTCGCATCGCCATCATCCTCGTCACGTCGCCGTGGTCGCCTCGATTCGTGCGCCGCGGGGTGGCTTCGGCAGGGGCGGCGCTCATCCGGCAGCGGATCGTCCGCCGGGATCGCCGCCAGGCGCGGGCGGCGGGACGGGCTCCGCCGAGCGCCGCCGGCGACGGCCCGCACGCCTACCTCATCGACGCCTACCACGGCGGGGTGACCTTCTGGGACTGGATCGGGCTGCCCGACGGGGGCCTGTGGTACCTCTACAACTGGCCCGTGGTGGGCCGGACGGTCATGGAGCGGGTTCTTCTCTACCCCCAGATCCGGGCGGTCCTGGAGCTGGACGGTCACGCCTACGAGGAGATGGCGCGCCGAATGCCCGCGGCCGTCGCCGACATGCGAGAGGCCCTGGCCACCGGGCGCCTGGAGATCGCCAACGGCGCGTACGGTCAGCCCCTGGCCCAGACCGTGGGCGGCGAGTCGCTCCTCCGTCACTTCTACTACGGGCTGGCGGCGGTAGAAGACGCCCTCGGGGTGCGGGTGGATTCCTACCTGGCGCAGGAGCCTCAATTCTTCGCGCAGCTTCCGCAGGTCCTGGCGGGCTTCGGCTACAGGGGCGCGCTCCTGCGCACCCACTGGGCCCCCTTCGGGACGGACCCGGCCGCCGACGCCTCGGTGGTCCGCTGGCGCGGACCCGACGGCAGCGAGCTCCTCACCGTCCCCCGATACACCTTCATGGCCTACGACTACCTGGAGCCCGACCATGAGGACATACCCAGCGGCGGCATCACGGGCCTCGTCGTGCACAACTGGGACAGCGACCGCGTGCAGGCGTTCGTGGAGGAGGCGCGGGCGCATGGCGTGGCCCACCCTCTGATCTCGCGCGTCGCGGACCTCAAGCAGCCGGAGTCGCCTCTGCCCGATGCGGTCGCCCGCGCCGCAAGCGGCGAGCTGCACTTCGTGACCCTGCGTGAGTACCTGGACCTGCCTCACGAGGAGGCCCCGACCGTTACCTTCGGGCCAGAAGATATCCCGAGCACCATCCCCTGGGGCCTGGGCGGCGACCGGCTCCAGCGGGAAACGGCCGCGGCGGAGGCAGCCGTGCTGACGGCCGAACGGCTCGACGCCCTGGCCTTCGTCCTGGGCCGGCCGAGCGAGGACGCCCACCTCGAGGAGGCCTGGAAGTGGTTGCTGATGGCGCAGCACCATGACCTGCACGTGTGCGGCCCGTCCACCTCGCTGAAGCACAGACGCGCCGCCTTCGAGGTGGGCTGCGACATGGCTCGGGGCTGCCGCCAGCTCGCCGACGCGGCAGGAGGACGCGCCATGGATCACCTCGCGGCGCAGGTCGACACCTCATGGGTGCAGGGCACGCCCGTCGCTGTCTTCAACCCGAACCCCTGGCCGCGGCTGGATTATGTCGAGCTGACCGTCCACGGCGACGACTTCAGCCTCCTGGATGAGACAGGACGGCCCATCCCCTTCCAGACGCTCGCTCTCCAGGAGGGCCAGGCCAGCCTCGGCTTCGCGATCGAGGTCCCCGGCCTCGGGTACAGGCTGCTGGACCTCCAGCGCAGCGAAGGCGGCGGGAGCGCCGCTCCAGACCCGGCCGGCGGCGAAACGGGCCCCTTCGCCAACGCCTCGTACTCGGCAGAGATCGACAGCCGCGGGTCCCTGCACCTGGAGGCCCAGGGCCAGGCCCTGCTGGGGGCGGGCGCCTATCTCACCGTATGGAAGGACGGCGCCGAGCACGACTCGCGAGCCAGCAGCCGGGTGACCCTGACCGACGAGGGTTCGGTCTTCCGCCGCTATCTGGTGGAAGGCGACCTGGCGGCCATGCCCTTCCGCCAGTGGGTGACCATGTACCGCGAGCTTCCCCGCATCGACGTGCGGCTGGAGCTGGACTTCGGCGAGGGCTCGCTCTTCGGCCCCTCCGGGCCCGGCTCGGGGGTCGACGCGCCGTACTACCTGCAGGACGACCGCAAGCTGTGCGTCAACCTGGAATCGCGGCTTTCCCGCTGCGTGTACGACTCGGCCTTTCTCCTGGCCGAGGCGGAAGGGCCGCGCCTGACCGCCCTGAGCTGGGCGGGCCTGGAGGGCGGAGACGGCCAGGGCATGGCCTATCTGCATCGGGGCACCCTGGGTTGCCACCTGGACGGGGAGGCCGGGGTGCTCCGCAACGTGCTGGCCTGGGCGCCCGTCCGCTGGCTGTACGCGAGCGCCGACTTCGTGCGCGGCAGGCCCTCGCTTCACACCATCCTGCACGGCCGCCACATCTACGAGTACGCCCTGACGCCCTACGGCAGCCGGGGGCAGGCGGCCCGCCGGGCCGCGGACTACCGGCTGCCGCTGGCCGTCACCCTTGGGGACCGCTCGCCGGGCGTCCTGCCCTCCCGTGGCAGCTTCCTGGAGGTAGGACCGGAGGAGGCGCTGCTCTCGGCGCTATTCGTGCGGGAGGGCGCCGTCTACGCACGCCTCTGGAACGCCTCACCGAAGGAGCACGAGGCCACGCTCCGCGGCGGCCGCCAGCTTCGCCTTCAGGCCGGCCGCCTGGACCTAACGGGCAAGGTGGCCGTCGAGCGGGCTGCCTTGCGCCCCTGGGGCATACAAACGTTGCAGCTAGAGGGCCTGGGTGAGGTGGCCTCTCGCTAGGGCGGCCACCGCAGGAGCCAGGCCATGCAGATTGAGTGCCTTCACCGCTTGACAAGCTGTCGGGCTGGCCCTACGCTTGCGGCGGCGCGAATCGAGGGTGCGTCATTTCGCCCTGAGGAAGCAACACACGGAGGCAAGCGATGGCCGAATCTCCAGTCACCTATGAGGTAGACTACGCGGAATCCCTGCAGCGGCCCGCGGGGTTCTACAAGTGGATCCTGGCCTTTCCCCACTACGTCATCCTCTACTTCTACGGGCTCGTCGCCTTCATCTTCGCCATCATCGCCTGGGTCAACATCTACCGGCAGGGGACGTACCAGCGCAGCGCCTACGACTTCATCATGGGCTACCTGCGCTGGACGGCGAGGACCTATGCCTATGCGCTCTGCATGCGGGATGAGTACCCGCCCTTCGCCGATGAGGCGTACCCCGTCCGCGTCGGCGTGCCCTATCCGGAGGGTAACGTACCAAAGGACGTGATCATCCAGTTCATCAAGGTGATCCCGGCGGCCATCGTGGCGTGGTTCTTCGGGATCATCTACTTCGTGACGGTGATCTTCGCGGCGGTCAACATCTTCCGGACGGGACGCTACCCGGAGGGGCTGTTCCGCTTCGGGGTGTCGATGCAGCGGTTGTACCTGCACATCTACGCCTACGCCTTCGGCATCGTGCGGGAGTATCCCCCATTCGGGGTGGACATGAGCGGGGTGCAGCTCAAGATCGAGCCGCAGGAGCCGCAGCAGCCGCCTGCGGGCGGAGGAACGCCGGAGCCGCCTCCGGACGAGGGGCCCCCGGAGCCGGAGCCCTAGCCCTCGCCTTCGCAGGCCACCTGGCCGCGCCGGGTCGTGAAAGTCAACCCGGCGAGACCCTTCGCTTCGCTCAGGGTGACAGGGGATCAGGGTGACACGGGAGAAGGGGCTGTCAACGGACAGCTCCGTTCGTGACGCCCAGCCCGGGTCCTTGCCGGTGAAGGCCCAGTGCTTGAAGAGCAGGGTATCGCGGGCCTTCGGAAGGCTGTAGGGGCAGACGGCCATGCAGATGCTGCAACCGATGTGCCTGGCGAACTGAGGGAAGCAGGCCTCCGTGTCAAGCTTCCACGTGTAGACCCCTCTTACCCAGCTCTTCTCGCGGCCGCGGGCGGCCCTACGTCTCGAAGATCATCACGTTGACGCCGCCGATGCCGGCGTTGTGGAGGATGCCCACCTTGGGGTCGTTGGGGACCTGGCGAGCACCGGCCTGACCCCGGAGCTGGCGGGTGATCTCGGTGATCATCGCGCCGCCGGTCGCGCCCATGGGGTGGCCGCGGCTCAGGAGGCCGCCGTCGGTGTTGACGGGCTTGCTGCCGGTGATCTCGGTGTTGCCCTCCCAGACGAAGGGGCCGCCCTCGCCGGGCTTGCAGAAGCCCAGCTTCTCCACCGTCAGGACCTCGCCGGGGGTGAAGGCATCGTGGACCTGAGCGACGTTCACATCCTGCGGGCCGGCGCCCGCCCGCTCGTAGACCTTCTTCGCCAGCACCTCCGTAGGCCCCTCCGACAGCTCGGCCTCGTCTCTGCTGTAGATGGGCGTGGCGCCGTCCCAGCCCGTGAGGAACACCGGCTTCGTCGTGTACTGGCGGGCCTTCTCTTCGGAGCAGAGCACCACAGAGGAGGCGCCGTCGCTGGTAGGGCAACACTGGTACAGGGTGATGGGGTCGGCGATCATGCGCGAGCTCAGGATCTCCTCCAGCGTCAGCAACGTGCGGTACTGGGCGTAGGGGTTGTGAACCGCGTTCTTGTGGGACTTCACCGACACCTGGGCGAACTGCTGGCGCGTGGTGCCGTAGAGGTGCATGTGGCGCCGGGCCATCATGGCATAGGCGCCGGGCATCAGGAACATGCCCATCATGGTCTGGTAGCCGCCGCCTGCGCCGCCCCCTGCACCGGCGCCCGGGATGAGCCCGCGCATCATCTTCTCGAGGCCGATGACGAGGCACACGTCGTACATACCGGCGCTGATGGCGTCGGCGGCGAGCATGGCCCCGCGCGAGGAACTGGCGCAGGCCAGCTCGGTATTGGTGACTGGGATGCCCGTCTGGCCGAGCTCGCTGAACAAGCGCAGGCCGAGGCCCGGCCGGCTCATCACCCAGCCGCAGTAGCCCGCCTCGACGTCCTTGTACTCGATGCCCGCGTCCTTGAGGGCCGCCAGGGCGGCCTCGCGCGCCAAGTCCTCGGGAGCCTTCTCCGGAAACCGGCCGAAGGGGTGCAGCCCCACCCCCAGAATGACCACTCGTCCCTTATCGCTCATGGGACCTCTCCTCCAGGGCTGGCCTCGCCTACACGGGCTTGAACTTGAAGGCCATGAGGTCGTTGCCCGCCTCGTCCTTCTTCATCTTCACCAGGACGAACTCCACATCCATGCCCACGTGGACGGCGTCCGGGTCGCAGTCGGCCAGGGGGCTCTCCACCATCACCTTCTCCGGCAGCTCGACGACGGCCAGCACGTAGGGGGCCTCGACGAGGGAGCCCGGAGGGGTCTGCCCGGCGATCGTGTAGGTCCAGACCTTGCCACGGGTGCTGAGGTCGGTGTCCTCCAGGCCCAGCCGGCCGCACGACAGGCAGATGGCCCGCCGGGGGAAGAAGCATGCCCCGCAGTCGGGGCAACGGCTTCCCAGGAGCGCCCCCGGGTCGCCGGGGCCGCGGGGCAGGCGGAACAACCCCTCCCGAAGGGGGACCATGCGTTTGGCTGTCTGCTCGGCTTCGGCCATTCGACCGTCCCGAGGGCTAGCCGATCTTCTCTACATCCACCCGCATCGCCCTGTCCACAGGACAGGGCTGCCAGTTCAAGACCCAGTAGCGCAGATGGCCGTACCCTCCCGCCAGGTGCAGCCACTTCACCATCCCTGTCTCGACGTTAGCGGCGTCCTTCCACTCCCGGTGCATGTACGGCTCGAAGCCATTATAGGCGATGACCTGCCCCGGCATCACCGAGGGGGAGATCTTCACGGGCACAGAGAAGGAGCCCATGTCGTTGT
>CAZFGZ010000060.1:0-11106 GCA_964518585.1 uncultured Dehalococcoidia bacterium | reverse complement strand
CCGCGTCGGGGCCGGGCCAGTTCATCACCACCAACCTGATCGACGCCTCGATCACCTGCGGCGGTGACACGCCCACGCCCACCAATACGCCAACGCCTACACCTACGGACACACCCACGCCGACTCCCACTCCTACCGACACGGCGACCTCCACTCCTACCGACACGCCCACGTCCACGCCGCCGCCCTGCGTCTTCCCAGGCGACGCCGACTGCGACGCCTGCTGGGACGCCTCCGAGCCGGGGCTCAGCCCGCCAGCCAACCCCGCTGACCCCTGGGACTGGTACGACGTCCCCGTGCCCACCCTCTTCAGCGGCGGCCACATCAGCGGCGACCCCAGCGGCCTCGACGACAGGGACCACGCCGTGAGCATCATCGCCGACGTCCCCGCCGTCCTCGAGTACTCCGGTATCTCTGACGGCGGCCTCCCCAACCCTGCGGGCAGGCAGTACAACCAGGACGTCAACGGCGACACGGTGGACGACGGCCGCGCCTACGACCGCTCGGTCGCCGGCACGCGCTCGGGTGCGCCCGACGGCGCCATCAGCATCATCGAGGACGTGCTCTTGGTGCTGGAGCAGGCCGGACACGCCTGCCAGGCGCCGTAGGCGCTCCACTCACCAGTCTGGTGGCCTGACCGACTTCTCCCATGACCCCTGGCGCCTCAATCGAAGGCCGCGTCGTGGCTCAGCGGGTGCCAATTCTGTGCCGATAATGATAATGACGTTGAGTCTGGCGGGCTGTTTCCTGACAGACATTCTCAGACTACGCCCGTCTCAGATTCACGGGCTGAAAAAGGGAATGGCATGCGTCGCGCCCCAAGCATGACCGGCCTCTGGAGCATCCTCTCCTGGCCTGCTCGGCACATCCGCTGGAAGATCATCGCTCCGTACGCGCTGCTTACCATCGTGCTGGCCGCAGCAGGCACGTTCATCGCCACACGCCTCGTCGCCGGCTCCCTCGAGGAGCGCTTCAACAACCAGCTCGCTGAGGCAGCCCGCGTCGCGTCCGACTCCGTCGTCCGCCGCGAGCGACAGCACCTCGAAGTCGCGCGCGCCGTCTCCTTCACACAAGGTGTTCCCGCCGCGACCGAGTCCGGAGCCGAGACCAAACTCGCGGCCCTGATCGAGCCGCTCGCCGCCAACAAGGGTGCCGAACTGGTGGAGGTGCTGAACGCCCGGGGGGAGCGCGTCTTCGGGGCACGGCTGGCCGACCCGGAGGCCCTCAGCTACGTGTCGCTCAGTGACGCGGAGGACCGCGCCTCGTGGTCGATCGTCTCTAGTGTCCTGGATGGCCAGAGCGATGCACTCGGAGACAAGTTCGCGCAGATCGTCCAGACCGCGCAGGGCTACGCCCTGTACACGTCAGGCCCCATTTTCGACGGCGACCGCCTGGTCGGTGTGGTCCTCGTCGGGAGCCTCCTCGATTCCTTCCTGCCTGTCGCCAAGACCGAGGCGCTGGCCGACGTCACGATCTACGACTTCGATGGGAAGCCACTGACGACGACGTTCGCCACCGCTGGCGGTGAAGAGGCGGCTAACCTTGCCCCCAGCAAGGCGGCGCTGGCAGAGTCTGGCACGCCCACCGCAGTGAGGGAGGCCAAGACTATCTTCGGACGCGACTTCGACCTGCTCTACGGCGAGCTTGTGGTCCGCGACCAGGTTGTGGGGCTCTACTCGGTAGCCCTGCCTTCGTCGTTCATCCTGAACGCTAGCACCGCCACACGCTGGCAAATGGGGCTCCTGTTCACACTCGCCGTGGCCGCCGTGCTGATCACCGGCTGGCTCCTCGCCAGAAACCTGACGGGGCCGCTGCTCAAGCTCGTGGCAGCCGCTCGCGCCGTGGCTGCGGGAGACCTGAGCGTGCGCTCGGCGGTCCGCACCCGGGACGAGATCGGCGTTCTCGCGCGCTCCTTCGACACCATGACCGAGCGCCTCCAACGTCAGCATCTGGCGACGATCCGAGCGCTGACCTCCGCGATCGATGCTCGCGACCCGTACACGGCCGGCCACTCTGTCCGCGTCGGCCAGCTTGCCGTCGAGATAGGCACCGCCCTCGGCCTACCGGAGTCGCAACTGCAGCACCTTGAGATCGGAGGCTACCTGCACGACATCGGCAAGATCGGCGTGCGCGACGCGGTTCTGCTCAAGACCGGCGCACTCACGCTTGAGGAACAGCGAATCATCCAGGAACACCCCCGCGTCGGCCTCGACATCCTCGCGCCGGTCGAACTTGCCCCTGAGGTGATCGATTTCGTGGGCGCACATCACGAGAAGCTTGCCGGCGACGGCTACCCGAACCACCTGCGCTCCGATGACCTCAGCATCATCGCGCGCATTGCGGCCGTGGCGGACATATACGACGCGCTGACGACGGGCCGGCCCTATCGAGCCCCGATGAGCCCCGAAGAGGCACTGGAGATCCTCAGGCGTGAGGCGGCGGCAGGGTCTCTCGACCGTCAGGTCGTCAATGCGTTCAGCGGCCTCATCTTCCGCTGGGAAAGGCGTCGACGGACTGACCCGTCACTGAAGGGATTCGAGCATCAGGACGGCCTGACCCAAAAGGCAGCCTAGCATGTTGTCGCGCATCCCGGAAACCGCGCTCATTCTTGCTGTCGTCCTAGCCTGCCTGGCGCTCACCTCCACGGCCGCGGCCCTGGCGCTGCGACGACCAGATCTGGACCGCCTCCATACAGACACAGCATCTCAGCTCCGCGCCGACTACTCCGCCGACCCGCGCAGAATCAGCCTCATCCCGCTCAATCCAGCCATCATTGAGGCAGCAGCCAGCGATGAGGAGGCGCTCACAACGGCGGCTCCAGCCCCAAGACGGGTCGAAGTAGAGCACATCCCTACAGTGGTGCCTGAGGAGCCGACTCGTTCGCCTGCTCCAACCAGGGAACCTTCTGCGACGCCTGCCGCTTACCCTGCGACCGCCACGCCGACGCCACCGACGGTACCGGTTGCCAGTAGCACGCCGGATTTGCGGACACCAACACCAACGCTGGCGCCACCGCCGAAGCCAACTGCGACGACATCCGTCCCGCCCGCAACCAGCACGCCGCTGCCCGCATCAACCTCGACTCCCACTCAAGCACCGCTGATCACACCGACCCCTTCGGTCACACCGTCCGCTACGCCAGCGGCGACGAGTGCGCGGACGCCCACGCTCACACCGACCCCGACACCCAGGCCGCCGACATCCACGCCGACACCCAAGCCGCCCACATTCACGCCGACGCCCGCGCCACCAACGTCCACACCTGGGCCCATACCCACGCCTACCAGCACGCCCATACCTACGTCAACCGCTATACCTGTGCCTACCAGCACACCCGTGCCTACGCCCACCGCGATACCCGTGCCGACCAGCACGCCGCCGCCTACAGCCACCGCGATACCCGTGCCGACCAGCACGCCGCTGGCTACACCCACCGGCATGCCCGTGCCTACACCTACCGCTACGTTCACGCCAACTCCTACCCCGACCAGCGTCGTGAGTCTCGTACTGTACCTCCATAACCACCCGTCACCGCCCAAGAAAGACACGAAGTCTCAGGACACCCTCCCCTTGGATCCGGATCCGCCCTCGGCCACCACCCTCTACAACTACGATACCGACCGGGACGACTTTCCTGGTCTCTTGATCCACAAAGGAGGGACGGGTCCTACGGACACCGATAGCACCAAGGTGCAGGTCTGGCGAGCGACCGCCTTACCTCATGACCTCCCTGGTGGCTCCACCATAGAGGGCACGGTACGCGTGATCCTGTGGAGTGGCATGAAGGACTTCGAACCGGGGAAGACGGGAAGCGTGAGCGTCTTTCTGGGATACGTCAGCCAGGGCAAGTACGCCGAGATTGGCCACGGCTCCCTAACCGAGGCGGACTGGCAGGGTGGTTCCGACACCTGGGTAGAAAAGCCTATTGACATCACCGGCGTGCACTACACCGTTCCCGCGAGCTCCCCAGCGATGTTCCTTGACCTGAGAATCATCGTCAATGACGCCGCCGACGATGACATGTGGTTCGCCTACGACACGACAACGTACGATTCCCGCGTGGAACTGCCGTCGGCGGCCGGCGCGTTCGCGCTGACCGAGATGACCACGGCCACCGGGATGCCGGCGCCTGCCACCACACCGACGGAGATCCCGCGGTTCCGCAGGTGGTCCCCCGGGTTCCGTGCCTGGCTGTGTACGCGGTACTCCTGGCTTTGTGACTAGCACCGGGTAGACGTTCCGTTCATGATGGTCGCGAACACTCCGGGTCTCCTCGGTCGCCTGTGGCCTCACGCCTCCAGCTTTCCTAAGGCCGGAAGCGTACGTGGTTCGCGGCGCCGAACCAGAAATCGGCCGCGCGGCCCTGGCCGCTATTCACGGATGCGAAGGCCACGCCGATAATACCGTGAGGACTGCGACATGTTCCGTCGAGCGCGCCCCAAGAACGTAGACGAATCTGCCCCCGCACAGGACGAGGCTGCGGAGGCGGTTCTCCTTGACAAGACCAGCGGACTCTACCAGGAGTGGTACTTCCAGCACAGGCTGCGTGAGGAGGTCGTCAGGTGCGCCCGCTACGACCGCCCACTCGCCGTGGTGGCCTGGGAGACTCAGTTGTTCGCCGGGGAGAAGCTGCCGGACGAGGCGGTCGCCCGGGCGGTCGCGATCATACGGAGCAAGCTGCGCAACACTGACCTGGCCGCCCGGATGAAGCACGGTCGGTTCATGGCCCTGCTGGTCGAGACCCCGCCCGATCTGGCCCGCTCGCTCGCACACCGCATCAAGAGCGACCTGCAGATCGCGGTGCGCGGCGGAAAAGGTCCCTGGAGAGGGGGGTATGCCGCCTTTCCTCAGGATGGGGTAGAGGCCCCGGCCCTCCTGCAGATGGCGATTCGAAGGCTCAAAGACGACCCGGAGCCGTCCGCCTAGCCGATCGAGATTCCCCTCAGACCCAGCCCCGTTCCCCGCAATCCCAACGGCGACATGCTTGGCTCACGCGTTCTTGTCGTGGGTCTTGGCCCTGCCCGAGGGCCAGAGGTCATCACGATCAGCCACGCCCTGGAACCACCACAAAGTGCGCTATCTCCCAGGTGCCTTCGCTGTTGTCGTCGTACTGGACGTCCCGCTCGACCGACATGGTACGATAGCCGGGAGCCGACACCTCGAACCGGACCCGCCCGGCCACGGGCTGGGGGCTGGTAACGCCGTTGAAGCTGTAGAGGCCGCCCTTTCCCGCAGTCACCGTGCCGCCGTTGCCCTCGGCGTCGCGAAAGGTGACGATCGCCCCCTCTATCCCCTCGCCGATCACGGCATCGGTGACAACACCCCAGACACAGCCCCCCAGCGCCAGGGCCATGGCGCACCAGGCAAGCAGCGCAACCCCCGCAAACGTCCGCCTCTTGTCGATCATGGACAGTCCAAGCAGCGAAGATATCCTCAGAATGTAACCGTAAACCCAGCAGAGGAACGGTGTCAAGATTCAGGGCTCGTCGGGCCTGCAGGAGGTCCCACCATGGCAACACAGGCCCCACCGTGAGGACTAGGCAGCGCTCCGCTTCGACTTCTGCTGGCGCAGCTTGGCCAGGGCCTCGGACATGATCTCCGAGGGCGAGGCATGCCCCGGATGACATGATGCCATCCCGAACGAAGCCTCTAGCTGGATCCTGGTGTCTCCCTTGTCTCGGTCGACGAAGGGCGAAGCCACAGCCGCCTGCGATAGCCTCTCGGCGAGCTGCTCCGCCTGCTCCTCATCGACGTCGGCCATGAGAATGGCGAATTCATCGTTGCCGATTCGCGCCACCACGTCGCCCGAGCGCACCGTGTGGGAGAGCCGCTGGGCCACTGTCTGCATCACCCGGTCACCCGTGTCGTGGCCAAAGCGTCTGTTTGTCTCGCCGAAGTCATCCAGGTCCATCACCACCAGCGAGAAGGAGTGGCCCGCCTCTCGCGCCCGCCGGAATTCCTCCGCCAGAAGCTGCATGAAGTGGGCCCGGTCGTAGAGGCCGGTCAGGGAATCGCGCGTCGCCGATTGCTCCAGACGGATGTTGTACCGCCACATCTCCCAGAGGTAAGTGTTGAGTGTGTCGGCCTCGATCCTGGCAGCCCGCACCCCCAGCAGGCTGGTGACCGCTAGCGCCACGGTGAGCACGCCCACCTCGAGGAGAACCAGGGTGAGTTCCGCCGTAGCGCTGGCCAGCACGACGGTCACCGCGGCCACTGCCCAGATGACCACCCACGCCGCCAGGTTCCTCCGCCGGGACGCAGCGGAGCGATGCCCCGCATCCACCATCCCCGGCAGAGAGGAGGCGTCGCTCTCCGAGAAATCGAAGAACTGCGGCCGTACCAGATTGAACCGTTGCGGTGGCTTGACGGGCCTAGAGTTCATAGGATCCCCCAACATGGCTCCTGAATCTAGGTTCGGCCAACGAATCATCATCTTGAGGGGCCGCGCGGCCTCCGCTTCCTGGTCGGGAGAGGTATCGCGCGCTCGCTGACAGCCCGGCACCCGGCTACCGGCAGCCCAGAAGCCGCTTCCGGGCACCTTGTCGGCGCCTGCCGCCTGCGCTAGCATGGCCCTGCGCCCATGCTCCACATCTTCTACGGTCGAGACGACTTCTCCCAGCAGGAGGCGCTGAACGCGCTCAAGCAGCGGCTCGACGCCGACGGCCTGCTGGCCAGCAACACCACCCTGATCGACGGTCGCACGGCCACCCCGGGGGAGCTGCTGGCCCTCTGCCAGACCGTGCCCTTCCTGAGCGCTCATCGCCTCATTGTCGTAGAGGGGCTGCTGGGCCGCTTCCAGCCTCCCGCTGGCCGCGCCCGGCGCGGCCGGCGGCAAGCCACCAGGGAGAACCTGGCCCCCTGGCAGGCCCTGGCCGACGGCCTGGCGGCGATGCCCGAGAGCACCAGCCTGGTGCTGCGAGACGGAGAAGTACAGCGTGAGAACCCCCTCTTTCGCCTTTTCCAGCCCCTGGCGGAAGTGCGCGAGTTCCGCCCGCTTAAGCCCAGAGATGTGCCCGGCTGGATCGTCCAGCGGGCCAGGAAGAGCGGGCTCACCATCGCCCCGCGCGCCGTGGCCCTGCTGGCCAGCCTTGTCGGCAACGACCTGTGGACCCTCTCCAATGAGCTGGACAAGCTGGCGGCCTACGCCGACGGTCGCCGGGTAGAGGAGGAGGATGTCCGGGCCCTGGTCAGCTCGATCCGCGAGGCCAACGTCTTCGCCATGGCCGACGCGCTCACGGAGGGCCGCACTGAGGATGCCGCCGGCCTCATCCGCCAGCTGCTGGAGGAAGGGGACTCGCCCCAAAGGCTCCTGGCGGTCATCGCCCGTCACTATCGGCACCTGATCATAGCGAAGGACATGCTGGCGGCGAGGCTTCCGCCGTCTCAGATCGGCGCCCGCTTGGGCGTGCCCGGCTTTGCCCTCGAGCGCCTTCTCCAGCAGCAAGTGCCCCGCTACTCCATGGCGCGCCTGAAGACGGCCATGGGCCGCATCCTCGAAGCGGACCTGAGCATCAAGCGGGGCCTCTGCGACGAGGAGACAGCCCTGCACCTGCTCGTCCAGGACCTGGGCAGGCTGGCCCGCGCGGGCCCGCGCGCCGCTAGTCGTCCTGGTGGTAGACGAGGTTAAAGCACGCCGCCCAGTGCTGAGGAGCTATCTCCTTCAGAGGCGGCGCGGGACCTGTGCGGCAAACCGACACCGCCTTCGGGCAACGCGGCAGGAAAGCGCACTCCTCCGACAGCTCCGCCAGGTCAGGCGGGGCGCCCTTGATGGCCGGCAGAGGCCGCTTCGAGCCATCCAGCCGGGGCAGCGTGGACAGAAGCGCCCACGTGTAGGGATGAAGGGGCCGCCGGAACACGTCCGCCGCGCTTCCCCTCTCTACGATCCGCCCCGCGTACATCACCGCCACCTCATCGGCCATCTGCGCTACCACGCCCAGGTCATGGGTGATAAGCATAATGGAAACGCCCCGATCCCTCTTGAGGGCGGCCAGCTCGTCGAGGATGGCGGCCTGGATGGTCACGTCCAGGGCTGCGGTAGGCTCGTCGGCGATGACCACCTTCGGGTTCAAGACGGTGGCGATCGCGATCATGACTCGCTGGCACATGCCTCCGGAGAGATGGAAGGGATACTGTTGTGCCACCCTGCGGGGTTCGGCCAGGCCCATGCGCTGAAGGGCCTCCAGGGTCATGGCCCTGGCCTCCTTTCTGGAGACGCTCAGATGGTTGGTGATGATCTCCTCCACCTGCTCACCGATGGAGAGGACGGGGTTGAGGCCGCTAACGGGGTCCTGAAAGATCATCGAGATGTCGCGTCCACGCACCCGGCGCATCTCCTCCTTGCCCAGGGACAGGAGGTCCCGGCCGTCGAAGAGGACGCGGCCGCTGATTATGCGACCGGGGTAGGGCACCAGGTTCAGCACGGCCAGGCCCAAGGTGGTCTTGCCGCAGCCGCTCTCGCCCGTCAGGGTCAGGGTCGTGCCCCGACGCAGGGAGAGGTCTACCCCGTCCACCGCCTTGACGGTCTTCTGGACGTCCAGATAGTGAGCGCGCAGCTCTTCGATGCGGAGAATGTCGTCGTCCATCGGCAGGCGCAGCGGTAGAGACAAAGCGAGGGCGATGAACTCTTCCACCGCCCCCGCGGTCACCATTATACGGATGTAGAAAAGGATCTCGCCAGGATCAGCCCCGCCGACCCAGCGTCATCAACACCTTGCCCTGAATCTCCACGTTCCTCGAGTCGGTGTAGATGGGTTTCATGTTGACGTTGGCCGGCTGAAGGCGGACGCGCTTCCCCTTAGGGTAGAACCTCTTGAGGGTGGCCTCCTCCTCCCGCTTCAGCCAGACCGCCACCATGTCTCCGCTTTCGGCAGCGGAGGTTGGCTCCATGAGAACGATATCGCCGTCGTTCACCAGGGCGTCGATCATCGAGTTGCCTTTCACCCTGAGCGCATAGACCTGCTCCTTGCCCTGGGTCATGTCCTCAGTGACCTCCACCGTCTCGTCCCAGTCGATGCTGCTCCAGGTGTCGGCCGAGGGCACGGGGATGGGCTGACCGGCGGCGATGGTGCCGATGAGGGGGACGGCCACCGTGTGAGGCCGCCGCCCGCTGCCGTCGAGCAGTTCGATCGCCCGGGACACCTCGCGGTCCCGCCGGATCAAGCTCAGCCTCTCCAGCGCCTTCAGGTTGTAGTCCACCACCGAGGTGGAGCTGATGCCGCAGCCCAGTTGGATATCACGAATGCTGGGAGGATAGTCCTTCTCGCGAATGAACCGGCGGAGGAACTCGAGGATCTTCTGTTGCTTTGGAGACAATGCCTTCAAGCGACACCTCCGACCTTGTATTCGAAACTTCTGTTCTATGCCCCGACTCTACCATCGCCGGCAGGAGTTGTCAAGTCAGTTGCCCGTCTTCCCGCCGGTTGCCCAGGGGTATGGCGAACCGTAAAGTGTAGTTAGTGGCTCTTCAACCCGCTTCACCCCGCGGAGGTTCCCCCTGGTGAGCTCGAGCCTCGAACGCCTCCACTCCTCCGACGAGCGGCCTCCGCCCGCCGAGGGCGAAGGCGACAGGCGCGCCCTCGTGGTGACCGCCCACCCCGACGACAGCGAGTTCGGCTGTGCCGGCACCGCCGCCCTGTGGTCCCGTGAAGGGTGGGAGTTCTACTACCTCATCTGCACCAACGGCAACAAGGGCACCAGCGATCCCAACCTGCCCCCCGAGCGGCTGACGCCCATACGCCAGCGCGAGCAGCGCGCCGCCGCCCAGCTGCTGGGCGTGAAGGATGTCTTCTTCCTCGGTCATGAGGACGGCGAGCTCACCTACGGCCGCGAGCTCCTCGGCGAGGTAGTCCGCTACATCCGGCTTCTCAAGCCATACGCCGTCTTCACCCACAACCCCGAGGACATCATTGTCCGCGACAGCTTCATCAACCACCGCGACCACCGCGTCGCCGGGCTGGTGGCGGTCGACGCTGTCTACCCGAGCGCCCGGGACCGCTGGAACTTCCCCGAGCAGATCCAGGAGGAAGGCCTGGAGCCCCACAAGGTCAAGGAGCTCTACATCTGGGGCTCGGACAAGGCCAACTTCACCGTGGACATCTCGGACATCCTCGACCTGAAGATCCAGGCCCTGCTTCAGCACGTCAGCCAGTTCGGAGAAGACAAGGGCTTCGTCGAGTTCGTGCGGGAGCGCTGGCGCGATGAAAACGGGCGCTACACCGAGCGCTTCCGCCGCGTGGTCATGTTTCGCTGAGAGGCTCGGGCCCTCACCACCCCCTGATCCTTCTCGCCTCCCTCCGCGGCTGCGCTGCCGATAATCATGTGTGAGAGACTCTACTGGGAGGCACTGCAATGGCCCCAGCACCACGCCGGCCCTTCTCCATCCGAATCCTCACTTGGAGCTCGGTGCTGGCGACGCTCCTCCTGGCTGTCGCCTGCGGCGGCAGCGGTTCTTCGCCCGCGCCAACCGCGACTCCCAGCCCGACCGAAGCCCCGCCCATACCTACGTCCACGCCGATCACCGGTGCCACCCCAAGCGACGCTGAGCGCGAGCTGCTAAATGAGATCCAGGCCCGCGCGGCCGAGGTGCGGGAGCTCGAACCCCTCGCCGAGGTCGAGTGCCGCTTCCTCACCCGCGAGGCCGCGGAGGCGTACTTCCGGCAGTCGGCCGAGGAAGAGAGGCAAGCCTACCTGAGCGAAGAGCAGCCCGTCTATGAGCTCCTGGGCTTCATCTCGCCCGGGGAAGACCTGATGGAGCTGATGCTCCGCCTGGTCACCTCGCAGGTCGGCGGCTTCTACGACACGGATGCACAGATGATGTTCGTGGTGGGCCAGGACGGCGGCCTGGACACCATGGGCGTCATCATCCTGGCCCACGAATTCGTCCATGCCCTCCAGGACCAGCACTTCAACCTCGGTGCGCTGCTGGGGCCAGCGGAGGAGAACTGGGACTGGGACGCCCACTTGGCCCTCACGGCCCTCGTGGAGGGTGACGCCACCCTCGCCGAGACCGACTACGTGGTCCGCTTCATCGACCTGGGCGACATCCTCAACCTCGACTTCGCCGAGATTGAGCGTCTCATGACCGAACTGGAAGGATTCCCGGAAGCT
>CAZFGZ010000059.1:0-11167 GCA_964518585.1 uncultured Dehalococcoidia bacterium | reverse complement strand
AACCCCCAGCAGGCGAGGGTGCCGTCCGTCCTCAGCCCGCAGGTGTGAGCACCGCCCCCGCTCACGTGGCTGAAGGTGCCGGCGGGAAGCGGCGACACCTGCCCGTCGAGGTTCAGCCCCCAGCAGGCGAGGGTGCCGTCCGTCATTACGCCGCAGGTGTGATAATTGCCCGCGCCGACCTGGCTGAATGTGCCGGCCGGGGGCGTCGCCTGGTTGACGCCGTTGTTCCCCCAGCAGTCGAGGGTGCCGTCCGTCTTAACCCCGCAGTTGTGATAGGTGCCCGCGCTGACCTGGCTGAAGGTGCCGGCGGGGGGCGTCGCCTGCCCGTAGTAGTTGTCCCCCCAGCAGGCGAGGGTGCCGTTCGTCCTCAGCCCGCAGGTGTGATCGGCGCCTGCGCTGACGGTCTGGTAGAGGAGGGTGGGGTCGTCCGAAAGGAAACGCGCCTCGCCAGGCGAGGGCGCCCCGGCGAAGGCGAAGGCCAGCAGGGCCAGCGCCACGCCCACGGGGATCCGCCTTGAAAGATGTCTCTTCATTCTCCTGCTCCTTTGCTTTGCAGGCCGGGCTGCACTGCATAGACCAGGCTACCGGCCCTCCGAGGGGCGGGCCTTCGAGTGGATGAAACGTGCAGTGTATTGGCTGGGCGGTTGCTGCCTTGGCCCTCTCGATGCTGAATACGGGCGTGCGCGTTAAGCGAGGCAGAACCATAGTAGCACAGCGTGTCAAGCCTCTGCGCGGCGACTCCTGGGGATGGAGGATGCTTCTTATGTCAAAGGCGGTAGCCCTCAGGGGGTGCCGGAGAGGGTTGCGGTGCCGTCCGCGAACTCGAGGCTGTATTCGTGCTCCTCCAGGTCGATCTCGGTGAGCTGGTCGTCGGCGATGCGCTCGACGAGCCACTCGACGGCGCCGGTGACGAAGCCGGGCACGCTGCCGACGTCGATGTCGACGTTCAGCTTCGGGGTGTCGCCGCTGAGGTCGAGGGTGCCGGTCAGCTTCGCGTCGGCGTCAGGGCCGAAGAGCATGTCGACGTTGCCCGAGGCCGAGGCCTGGTTCTCGCTGAAGCAGATCTTCAGGTTGTCGATGGGGGCGTCGTGCTCCTCCAGGAACTCGACGGCGCGGGAGGTGGCCTCGCTCTCGGTGAACTGGAAGGAGCCGGGCTGCCCGGCGTCGAGTCGATCGTTCAGGTCGTCCAGCTTGGCCTGGAAGGCCGCCGCGTCGGCGGTGGAGACGGTCACCGCCCGGTCGCCGGACTCGCAGTCGCCGGGGCTGCCCAGCACGGCGCTCGCATAGAGCGCACCGACCACGACGACAGGGATGACGATGACCGCGCCCAGCCCGATCAGCCAGTAGAGCAGCTTGATGCCGAGAAACATGAGGGTCTCCTAAGCTGAAAATCGCTTTCCCTGCGGCTTCGCTGTTGTGGCGGTTCTTTGGCCGTTCATTATATGGTGTCCTGTCAAGCGGCGCTAGGGCGGGGGAGTGGTGGCGTGCCTTGTGCTACAATGATCCGCTGAATGTCTGAGCAAGGAATCGATCTCAAGTACTGGGTGGCCTTCGGGCGCATTCCGCGCATCGGGCGGGCGCGTGTCTCGCTGCTGGAGAAGCACTTCGGCCGCCTGGAGAGCGCCTGGACCGCGACCGCCGGGGAGCTGCGGGCCGCTGGCCTCGACGCGGGCAGCATCTCGGCCTTCCTGGCCACCAGGGACAAGGTCTCGCCGGAGGAGGAGCTGGAGAAGCTGGGGCGGCTGGGCATCCAGGCGCTCACCTGGCACGACGAGGCCTACCCGCCGCGACTGAAGGAGATCTACGACCTGCCGCCGGTCCTCTACGTCCGCGGCCAGCTCACGACGGCGGACGAGTGGTCGGTGGCGGTGGTGGGCACGCGGCGGGCGACGGGCTACGGGCGGCAGGTGGCGGAGGAGCTGGCCAGGGACCTGGCGCGGAGCAGCGTCACGGTGGTCAGCGGGCTGGCGCGGGGAATCGACTCCATCGCCCATCGGGCTGCGCTGGCGGCGGGCGGGCGCACCATCGCCGTGCTGGGCAACGGGCTCGACCTGGTGTATCCGCCGGAGCACGTACGGCTGGCGCAGGAGATCATGGAGCGCGGCGCGCTCATCAGCGACTATCCCCTGGGCACGCAGCCGCGCAGCGAGTTCTTCCCGCGGCGGAATCGCATCATGAGCGGGATCTGCCTGGGCGTGCTGGTGGTGGAGGGGGACGTGAAGAGCGGGGCGCTGATCACGGCCCGCCAGGCCCTGGAGCAGAATCGAGAGGTCTTCGCGGTGCCGGGGAGCATCTACGCGCCGACCTGCCGGGGCACGAACCGGCTCATCCAGGAGGGGGAGGCCAAGCTGGTGAGGCAGGTGGAGGACATCCTGGCCGAGCTAAACCTGACGATGGCGGCCTATCAGATGGAGATGAAGGAGCTGGTGCCGGCGGACGAAACGGAGTCGCTGCTACTGAAGCATCTGTCGTCAGAGCCGATACACATAGATGAGGTCCGCCGAGAGTGCGGGCTGCCCATCGCCGCTGTCAGCAGCGCCTTGGCGATGCTGGAGCTCAAGGGTATAGTGCGGCAGGTGGGTCGGATGAACTACGTGCGGGTGCGTGAGGCCCGCGCCAGCTACGAGGACTAGAGCGTGACGGAGAAGAAGGCAAGAAAGAGCAACGGCAAGAAGAGCCTGGTCATCGTGGAATCGCCAGCCAAGGCCCGGACGCTGGCCGGCATCCTGGGGCCGCGCTACGAGGTGCAGGCCTCTATCGGGCACGTGCGCGACCTGCCGAAGTCACGGCTGGGCGTGGATATCGAGGCGGGCTTCGCGCCGCGCTACGTGGTGCCCAGGGCCAAGCAGAAGGTGGTCCGGCAGCTCAGGGAGGCGGCCAGGGACGCCGAGGCGGTCTATCTGGCCACCGACCCCGACCGCGAGGGCGAGGCTATCTCCTGGCACCTGGTCCAGGCCGCCGACCTGGAGGGGCGCCCTCATCATCGGGTGGTCTTCCACGAGATCACGGCGGACGCGGTGCGGGCGGCCTTCCGCCACCCCCGCCACATCGACATGCGGCTGGTGGAGGCGCAGCAGGCCCGGCGCGTGCTGGACCGGCTGGTGGGCTACAAGATCAGCCCGCTGCTCTGGCAGAAGATCCGGCGTGGGCTGTCGGCGGGGCGGGTGCAGTCGGCGGCGCTGCGCATGGTGGTGGAGCGGGAGCGGGAGATCGAGGCCTTCGGTCCCCAGGAGTACTGGACGATCGACGCGACCCTCGCCCACGCCGCCGACGGCGCGGAGGAGGCGACGCGCTTCCAGGCCAGACTGGTGGGCCTGGTGGGCAAGAAGAAGCTGGAGATAGGCAGCGAGAGCGAGGCGCAGCGGCTGGTAAGGCTGTTGCGCCGGGCCGCCTATCGGGTCTCCGATGTCAAGAAGAAGGCACAATCGCGAAGGCCCGGGCCTCCGTTCACCACGAGCACGCTCCAGCAGGAGGCCTCGCGGCGGTTCGGCTTTTCGGCGAAGCGGACCATGGCGGTGGCCCAGCAGCTCTACGAGGGTCTGGCGCTGCCCGGACAGGGCCAGGTGGGTCTCATCACCTACATGCGCACCGACTCGACGCAGGTGGCAGAGGTGGCCAAGCAGGAGGCCCGAGAGTACGTGGTCAAGAAGTTCGGGGCCGGGTTCGTGCCGGCCTCGGCGCGGAGCTATCGGACGCGTGCGAAGAGGGCGCAGGAGGCTCACGAGGCGATCCGGCCTACCTCGGTGTGGCGCGAGCCGCAGACGCTGCGGCGCATCCTGAGCCGTGACCAATTCCGGCTGTACGGGGTCATCTGGGAGCGCATGGTGGCCAGCCAGATGGCGGACGCGGTCTACGATCAGACCACCGTGGAGGTGATCGCGGAGCCGCGCGGCAGCGACGAGCCCTACCTGCTGCGGGCCACGGAGAGCATCCTGCGCTTCCCGGGGTACAGGCGGCTCTACCACGAGGCGAGGGAGAACGGACCGGAGGAGGAGCCGCCCGCCCTGCCCGAACTGGCGCCGGGAGACGCGCTGCGGCTGGTAGAGCTGGCGCCGGAGCAGCACTTCACGGAGCCTCCCCCTCGCTTCAGCGAGGCCACTCTGGTGAGGGCGCTGGAGGAGAACGGGATCGGCCGGCCCAGCACGTACGCGCCCATCCTCTCCACCATCCAGGAGCGCGGGTACGTGACCAAGGACGGCCGCTACCTGCGGCCGGAGGAGCTTGGGCGGGTGGTCAATGACATGCTCACGGAGCATTTCCCGGGTGTCGTGGACCTGGGCTTCACTGCCGAGATGGAGGAGGAGCTGGACGAGATCGCCCGGGGTGAGCGGCCCTGGGAGCCGGTAGTGCAGCAGTTCTACGCGCCCCTGGAGGAGGCCCTGGAGGCCGCCGCCAATGCCCCTCGGCTGGAGGAGCTCACGGAGGAGCGGTGCGAGAAGTGCGGGCGGCCCATGCTGCTGCGCTGGGGGCGCTTCGGGCGGTTCCTGGCGTGCAGCGGCTTCCCGGAGTGTCGCAGCACCCGCCCGCTGCCGGGCGAGAGCGGCAACGCGGAGGCCACCGATGAGCGGTGCGAGACGTGCGGCGCGCCGATGGTCATCAAGAACGGGCGCTACGGCCGCTTCCTGGCCTGCTCCCGCTACCCGGAGTGTCGAGAGACGCGGCGGTTCCTGAGCAAGATCGGTGTGGTCTGCCCGCAGTGCGGGGGCGACATCGTAGAGAAGCGCACCAAGCGGCGGCGCCTGTTCTACGGGTGCTCTCGCTACCCGAAGTGCAAGTTCACGAGCTGGTCGCGCCCGCTGGAGGCGCCCTGCCCGAGCTGCGGCGGCCTGCTGCTGACCAGCCCGCGGGGAAGGGCCAGGTGCAGCCAGTGCGACTGGCGGGGACGGGCCCCGGCGGGGGAGACCCCCACCGAGAGGGAGGAGCTGGCCGGGACCAGGGCCTAGGGAGGGCAGGCATGGGACTGTCGGCGGCCAGGGACGGCCGCGAAAACCGGCCTGACGACCCGGAAGCGTTCCTCTCTCGGTATCTGGAGGAAGCGGGGGCGCGGCGCAACCTGTCCCCCTACACCCTCCGCAACTACGCCTCCGACCTGCGTCACTTCTTCGCGCACCTCCACGAGCAGGGGATCGACGTGCGGGCGGTGGACCGCCACGCCGTGCGGGGGTACCTCGCCGCCCTGCTGGAGGCGGG
Organism: uncultured Dehalococcoidia bacterium; assembly: GCA_964518585.1. GTDB lineage: Bacteria > Chloroflexota > Dehalococcoidia > DSTF01 > CAZFGZ01 > CAZFGZ01. The sequence goes on along the minus strand of CAZFGZ010000059.1, from coordinate 5,977 downwards.
CATCGCCTCGGGGAGCATCGGCCGGAGGGTGAGCACCATTCGCTCCTTCTATCGCTACCTGCGCGGCGCGGGGATCGTCGACAGCGAGCCCCTGGCGGGCGTGCGGGGGCCCAGGCGGGAGCGGCGGCTGCCGGGCTTCCTGCGCGACGAGGAGGTGACGGCGCTGGTGACCTCGGCGGACGCGGATACGCCGCAGGGTCTTCGCGACCGGGCCATCCTCGAGCTGCTCTACGCCTCGGGGCTGCGGGTGAGCGAGGTGACCTCGCTCAACACCGCCGACCCGGACCTGGACGACCGGGCGCTGCTCGTGCACGGAAAGGGGAATCGCGAGCGGGTCGTGCTGATGGGCCGGCCGGCGGCCCGAGCGCTGGAGGCCTATCTGCAGAGGGGGCGCTCGCGGCTGGCCAGGGGCGCCGAGGCGGCGCTGTTCCTCAACCGAGACGGCGGCCGTCTCTCGCAGCGGCGGGTGCAGCTCCTGGTGCGGAAGTACGCCCTCGCCGCCGGGCTGGACCGGCGGGCCCACCCTCACCTGTTGCGTCACACCTTTGCCACGCATATGCTCGACGGGGGAGCGGAGCTGCGGGTGGTGCAGGAGCTTATGGGCCACGCCAGCCCGAACACGACCCAGATCTACATGCACGTGACCGAGGAACGGCAGCGCCGCGTGCTGGAGGACGCCCTCGACGGCATCGCCCGGGTGGAAGAGGAGCGGCGGCGGGAGCGAAAAGAGCGGCGCCGGGCCGAGGGCAACGAGGAGGAGTGATGCGCATCCTGCTCATCAACGGTCCCAACCTGAACACGCTGGGGCAGCGGGAGCCCGATGTCTACGGCTCGCTGACCCTCGAGGAGATCGAGGCGCGGGTGGCGGAGCGGGCCGCCGCCCTCGGCGCGGAGGTGACGGCCTTCCAGTCGAACGATGAGGGGGCTATGGTAGACTTCATTCAGGGGCAGGCGGCGGGCGCCGAGGGCATGGTCATCAACCCGGGCGCGCTCACGCACTACGGGCTGTCGCTGCGGGATGCCATCACCGCGAGCGGGCTGCCGGCCATCGAGGTGCACATCTCGAACATCTACGGGCGGGAGGAGTTTCGCCGCCGCTCGGTGACGGCGGAGGTGTGTCGCGGGCTGGTGGCGGGCCTGGGCTGGCGGGGCTACGTGGTGGCGCTGGAGACGCTGGTGGAGCTGCTGAAGGAGAGCCCCGGGTGAATCGACGGGTGGCGCGCCTCCGCGAGCGGATGTCAGAGAGCGGCCTGGAGGCCGTCCTCATCTCGAACGCGCAGAATCGACGCTACCTGTCCGGCTTCAGCGGCTCGGCGGGCTGGCTGCTGATCACCGCGGACGACGCGGTGATCGCCACGGACTCCCGCTACTACGAGCAGTCCGGCCAACAGGCGCCGGACTTCCGCCTGCACCGGGCGGCGGGCGAGATGGAGGAGTGGATGCCTGGCCTGCTGGCCGGCCTCGCCGGAAAGAAGGTCGGCCTAGAGGCCAGCGACGTCTCCTACGCCACCTATCGCAGCCTGCGCAAGGCGGCGGAGAGGCTGCCCCAGGGCGAGCGGCCCAAGCTGGTCCCGACCCAGAACCTGGTGGAGGAGATCAGGGCCATCAAGGAGCCGGAGGAGATCGAGGCGATCCAGGCGGCCGTGGACCTCGGCGACGCCGCCTTCAGCGAGGTGGCCGGCCGCATCGCGCCCGGCGCGACGGAGAAGCAGGTGGCCTGGGAGATGGAGAAGCACATCCGGGAGCACGGCGGCGACGGGCTGGCCTTCGAGACTATCGTGGCGGCGGGACCCTGGGGGGCGCTGCCGCACGCCTACCCTCGGGACGAGGCCATCGAGGAGGGGGAGAGCGTAGTCATCGACCTGGGGGTGCGGCTTGACGGGTACACGTCGGACCTGACGCGGACCATCGTCCTGGGGAAGCCGGACGACCGCTTTCGCCAGGTGTATGACATCGTGCTGACGGCGCAGCTCGCCGCGGAGGAGTTGATCGAGCCGGGGATGAGCGGGGAGCAGGCGCACCTGCTGGGGCAGCGGGTGATCGAGGAGGCGGGCTTCGGGGAGCACTTCGGGCACGGCCTCGGCCACGGGGTGGGCCTGGAGGTGCACGAGGCGCCGCGGGTGGGGAAGGCATCGAAGGACGTGCTGGCGGAGGGGATGGTGTTCACCGTCGAGCCGGGGATCTACATCAGCGGCTGGGGCGGGGTGCGGATCGAGGACCTGGTAACGCTGGAGAACGGACGCGTGCGGGTGCTGAGCCGCGCGCCGAAGATCGTGAACGAGTAGGCCGCTTGCTGGAGTGGAGGAATAGCGCGTCGTGATCAGTACGGGCGACCTGAAGAAAGGCATCACGCTGGAGCTGGAGGGGACGCTGTACACCGTCCTGGACTACCAGCACATCAAGATGGGACGCGGCAGCGCCCAGGTACGCATGAAGCTCAGGGACGTGCGCGCCGGTCACATCATCGAGCGCACGTTCCAGGCGGGGGAGAAGTTCGCGCGGGCGCGCGTGGAGCGCCAGCCCGTCCAGTACCTCTACAACGACGGCGACCTCTTCCACTTCATGAACACGGAAAGCTACGAGCAGATCGCCCTCAACCGCGACAAGGTGGGCGATGCCGTCAACTACCTGCGGGAGAACGCGACGTGCGAGGTGCTCACCTACGGGGACGAGGCCATCGGGGTGGAGCTGTCGGCGGCGGTGGAGCTGATGGTGGCGGAGACGGAGCCGTGGGTGCGGGGCGATTCGGCCCAGGGGGGCACGAAGCCGGCGCGGTTGGAGACGGGGATCAGCGTGCAGGTTCCGCTCTTCATCAGCACGGGCGACATGGTGAAGGTGGACACGCGGAGCGGCGAGTACCTGGAGCGGGCGTAAGGGCCCACCCCGGCCAGACGGCGGCCTGCGGCCTGCCGACCTACTCGATGTAGTTCCATGCAGATCTACGCCGTAAGCCAGATCACCACCTACCTGCGGGAGCTCCTGGAGAGCGACCTGCGCCTGGGCGACCTGTGGGTGAGCGGCGAGGTATCGAACCTGGTCCGCTCGGCCGCCGGGCACCTCTACTTCACCCTGAAGGACGAGTCCAGCCAGCTTCGCTGCGTGTTCTTCCGCCGGCCCGTGATGGGGGAGCCGCCGGAGAACGGGCAGCAGGTGGTGGCGCACGGCCGCATCTCCTTCTACGAAACGCGGGGCGATTTGCAGTTTTATGTCGACTTCGTGCAGCCGGAGGGCGTCGGCGCCCTCCAGATGGAGTTCGAGCGTCTGAAGGCGCGGCTCCAGGAGGAGGGCCTGTTCGAGGAGGCACGCAAGCGTCCGCTGCCGCGCTTCCCGCGTCGCATCGGCGTCGCGACCTCGCCCACCGGGGCGGTGTTCCACGACATCTGCCAGATCCTGGCTCGGCGCTGGCCCCTCGCCGAGGTGGTGCTGGCCCCGACCGCCGTGCAGGGGCCCGAGGCGGCCCCGGGCCTCATCGCCGCGCTGGCCGCCCTCAACGGCGAGCCGGGCGTGGACGTGATCATCGCGGCGCGCGGCGGCGGCTCGGTGGAGGAGCTGTGGGCGTTCAACGAGGAGTCGGTGGCCCGCGCCATCTACGCCAGCGGGGTGCCGGTGGTGTCCGGGGTGGGCCACGAGACCGACTACACCATCGCCGATTTCGTGGCCGACGTGCGGGCCCCCACCCCCTCGGCGGCGGCGGAGCTGGTGGCCCCGGACCGCATGGAGGTGCTCGTGCGGCTGGGGGTGCTGGCGGCGACCATGGCGGGAGAGGTGAAAGGGCTGCTGGACGAAGGGCGCGCGGGGGTACAGGCCGCAGCGGTCCGGCTGGAGCGGAGCGCTCCCGACCTGGCGAGCCGCCGCCTGCGGCTGGACGAACTGACCCGCGCGGGCACGGGGGCGGTCGAATCGTGTCTGCGGTCGCTGCTCCAGGGGGTGCAGGGCTTCTCCCTCCAGCTCCGCTCGCTCGACCCGAAGGCCACCCTGGGGCGGGGCTACGCCCTGGTCCAGCGCGACGGCCAGGCCATCACCAGCGTTCGCCAGGTGACGGCCGGTGAGCGACTGGGCGTGCAGGTGAGCGACGGGGACTTCGCGGTGCGGGTGGACGCAGCGGGGCGCGGCCGGCGCGGGCCGGCGCGTCGCGGCAAGAGCCAGCGGCCCGAGCAGGCGCCGCTGTTCCGCTGACCCTAGACCGAGGCGAGAGAGCCGATGAGCGCAAAAAGACAACAGGAGTCCTTCGAGGAGCTGTACCGGCGCCTGGAGGAGACGGTGGCGAAGCTGGAGAAGGGCGGCCTACCCCTGGAGGAGTCGCTCAAGCTCTACGAGGAGGGCATGGCCCTCGCGCGGCGCTGCCAGGGGCTCCTCGACGCGGCGGAGCTGAAGATCAGCAAGCTGCGGGAGGCGGTCGTGGAGAGGGGCTCCCCCGAGGAGCCGGAGGAAGACGAGCCGCTGTGAGGGCCGACCTCCACACGCACACCCACTTCTCCCGCGACGGCTGCATGTCGCCAGAGGTTCTGGTGGAGCGCTGCCAGCGGGCAGGCATCGACTGCGTGGCGGTGAGCGACCACAACGGCATCGAGGGGGCCCTGGAGGTGCGGCGCATCGCTCCGTTCAAGGTCATCGTCGCCGAGGAGGTCAAGACGACGGAGGGCGAGATCATCGGCTTCTTCCTCGAGGAGAACGTGCGGAAGGGACTGACGCCCGAGGCGACCGTGCGGGCCATCCACGACCAGGGCGGCCTGGTGTGCGTCCCCCACCCCTTCGACCGGCTGCGGCGCTCACCCCTGCGAGAGGAGGCGCTTCTGCGCATCGTGGCGGACGTGGACATCATCGAGGCGTTCAACTCGCGGACCACGCTGCGGCGGGACAACGAGCGGGGAGCGCGCTTCGCGGCGGAGCACGCCAAGGCGATGAGCGCCGGCAGCGACGCCCACACTCCGGGCGAGATCGGCCTGGCCTACGTGGAGATGGCCGATTTCGAGGGCCCGGAGGAGTTCCTGGCAGCCCTGGAGAAGGGGCGCATCGTGGCGAGGCGGGCCAGCCCCCTGGTGCACGTCTTCAGCAGCCTGGCCAAGGTGCGCAGCCGCCTGGGCCGGCGGCCGAAGCCCACAGCGGGCGCGGCAGCCTGACCATCGCGACAGCAAGAATAGTGGAAGCCGGACGAGATTGAGCATGGCCGCCGGTCACACGGACAGGACCGTATTCTTCGACCTCGAGGGGCCTCTGTCCCCGCAGGACAACGCGTTCGAGGTCGTCTCCCTGCTCGACAACGGGCAAGAAGCCTTCGCCGTCATCAGCCGCTACGACGACCTGCTCGCCCTCGAGGGCATGGAGGGCTATGAGCCCGGCGACACGCTGAAGCTGGTCCTGCCGTTCCTGATCCTGCACGGGCTCACGGCGAAGGACATACGGGCCGTGTCCGAGAGGGCAGCGCTGACCGCCGGCGCGAAGGAGCTGGTGGCGACGCTGATGACGACGGGCTGGCGGGTACACATCATCTCGACCAGCTACGAACAGCATGCCCTGCGGGTCGCCGAGGAGCTCGGCATCGGGCACCAGAACGTCGCCTGCACCCGGCTGGACATGGAGGATCTCGCGAAGCGCATCAAGGGAGCCGACCTGGGCTTCGTCAAGGAAGCCTGGGAGTACGTAAGGCGAATCGGCGAAGGGCTATCGGTGGAGGAGATCGCGAACGGGGCCGCCGACGGCCAGATCCGTCCCAAGCTGGACGAGTTCTACTGGGAGACCATCCCAGGCACCGAACTGGGGGCGATGCTCCAGAGGGTGGAGGTCATGGGCGGAAGGCGGAAGGTGCGAGGGCTGGAGGGCTTCTGCCGCGAGGGCGGGGCGTACCTGAGCGAGGTAGCGGTAGTAGGCGACAGCATCACCGACTTCCAGATGCTCAAGGCCGTCGAGGCGGCGGGGGGGTTGTCGGTCGTCTTCAACGGCAACCGATATGCGCTCCCCTTCGGGACGGTTGGGGTCG
>CAZFGZ010000058.1:0-11172 GCA_964518585.1 uncultured Dehalococcoidia bacterium | reverse complement strand
CTCATCCGGCTGCGTCTGCAGAGCGCCGTGGACCATCAGTATCACGTGGTGCCGTTTCACTACCTGGGGATCGTCCGCGAGTTTCCCACCGCGCCCACGGATTCCTTCCTGGTCGCAAATGCCGGCTATATCGCCGAACAGACCGGTTCCCCCTCCGTCGAGACGGTACTGATCCACACCAGCAAGCAGCCTTCGGCGGTGGCGGAGGACGTGCGGCGTCTGCTGGGCGGGACCTCCGGGGCAACGGTGCGCGACATCGAAGAGACGCGCCGCGTCACTAACTCCAGCCTGACGGCGGTGAGCCTCCGCGGGCTCACGCGGATCGAGATGTCCTTCGCTGTTGCGCTGGCTGCGGCCGGGGCGGGGCTAGTCCTCGCCCTCGGGCTGGAGGACAGGCGGCGCACGCTGGCCATCGCCGCCGCCCTGGGCGCGCGGCCTCGCGAGCTAGGCGCCTTTGTATGGAGCGAGGCTATAGTCATCATGATCGGCGGCGGAGCTAGCGGACTGGTGCTCGGTTGGGGACTGTCCCAGATGCTGGTCAAGCTTCTCACGGGGGTCTTCGACCCGCCTCCCGATCACCTTTCGGTGCCGTGGCTGTATCTGGCGGTTGTAGCTCTCGCCACGACCGGCGCCGTGGTGGCGGCAGGGCGGGCCATGACACGCCTGGCAGGCCGTTCAGTCCTGGAGATGATTCGTCGGCTCTAACAGAGTGCTGAAAACTCGCAGGAGCGGGGGTACAGGGGGCAGAGCCCCCTGACAGGGGGCCTGGGGGGGTCCCCCCAGATTCACAAAACCCGGCCGCGAGCCGTCGCCGAAGGCGGCGTGCGACGTGGCCGAGGCGTCGAGCGGCTTTTTCAGCAGCCTGGTGGGTCTGATGGTCTGTCACAATAGAACTGACGCCAGTATTAACGCTGAGTTCACCAGTCCTTAATCTGGGGGCCTTAGACTGCTCTCAATGGCAGGTCACACAATCTCGGAGAAGGAGGAGGACCACATGATTCTCAAGAATCGCATCTACTGGGTCTTGGGCCTAGTTGCGCTACTGGCTCTGACGGGCGCAGCGGTCACAGCGACGTCGCGGTTCGCGTTTGCCGGCGGATCCGACGATGACCAGCCCATCACCGGCCAAGCGCTCGACAAGGCCAGTGAAGCCGCGCTCGCGCACACCGGCGGTGGTCGGGTGACCGGCACCGAAGTAGGTGACGAGGACAGCTACTACCAGGTCGAGGTGACCGTGGATGACGGCAGCCAGGTCGATGTCCAACTGGACGAGAACTTCAATATCGTGAGCCAGAATGCCGACGACGACCGCGCCGACGACCAGAATGGCGCCAAGGACGACGAGGGAGAGCTTGGGGACCAGAACGCCGACACGGACAACGTCGAGGAGGAGCGCGGCGACCAGAACGCGGTCGAGGACGGCGACGTAGCGGCCCCGAGCGGCACCCTTGACGACGGTAAGGACCTGCTGCCTCAGGCCGGCATCACCATCGAGCAGGCCATCGCCGCTGCTCAAACGGCCGCCTCGGGCTCGGTGGGAGAGATCGACCTGGAAAAGTACGAGGGGAAGCTCGTCTTCAACGTGGACGTTGGGGACAAGGACGTGAAGGTGGACGCCGCCGACGGCAGCATTCTGGCTGCCGACTCGGACGACTAGGGTCGGGAGCCGCGACTGCGGCGAGGACGTACCGGAGGTGACGGCTCATGAGCCGATTCCTGGATATACTAGCTCTGTTGGTCGTGGGGGCAATGTCGCCGACGGCATTTGGAGGTGGCTCACACGGGGCCACCTCCGCTATCAATGCGGCGGACTTCCAGGCCAAGGTGGACAACCCCCTGTGGGGTGGCAAAACCCCATCCGTATCTGAGGCGTTGACAGGGTGAGCCTTTCCTGGTCAGCCTTGAGGCATCATGTCCTCAGGGAGGTCCAGGGTTGACTACCTACCTTCTTCTCTTCTGGTCTCTTCTGCGCAGCGCATTCGTCTCCCGCCAGCACCTACTGCTTGAGAAGCTGGCCCTCCGTCAGCAGCTGGCAGTGCTTTCTCGCCGGTCTGCCCGACCGAGGCTAGAGCCAGCTGACCGCCTCTTCTGGTCGTGGCTATCGCGACTGTGGACTGGCTGGCTGTGGGGTGGCAATATTCCGTCCGGCCTTTTCCCCTACGCTGCCACCCACTCAGACTCGTGATGAAGTCCTTTCAGAACCGGCCGAGCGATGATTCTGCCAATCTGAGGCGGACCAGCGCGAGCTGGCGGCCCGGTGGGAGCATCAAGACCGAGAGCGCGATGAGGCCGGGCATGTTGCCAGGGTGACGCGTTCTGACGCGGTACGCTGCTGGGCCAGATGACTCAGAGTGCCGAGTCTACAGGTATGGATGAGCATCTGACTCCGAGGCAGGGGGTCCGCCGTCGGGTAGAGCACATGTCTCCGAGGCGGAGGGCCGCCCGACGACGGCCATCGCCAGTACTGTCTGCTGCCGGAGGCGGGTTTCCCGCGACAGGAACGCCCGCCAGGCAGGGCATGAAACGGGCGGCAGCGGAGCAGAAAGACGGGCCCGCGCCGATGCGCGACGCCAAGTCCGCAAGATCACCCCTGCCAGCGCCGCTCACCTGAGGCCCAGGCAGCGTACGGAGCGCCCGTGCGGCGAGTGTCCCACACCGGCCGGTTTCCCTTCCCCTCAAGGACGGCGTCATGAGACGCGAATCGTGTGAGGCATCAAGCAGGCCGTTGCGAAGCTCCGGAGGGCGGCTCACGAGGGAGTGAACCGTGAGGATTCCGCGGTCTATAATGCCTCTTGGGGCCATGAAGAAGATCCTCCTTCTCGATGACGAGCCCACGCTGCTAGCCACCCTGCGCTACAACCTAGAGCGGGAGGGCTATCAGGCCACTACAGCGTCCGACGGCGAATCTGCGCTGGCAGCAGCGCGGGAGAGCCGCCCAGATCTCATTGTCCTGGATCTGATGCTGCCCGGACTCGACGGGCTGGACGTTTGCCGGATCCTTCGCCGGGAAATGACAGTGCCCATCCTGATGCTTACGGCGAAGACCGAAGAGGTGGACAAGGTGGTCGGGCTGGAGCTCGGGGCGGACGACTACGTGACAAAGCCGTTCAGCATGCGGGAGCTGCTGGCGCGAGTGCGCGCCCTGCTTCGTCGCGCCGACACCCCACCAGCAACCGACTCAGCGGTCATAGCAGCAGGCGACCTTAAAGTGGACCTGCGCCGTAGGGAAGCGAGTCGACATGGTGAGGCGCTAGCCCTCAAGCCCAAGGAGTATGACCTGCTAGTGTTCTTCCTTCGGAACCAAGGCCGCGCTTTCACCCGCGACGAGCTCTTGAATCAGGTGTGGGGATACGATTTCGCGGGCGACACCCGGACGGTGGACGTCCACGTCCGCTGGCTGCGGCAGAGGATCGAGGATGACCCCGCCAGGCCCACGCGGCTCGTCACGATCCGCAGAGTAGGATACAGGTTCGAGGGCTAGGGATGCTGGGTAGCCTCCGTTTCCGCACGGCCGCCGCCTATGTGCTGCTCATCCTGGCGGCCTTCGCCGGCCTTGGCCTGTATCTTCTGAACAGGGTCGAGGGGGACCTCAGAGACAGGATCGAGGAGGACCTGGCCTCACAGGCCCGGATGGTGACGAACCTGGTGCGGCCCCTTCTGGAGGAGGGACAGCCCGCGGAGGCCTTCGACCAGGTTGCGAAGCAGTTGGGAGCCGAGACCGAGACACGCATCACCATAATCGGCGAGGACGGCACCGTACTCGGCGATTCGGAGGCCGACCCGGCGACCATGGACAACCACCTGAACCGGCCGGAGGTTCAGGAAGCGCTCCGTCTTGGCCAGGGCAAGAGCACCCGGCACAGTGCCACCCTGGATAGCGACTTCACCTACGTCGCTACCCGGCTCACCCTGGACGATCGGGTAGTCGCGGTCGTGCGGGTCGCGAGACCCTCCGAGTCTGTCAACGCTTCCCTGTCTGGCATCACGCGCTCCATCCTGATTGCTGTCGCCGCTACGGCCCTGGCCGCAGCCGCGCTGGGCCTCGCCCTGGGCGGCACGATCATGCGCCCACTCGGCAGACTGGCGCGGGCGGCCCAGGCCGTGGCCGGAGGGAACCTGGCCGAGCGGATAAGGCCACGGCCCTCAGGGGAGGTGGGCGAGCTGGCCGACGCCTTCAACCAGATGGCAGGAAGCCTGGAGGAGCTCGTTGAGGCCTCGTCCCAAGAGCGCAACCGCCTCGGCGCTGCCCTCAACAGCAGCGCGGACGCCGTGGTGGCGGTGGACGCCGAGGGTCGCATCGCCTTCGCCAACCTTGCCGCCCAGCAGCTACTATCCCGGTCTGATGAGGACCTGATGGGCAGCTCCTTCGCCTGGGTCATGCCCAGCGACCAAGTGCTGGATGCGCTCCGGGCCAGCCGCGAGCACGGCCGCCGGGAGACGCGCCTCATCGAGCGTCCCAACCGGCAGTACCTGCAGGTCATCGCCACGCCCATCATCCAGGGCGGAGACTGGGCGACCCTGGTCGTCTTCCATGACCTCACGGACGTAAGACGGCTTGAGCAGGTGCGCCGCGACTTCGTGGCCAACGTCTCACACGAGCTCCGGACGCCCCTGGCTGCGATCAAGTCGGTCGTCGAGACGCTCCTGGGAGGCGCGATGGACGACAAGAAGACGGCCGGGGAGTTCCTCTCGCAGGCCGATGCCGAGGTGGACCGGCTTGCGCAGATGGTGGAGGAGCTACTGGAGCTGTCGCGCATCGAGTCTGGGGAGGCTCCGCTCGCCCGCGAGCCCGTGCAGATGAGCGAAGTCCTAGAGGGGGCCGTCGAGCGGCTGCGCCCTCAGGCCAGGAAGCAGCGCCTTACCCTGACCTTGGAAGCGCCTCCCGATCTGCCGCCGGTCATTGGTGACGCCGAGCGGCTGGAACGGGTGGCAGTCAACCTGCTGCACAACGCGATCAAGTTCACCCCTGCTGGCGGCTCCATTCGCGTGTCGGCGGCTGCTGTTGGGGAGTCGGTGACCGTGACGGTGAGCGATACCGGCGTGGGTATCGACCCCGAAGACCTGCCACGGGTCTTTGAGCGTTTCTACAAGGCTGACCGGTCCCGAGGGAGTCGCGGCACCGGCCTCGGCCTGGCAGTGGTGAAGCACACCGTCGAGGCTCTCGGCGGCACTGTCGCCGCCGAGAGCGAGCCGGGGCGGGGCTCCACGTTCAGCTTCTCCATCCCTATCGCAGCGTTTCCCGCTGACAGCTAGCTCCAACACACTCGGCGCGGCTTCCCTCCACCGAGGCAGGTCTTCAAGTTTTACCCGGTGTTCACTGGCGTTAACGACACGTTAACCAACCATGCGGGAGGACACCCATATGATGTCCACGGCAGGATCAAGATGAGCACCAACCTAAAGGAGGAACCGTAGATGCACATAGCAAGCTGGAAACCTCTCGCGAAAGGTTCCGGCAAACCCCTCGCGATATTGGCAGCCATCATGGTCGCGGCACTCGCGGCCTTTTTGCTGGTCGCCTGCGGCGAGGAGGAAGGGCAAGCCGAGGTCCCAACGCCAGAAGGCACTGCCGTCGCGCAGCCTTCGCCGACTGAGGCCGCGGCGGAACTGTCCGGCAGCATCGTCGGCGACGGCTCCAGCACCGTCTTTCCCATCACGGAGGCGGTGGCCGAGGAGTTCCGCAAGGTCCAGCCGGACGTGGACGTGGTGGTCGGCATCTCAGGCACCGGCGGCGGCTTCAAGAAGTTCTGCAATGGTGAGACCGACTTCAACGACGCCTCGCGCCCCCAGAAGGACGAGGAGAAGGAGGCCTGCGCCAGCAACGGCATCGAAGCCGTGCAGTTCCAGGTGGGCTTTGACGGCCTCTCGGTGATGGTCAACCCGGAGAACGACTTCGTCGAGTGCCTGACCGTGGAAGAACTGAAGGCCATCTGGGAGCCCAATAGCACAGTCGATAGCTGGAACGACGTGCGGCCCGAGTGGCCCGACGAGCCGATCGCCCTCTACGGGCCGGACGCCGACTCCGGCACCTTCGACTACTTCACGGAGGAGATAGTAGGCGAGGAGGGCGTAAGCCGCCCCGACTACACGGCGAGTGCCGACGACAACGTGCTGGTTCAGGGTATCGCCGGCGATAGGGATGCGCTGGGCTACTTCGGCTATGCCTACTACGTGGAGAACACCGACAAGCTGAAGCTCGTTGCGGTTGATGGCGGCGAAGGCTGCGTCCAGCCCAGCCGGGAGACCGTCCTCGATGGCAGCTACTCGCCCCTGTCGCGTCCGCTCTTCGTCTACGTCCGTAAGGATGCCCTGGAACGTCCCGAGGTGGCCGAGTTCATGCGCTTCTATCTGACCGAAGGTCGAGCCCTGGTGTCAGAGGTCGGCTATGTGGAGGCGCCGGCCTCAGTGTACGAGGGGGGCCTGGCTGCGATTCCCTAGCCTAACCGTACCTCCCCTCGCATGGGCCTGGCACCCGACATACTCTGACCCTCCCTCGCCGGGGGCCAGGCCATGCAACAGGGGGGTAACAAGCGATGGCGGTTACAAGTCTAGAAGCAATGGTGCGGCCATCCCGCGCTAGACGAAGGGGCCCGCTGGAGGCGCGCCTGAGGCGAGGTCGGGAAGCCCTGATCCACGGCGTCCTCTTCCTCTGCGCGTTCGTCTCGATCTTCACCACGTTAGGTATCATCTTCACGCTTCTTGAGGAGACCATCGGCTTCTTCGGCGAGGTCTCCATCATCGATTTCGTGACGGACACCAAGTGGATCCCCGGCCTTGGGGGCGGCCCGGGTGGCGTCGAGCCGCACTTCGGTATTCTTCCCCTTCTCAGCGCCACTCTCCTGGTGGCCGTCGGCGCGGCTATCGTGGCGCTGCCGATCGGGCTCGTCACGGCTATCTTCCTCAGCGAATACGCCCCAGAGTGGTTGCGGGGCACCGTCAAGCCGATCCTGGAGGTGCTGGCCGGCATCCCCACCGTCGTCTTCGGCTTCTTCGCGCTCACCTTCGTATCCCAGGACATCATCCAGGTGCTCTTCCCCGAGACCAAGATCTTCAACGCCGCCAGCGCATCCATCGTTGTCGGGATCATGATCATCCCGATGGTCTCCTCCTTGAGCGAGGACGCCATGAGCGCGGTCCCCCGGACCTTGCGGGAGGGCGCCTACGCCCTGGGCGCCACGAAGTTCGAGGTGGCAGCGAGGGTGGTGGTGCCTGCCGCCCTCTCGGGCATTGTCGCCTCCTTCATCCTCGCCATCTCGCGAGCTATCGGAGAGACGATGATCGTCACCCTGGCGGCCGGGGCCACGCCGAACCTCACCTGGAATCCGCTGGAGAGCATCCAGACGATGACCGCCTACATCGTCCAGGTCAGTCTTGGCGACACGCCGCAAGGCAGCCTGGAATTCAAGACGATCTTTGCCGTGGGCATGACCCTGTTCCTGATGACCCTGGCGATGAACGTCGTGAGCCAGTACCTGCTGCACCGGTTCCGGGAGGTCTACGAATGACGATGACGGAGCTCGGCTTCAGGAGACGCCTGTTCGCCCGGAAGGCCACGGCCTTGGGCTTTCTGCTCCTGTGCTTTCTGGCGACCAGCGTGGGAATCGCGGCGCTGGCCGTCCTGCTGGTTGACGTTACGCGGGAGGGAATCGACCGGGTGACCTGGGACTTCATCAACAGCTTTCCCTCCCGCAAGCCGGAGGAGGCAGGCATCAAGGCCGCCCTCTTCGGGACGATCTGGATGATGGCCTTCACGGCGGCCTTCGCCATTCCCATCGGTGTCGGCGCTGCCGTCTACCTGGAGGAGTATGCGCCCCGCAACTGGCTGACCCGCGTCATCCAGACAAACATCGCCAACCTGGCGGGCGTGCCCTCAATCGTCTACGGCATCCTGGGACTCAGCCTCTTCGTACGGGCGATGGAGCTGGAGCGCAGCGTCCTTGCCGGCTCACTGACGATGGCCTTGCTGGTCCTGCCCATCATCATCATCGCCTCGCAGGAGGCGCTGCGCGCCGTGCCGAGTTCCATCCGGGAAGGCGCCTACGCGCTGGGCGCGTCCCGCTGGCAGGTCACGTCCCGACAGGTGCTACCGGTCGCTTTCCCTGGCATGCTCACCGGCATCATCCTCGCCCTGTCGCGCGCGATCGGGGAGACCGCGCCCCTTATCATGATCGGGGCGCTGCTGTTCGTGCCCTTCACCCCCAGCGGCCCGATGGACCGGTTCACGGCCCTGCCCATCCAGATCTTCAACTGGACATCGCGGCCCCAGGAGGCCTTTCGGGAGAACGCGGCCGCGGGCATCATCGTCCTCTTGGCAGTCCTGCTCAGCATGAACGCCTTCGCGATTGTCCTGCGCAATCGCTTCCAAGCGAGGTCGAGGGGGTACTAGAGTGACAGTGCAAGACAGGGCACAAGACATCATGGCGGAGCGCTACACGGTTCGGCCTGATGAACCGCTGATCGGAAGAACCGCTGGGCCGGGGCAGAGAGAGACCGTCATCGAGACGCGGGGGCTGAACGTCTGGTACGGCGATTTCCAGGCGCTGCGCGACATATCCCTGCGTGTGCTGGGGCGCTCCATCACGGCCATTATCGGGCCGTCCGGCTGTGGCAAGAGCACGCTCATCCGTTGCTTCAACCGCATGAATGACCTCATTCCCAGCTTCCGCGCTGAGGGCGAGATGCTGTTCGAGGGTCAGAACCTCTACGTGAGGGCGATCGACCCCGTTGACGTCCGCCGCCGAATCGGCATGGTCTTCCAGAAGCCGAACCCCTTCCCGAAGTCCGTCTACGAGAATGTGGCTTTCGGTGCGCGGATCAACGGCTACTCCGGCAGGCTGGACGAGATCGTGGAATGGGCGCTGCGCCAGGCCGCCCTCTGGGACGAGGTAAAGGACAAAATGCGCCAGAATGCCCTTGCCCTTTCCGGAGGGCAGCAACAACGGCTGTGTATCGCCCGCGCACTGGCCATTGAGCCGGAGGTGATCCTGATGGACGAGCCCTGCAGCGCTCTCGACCCCGTGGCCACGCTCAAGATCGAGGAGTTGATGCGAGACCTGACCCAGACCTACGCGATCGTCATCGTCACCCACAACATGCAGCAGGCGGCCCGCGTCGCCGACCACACGGCAATGATGATGATGGCAGAGGATCGTGCTGGCGAAATGATTGAGTACGGCCCCACCCGCGAGGTCTTCACCAATCCTAAGGACAAGCGGACGGAGGACTACATCTCCGGCCGCTTCGGCTAGAGGGAGGTGCGACGATGCCCCGCACCGCTTTTGACCGGCGGCTCACCGAGATCCAGGAAGACATGCTCGTGCTGGCCAACATGGTGGAGAGCGCCATCGAGCGCTCGATCGAGGCCCTGAAGAAGCGGGACGTGGAGCTGGCCCAGCAGATCATCGCGGACGATGTTAAGATCAACCGAAAGCGATTTGAGACCGAGGAGAAGTGCCTGGAGCTGATCGCCACTCAGCAACCGCTGGCGGGCGACCTACGCACCATCGTTGCGGTGCTCCACATCATTGTGGACGTAGAGAGGATGGGGGATCACGCTGAGGGCATCGCCAAGGTTGCCCTGATGCTCGCTGATGAGCCGCCCCTCAAGCCATACATCGATATCCCTCGCATGGCCCAAGTCGCCACCCGGATGCTGATGGCTAGCCTGGAAGCCTTCAGACAGCGCAATGCCCAAATGGCGCGGGAGATCTGCCATGAGGACGACGAGGTCGATGCCCTTTACGAGCAGGTCTACCGGGAGCTCTTGACCTACATGCTGAGCGACCCCAAGACGATCGAGCGCGCCACCCGTCTCACGTGGGTAGCCCACAACTTGGAGAGGATTGCCGACCGGGTGACGAATGTCTGCGAGCGAGTCGTGTATCTGGTGGAGGGCAAGGTAGAGGAGCTCAACGTCTCCAAGTACTAGCTACTGGCGGGTGCCGGGCAGATCTGCCGTGGTGCCTCCTTGGAAGCCGCACAAGAGCTCGGCCTTTCGACCGAGCCTCAGAATTCAACACTTGGAGCGGGAAACGGGACTCGAACCCGCGACCCTCTGCTTGGGAAGAACCGGGTAGCTGGCGGTCTCCAGGGGGTGGAATCCGAGAAGTAGGGCAGAAGTGAGGCGATTTCGGCCTGTGATCGCCGTTGTCAGATTCGGCAGGTGGGGCGTTGCGCTGTGGTCCCCCATAGAACCCCCGTTCGTCCGATTCTTGGGTTGATCGGATTCCTCAGGGGCGGACCCAGTGGTTGAAGCGAGGGCCGCCGCCCGAATGCGGGAAATATGGTGGCGGCCAAGGGGAGTGGCCGGTGGAGCAGGTGAGCCGATGAGTGGACTGAAGGCGTCTGGCGCGCCCCACCTGACGGTCGTGAAAGTGAGGGACCCGTAGCGTTCAATGCAGAGCCTCTGCGGCCGAGGGCGGTGGGCTAGGCGTTCTCCATGATGAGGTACAGGCACCGTGAGCAGGCCATCGACAGGGCTACGGCTAGGTCTATCTTGCGGTTCTGCGTCTTCTTGACGATGCGCAGCTTGCTGTCCTGCTCCGTCTTCGCGTTGGCGTTGGCGATGTGCTGCCGCAGGTCGGGGTTGCCGTCGTGGGAGACGCGGCGGTCGCGGATGAGGTCACAGAGCGTCTTGTCGGCCGTGAGACGCTCCTTCCCCTGGGGGAACTCCTCGAACCAGGCCACCTGCTGTCTGCCCAGACGGGTGGCGAGATCGTGGAGCTGGTAGGGGTCGTAGGCGACCTGGACGACCTTGTAGCGGGCGCAGAGATCGCGGATGGCGGTCTCGATTTCCGCGTAATCGATCGTCCCTCCCGGTGGCGGGTCCCACTTGCGGACGATGCGCACGGCGATGTCTTTCGGGCGCTGGGGGTGGCGGCTGACGGCGACGAGGCCGAAGCAGTCGCCGGACACGGCGCCGTCGATACCGACGACAAGGCCGGTACGATCGTTGGGGCCAAGCGGTAAGGGGTCAAGACAGGCATCCCACCATTCCATGGGCACGAACGCATCTTCGGAGGTGACCCAGCGGTTGAGGTGGAGGCGCTCGAAGGCCTTCGGCCTGAGGCTCTCCTGCTGCTCGGCATAGTAGGCCTTGCCTTCCTCTCCCCTCTGCCAGGGCATGCGCCGCGCCCACTCGTCGGAATCCCAGTAGGCAAGGAGAGAGGCCGC
>CAZFGZ010000057.1:0-11229 GCA_964518585.1 uncultured Dehalococcoidia bacterium | reverse complement strand
TGCGCGGGGGCGGAATGCTCGGACGGGGAAGGCTGAGGGCGGAAACCTTGGGGGCAGGCCCCCTTTGCACTCCCCCTTTTCAGCCGACCGCTCAGACTAGGCCCTGTTCCCTGTGTTTGCCGGCGATGGAGGCGGCCAGGTTCTCGAGGGCCTCGAGGTCGGTTTGCCGGGGGAGGCCCTTGCAGAGAACGGGGTCCAGGACCTCCACCTCGAGATTGGTCATGATCGCGGCCAGTTGCTCGACGCTCTTGCCGCCCCAGCCGTATGAGCCGACGACGGACACGAAGCGGGCTTTGGGCTTGAGCGCGTTGGCGAGATAGGCGGCATAGACGGCGAGGGGATGGGGGCCGACGAGCACGGTTGGGGTGCCGATGATGATGGTCGCCGCATCCACCAGGGCCACGGCGAGCTTGCCGATGTCCGCCGTCGTCAGTTCGAACTGCTCGACGGCTACTCCCCTTTCGGCCAGGGCGCCGACCAGGTGCTCGACCATCCTTGCGGTGCTGCCGTGCATCGAGACGTAGGCGACGACGGCGATGTTCCTGGGAGGGGACGAGACCCAGTCGCGATAGGCGTCGATGATGAAGGCCGGCCGGTCGTACAGTGGGCCGTGGCTGGGGGCTATGATCTCCACCTCATAGGGGGCGATCTTCTCGATGTTCTTCTCGATGACCTTGCGGAAGGGCATCATTATCTCGGCGTAGTAGCGCTTCGCGGGTTCGAAGACGCGGCTCTCGTTCGCGTAGAGATCGGTGGTGGCAAGGTGGGAGCCGAAGAAGTCGCAGCTAAAGAGGATGCGGTCCTCTCGCAGGTAGGTGACCACCGTCTCGGGCCAGTGGACCCAGGGAGTATGGATGAACTGGAGGGTCTTGCCGCCGAGGGAGATGGTCTCGCCATCTTCGACGGGGACTATCCTTTCCTCCGGGATCGCGAGCAGGTCCACAAGCATCCCCTTCGCCCTGGGCGACGAGACGACCTTTGCCTGCTGGTACTTCTCGAGGACGACCGGGATCGTGCCGGAGTGGTCCTGCTCGGCATGATGGCTGACGACGTAATCGATTTCGGAGACGTCCTGAAGCTGCGACATGAGCACGTCTGACTTGGTGGGGTCAACGCTGTCGAGGAGGGCGGTCTTCTCCGAACCGTGAACAAGGTAAGCGTTGTAGCTGGTGCCGTCAGGCAGCGGGATCAGCGAATCGAACAGGCGCCTGTCCCAGTCGATTGCGCCCAGGGCATAGACGCCATCTCGGATCATTCTTGGCTTCATGAATTCCTCCTTCCGACTGTTCGAGGGCTTCTTCCCTCATGATTACCGCATGCGCCTCCTCAGAAGAGGGCTCTTTGCTCCGTCTGCGGGCCCTCGCGCGGACCGCCCGTCTGCCCCAGGAGCGTGCCGAGCTGGCGCGCCCCTCGCACCGCCTTGTCCTCGTAGCAGTTGTTCATCAGCAGGTGGAGCTCCTCGGTCTGCTCCGCCAGCCGCTCGATGCGGGGCTGCCACTCCGCCAGCTCACCCTCGCTATATAGATAGTCGAAGCGCTCGGCGACCGTGGCTCCACGCTTGGCCCAACTCGCCGCGTTCCGCCCGTGGAAGCGCACCAGCCCGATCTCCGCCGTGGCCTCGGCGATGGGAGGCACGCTGGTGGGGAAGCCCTGCGGCTCGTCCACGCACACCAGAGGAATGCGCTCGTCCGAGAGGAAGCGCACGGTGGGCTCGCGGTTGCGGTCGGATAGCCAGCGGTCGTTGCGGAACTCCACCGCGACGCGGTACTGAGGCAGACGCTCCCGCGCCTCCACGATGTAGTCTCTGCTCTCGTCTCCGGGCATGAACCAGGGCGGGAACTGGAAGAGGACGACTCCCAGCTTGCCCGCGCTGTCCAGCGGCAGGAGCGCGCCGGCGAAGCGCCTCCACACCTCGTCCCGCACCTGCGGCGGCAGGTCGCGCGGATAGAGGTTCTTGCGGCCCTCGGGGCTGGGCAGGCCCTCGCGCAGGTCCTTGGGCAGCGCATCGGGCGGCGTAGGATGCTGGGTGAGCATCCGGAAGGCCTTCACGTCGAAGGTGAAGTGATCGGGCGTGCGCTCCACCCAGAGCGCCGCGTTCCGCTCGGAGGGGAGGCCGTAGTAGGAGCTGTCGATCTCCACAATGGGGAACTCCCCCGCGTAGAAGCGCAGGCGCTCCTCCGGCGTCTTCACCTCCGGCGGGTAGAAGCGCCCGCTCTCGACCAGGCCCTTGTCGGTCCAGGAGCACGTGCCGATGAGGATGCGTGCGGTCATAGGCTGACCCCCGGGGCTGGCTGCTTGTGACCCTTGGCAAGCTCACCCTAGCGGCGTGCTGCAAGAGCCTGCCGGCGACCCGGCCACGTCGCACGCCGCCTCCGGCGGCGGCTCGCGGCCTCAGTGTACTAGTCTGGGGGGACACCCCCCACGCCCCCCGTCGCCTGCGCGAGGGGCGACATCACCCTGCTACAACTAAAGGTATGCCCTGCGGAAGAGCCTGACAAGGCCCCCACCGGCTCCACGCGTGCGTCGCTCCAGGGCGATGCTATAATTGCGGGCGCCGCCGCTTCGGCGCGAATCCTTCCTGAGGAGGCGTCCCCCATGCGTCATGCCATATCCGAGCTGGAGGCCCGTCGCCTCCTGGGCGGTGGGCCCGTAGTCCTGGTGACCACGGCCTGGCGCGGCAACCACAACATCATGCCCGCCGTCTTCGTCACCCCCATCAGCTTCGACCCGCCTTTCATCGGCCTGGCGGTGCACCCCACCCGCCACACGCACGACATGATCAAGTACAGCGAGGAGTTTGCCCTCAACATCCCCAGCCGCCAGCTCCTGCACCACTGTCAGTATCTGGGCAGCGTCAGCGGCCGCGAGTTCAACAAGTTTGAGCTGGTCAAGCTGCCCATCTTCCGCGCCCGCAAGGTCGAGGCTCTCCTCATCGAGGGGTGCGTGGGCTACATCGAGTGTGGCGTGGAGGACGCCTACACCATCGGCGACCATACCCTCTTCGTGGGCAAGGTGGTCGCGGCCCAGGCGGAGAAGGAGGCTTTCGAGGAGACATGGCTGCTCGCGGACGACGACGAGAAGCCCCTCCACTACCTGGGCGCGAACTACTACGCCGTCCTCGGCGGGCGGCTGGAGGCACGCGTCCCCGAGGTCGAGGCCCCGCAGGCGGTGGAGGAGGAGTTCGAGGAGGTGCTGGAGGAGGCTGAGGAGGAGCGCGAGCGCGAGGAGGAGAAGGGGCCGCCGGAGGGGCAGGATGAGGCCAGTGGGCGCTAGGGGCACGTAGCCGCCCTTGACAGCCCGCAAACGAGCAGCATATCCTGATGGCCCCTGGTGGGGAGGCAAGGAGTGAGCGATGAGAAGGCGAACGTGGGCTCTTGCGCTGGCGGGCCTGGTGGCTCTTCTGGCCGTTATCTGGGGCGCCCTGGTAGCCGCAGGGCTGAGTCCAGGTGGCGAGGAAGGAGTCACAAAGCCCAGCGGCAGCAGGAACGTGCTGCGCGTCGAGCCGGTGCTCTCCTCGGTCAGTTGCAGCGACCAGAAGCGTACCGTCCTTATCTTCCTCGATGACCTGGAGGCGCGGCCGAGCCTGACGGGGGCCGAGGCCAACCGGGGCTTCGCTGGCTTCGAGCTGACCCTGCACTACGACCCCAAGATCCTGCAAATAGAGGTGCCTCTCGATGTCCGCCTCAACCCGGAGCTAAGCCTGGAGGATCCGGACGGCGATGGCCTGGCCCGCAACTTCATACCCGGCCCCACGACCATCGACAACTTTGCGGGGACGGTGTACATGGGAGCGGTGGGCATCGGTCCCGGTACGGAGGAGGGCAAGAGTGAGGAGGGTCCTGACCCGGTGGCGAAGGGCGCCCCGCTGCTGCTGTTCAGCGTTGAGTTCCTGACCGTGGGCGAGGGTACGAGCCCCCTGACTGTGACCGGCGCAGGGCTGGCGGACTCTGCCGTGGGCCATTACACCCCGCTGGAGATCAGGGAGGGCGGGATGACGGTGAGCGGTGGGGACTGCGCGGAGCCCCTCCCGGCCACGCCCCGGCCCACCCAGGTCCTCACGCCACCGCCGAGTACCGTGACGCCGGTGGTTGTGTCCACGCCGGTGAAGGTGACGCCGGTGCCCGCTGGGGAGGGAGGGCGGCCGGACTGTCCCGAGGACTGGGCAGTGTACAACGACCCGGACGGGCACTTCTCGGTGTGCTACCCGCAGAGCTGGTACACGGTGACCTCGCGTCTGGGACCTGATTCGGGCCGCAGCGTTTCGGTGTCGAATTTCCGCCCTGGAACCTCGACCGGTCCGGACAACCCGATCTTCGTTACGCTGATCTGGCGCTCGCCCAGGGAGCGTCCGTACCTCGAAGCCTCTCATTGCGAGCAATTCGAAGGCGTCTGGGGGGTGCCCGTCGAGAGGATTACGCTGGCAGTGGCTGGGACCGAGGGCGACGGGTGCAGGGCGCTGGGTACGTCGATGAACGTCGACGAGGGCAGCTTCGAGCTGCTCGTGCCGAGCGATCTCGACGGGGGAGTGATCGAGGTGTTCGTGGGCAGGGCGGGCCCCGACATTGCTCTCACGGAGGCATCAGTCCTCCAGATCCTCGGCACGCTGAAGTTGCAGGAGCCGTGACTATGGGCGGTCCGAGTGTTCGTCGACCCAGCGTGTTCCTGGTCGCAGTTGTGGTGGCCGGACTAGTGGGCGTCGGAGACTGAGGAGCGCGAGCGCGAGGAGGAGAAGGGGCCGCCCGAGAGTCAGGGCGAGGCAAGCGGTTCGTAGCGGCGCGGAGCGGCCCTTGACAAGGCCTCGCGTGTGCGGTACGGTGTGGTCTGTACCGTTTTAGTGAGTGGTCACTAGCTAAGCACCAACCGTGGCTCGCGCACGCAGGCTCGCCGCTAAGGAGCGAAAGCGCCAGATCATCGAGACCGCCCGTGCCGTTTTTTCCTCGCAGGGCTACGCGCACGCCGGCACCGCTGACCTCGCTAAGGCTGCGGGCGTCTCCGAACCCGCCCTCTATCGCTACTTCTCCAGCAAGAAGGAGATCTTTCTGGCGACCCTCCGCGACACCGGCTCCAGGCTACTCGAGATCTGGCAGAACATCGCGTACGAGGTCGAGGATCCGCTGGAGACCCTCTGGGCCATCGCCGTCCGCTACTACGACCATCTGGACAGCCGCGCCGCCAGCATGAAGCTGGCCTTTCAGGCGCTATGCGAGGCGGACGATGTTGAGGTGCGCGAGGCCGCCCGCGAGAACTTCATGAAATTCGCGGACTTCGTGGCGGAGATCGTGGAGGAGGGCAAGGCTCGCGGCACCATCCGCCCCGATGTCGACCCCCGCGTGGCAGCCTGGCAGTTCGTGGGCAGCGGCCTGACCCTGGACCTCGTCCACCTGCTGGGCCTCCGCGTCGAGGTCGGCCGAGAAAGGGTGGAGGAGTGGGGCCGGCTCTACCTGCGGAGCATCCGGGCGGCTCCGTCCAAAGCGCGTGGAGAGGCGATCCTCAGCCACCTGTCCCGAGAGGCCGTGCCGCCCCGACAGCCCCCTGGCGCGGAGGTCGCGCAGACCCTGGGGGCAGGATGGGAGGCCTGGGAGAACGAACATTGAGCCTCGCCCAGGGGAGAGGGAACGAATGACCGGGGCAATCTCGGTGGCCGAGCGCGAGGAGCTCCTCCGCAAGTGCTGGCTCACCCACGATGCTCTCTGGCTCTACGGGGTGGTGGAGCGCTTCGGCCCCGAGGAGGCCAACCATCTGAACAAGCGAGTCTGCCGCACCATCGGGCAGACAGAGATGCGCCGTCTCATGCGGCTGGCCGGCGTCTCCGAGGTGCGCTCTCGCGAAGACCACCGGCGGCTCCTTCGCCTGGCCGAGGGGCTGTTCGTGCCGAGCACATCGTTCGCCTACGCCCACGAGTCCCTCAGCGACGGCAGCGAGCGCTGGACGGTGCAGCGCTGTTTCGCCCACGAAGGGCTGACCCGGATGGGTCTGCTGGACCGCATCGAGTGTGGCATCTGGGAGCGCGTGGAGGGATGGCTGGACGCCATGGGCGTCTCATACGAGATCAGGCCGCCCCTCGGTAGCTGCTACCGCCTGCATGGAGAGCAGTGCCAGCGCTCCATCTCCTTGGACATCGAGACTGCACCTGGTGGGGGCGCAGCGTATTGACGCGACCGCGGCAGCGGCCAGAATTGGGTGTGCCCGCCGAGGGGGTAGGATGGCTCTAGGCGCTGCTTCTGGCCGCACCATAGAATGACCCGGAGGATGCACCCGCGATGGACTTTCGCGATTCCCCCGAGGAGGCTCGCTTCCGTCAGGAGGTGAGCGACTTCATCCAGAGGGAGTTGCCGGCTGGGCTGGCGGAGCGTCGCTTCGGCGCCCTCTTCGGCGGCGGTGCCGGCATCAACCCCATCGCCCCTCAGGGCATGATGGAGGCCCATCATGCCTGGGTAAACAAGCTTGCCCAGAAAGGCTGGGTCGCTCCTGCCTGGCCCAAGGAGTACGGCGGAGCGGGCATGAGCGTCATAGAGCAGTTCATATTCAACGAGGAGATGGCCCGCGCCGGCGCCCCGCGCGGGTCCAACATCGGCATCGGCGTGGGCTGGGCAGGCCCGACGATCATCCTCTTCGGCACCGAGGAGCAGAAGAGGCAACACCTGCCGCCCATCCTGCGGGGCGAGACCGTCTGGTGTCAGGGATTCAGCGAGCCCGAGGCCGGCTCCGACCTCGCCAACGTTCAGACCCGGGCCGTGCGCGACGGCGATGACTACATCATCAACGGTCAGAAGATCTGGACCTCGGGGGCCCACATCGCCCAGTGGATGATCCTCCTTGCCCGCACCGACCCCGACGCCCCCAAGCATCGGGGCATTTCTTACTTCCTGATGGACATGAGCTCCCCCGGCATCGAGGTGCGTCCTCTCACCAACATGGCCGGCAACCAGGACTTCACCGAGGTCTTCTTCGAGAACGTGCGGGTGCCCAAGGAGAACCTGGTGGGCGACGAGAACCGGGGCTGGTACATCGGCGCGGCCACGCTCGACTTCGAGCGCTCCGGTATCGCCACCGGCGTGAGCCACGCCCTCATGGTGGAGGACGTCATCGACTTCGCGCGGGAGAAGCGAGGCCGCGGTGAGAGCACCCTGGGCCGCGACCAGTCGGTCCGCGTCGAGCTGGCCGACCGCGCGGTAGAGGGCCAGGTGGAGCAGATGCTGTGCTACCAGGTCGTGGGTCTTCAGGCGCGAGGCCAGGTTCCCAACAGAGAGGCCTCCGTAGCCAAGCTCTATTCCTCGGAGCTAGACCGGCGCATCGCCGCCACCGCAATGAAGGTGCTGGGCCTGTACGGGCAGCTCTGCACCGGCAGTCCCTGGGCCACCTTCGACGGCTACGCCGCTAGTACCTACCTGTATGCCACTACCAGCACCGTCGGCGGCGGCACGAGCGAGATCCAGCGGAACATCATAGCCATGCGGGGGTTGGGACTCCCGCGAGGCTAGGGAGGGAGGCGCTATGGACTTTCGAGACACGCCTGAGGAGGCAGCCTTTCGGCAGGAGGTGAGAGAATTCCTGAAGACGGAGCTCCGAGAGGAGTGGAAGGCCAAGCCCGACGAGGGTGAGGAGGACGTAGGCGAAATGTACGAGCGCCGGCGCCCTTGGCGGGACAAGCTCGGCAGCAAAGGCTGGACCGCCCCCGCGTGGCCCAAGGAGTACGGCGGAGCGGGCCTGACGGTGATGCAGCAGTTCATCATGAACGAGGAGTTCGCCGAGGCTCGTGCCCCTGTCAAGGACATCTTCGGCGTGGGCATGGTGGGCCCCACCCTCATCGTCCACGGCAGCGAGGAGCAGAAGAAGGAGCACCTCCCCCGCATCCTGTCGGGCGAAGTGAGGTGGTGTCAGGGCTACAGCGAGCCCGAGGCTGGCTCCGACCTGGCTTCTCTGCGGACGCGCGCGGTCAAGGACGGCGACGACTACATCATCAACGGGCAGAAGATCTGGACATCCGTCGCCCAGCACGCCCACTGGATCTTCATGCTGGCCCGCACCGACGCGGATGCCCCCAAGCACCGCGGTATCAGCTACTTCCTGGTGGACATGAAGACGCCGGGCATCGAGGTGCGACCTCTGGTGGACCTCTCCGGGCGGCACATGTTCAACGAGACGTTCTTCGAGAACGTGCGGGTGCCCGCCCGCAACCTCGTCGGAGAGGAGAACCGCGGCTGGTACATCGGCACCACGACTCTGGACTTCGAGCGCTCCAACGTCGGTGCGGCGGTGGGCAACCGCCTGCTGGTAGACGATCTGGTCGGGTTCGTTCGGGAGCACGGTGGCGAGGGCGTGTGCACGCTGCCTCGCCAACGGGCGCTGCGCCACGAGCTGGCGGACCGCGCGATAGAGGCGCACGTGGCCAGAATGCTCTCCCTGCGCGTGGTAGCGCTGCAGGCCAAAGGCCTTATCCCGAACTATGAGGCCTCGGTGGTCAAAACCTACGCCTCAGAGCTCACGCAGCGCATCTACAACAGCGGCGTGAAGGTCCTGGGTCTGTACGGTATTCTCCAGGGTGCCGGGGCGCCGGAGAGCGGCCGCTATGCGCGCGGGTACCTGGAGGCTAGCGGGAGCACCATCGCCGCGGGCACCTCGGAGATCCAGCGTAACATCGTTGCCATCCGGGGCCTTGGGCTGCCGCGAGACTAGAGGAGCACCTGAGGGCGTCATCGCGCAGGCGAATGCCCGCATCCTGCCGGATGCCTGAAGTCAAAGGGCGAAGGGAGCAGCGAGGAGGCGAGCCTGCCTTCTCCTGAAACCTTCGCAAGGAGAGAAGACTATGGATCTACGTGATTCCCCTGAAGAGGCCGCCTTCCGCAAGGAGGTGGTGGAGTTCATCGAGAAAGAGGCCCCCAAGATAGAGCGGGGGACCAGGATCGAGGAGACCCTGGCTCGCAGCGGCGACTGGTTCAAGAAGCTGGCCGAACGTGGCTGGAACGCCCCCGCCTGGCCCAAGGAGTACGGCGGCGCGGGCATGTCGGTGATGCAGCAGTTCATCTTCAACGAGGAGATGGCGATCCAGCACGCCCCTCGCCCTGTCCATCTCATCATCGGGCTGGGCATGGCCGGCCCCACCATCATCGTCCACGGGACCGAGGAGCAGAAGAAGAAGTGGCTGCCGGGCATGCTCGCCGGCACCGACATCTGGTCTCAGGGCTACTCCGAGCCCGAGGCCGGCTCCGACCTCGCCTCCCTGCGCACCCGGGCCGTCAAGGATGGTGACGACTATATCCTCAACGGCCAGAAGATCTGGACCACCATCGCCCACGTCTCCAAGTGGATGATCTGCCTGGCCCGCACCGACCCCGACGCCCCCAAGCACCGCGGCATCACCTACTTCGTGGTGGACATGAAGTCGCCCGGCATCGAGGTGCGCCCCCTCACCAACATGGCCGGCACCCACGAGTTCAATGAGGTCTTCCTCGACAACGTGCGCGTGCCCAAAGACAACGTGATCGGCGAGGAGAATCGTGGCTGGTACGCTGCCGTCACTACCCTCGACTTCGAGCGCTCCAGCGTGGGCTCCGCCGTCGGCATGAAGCAAGAGGTCGAGGAGCTGATCGAGTACGCTTCCGACCACGCCGATGAGCCCACCAGCACCCTGAAGACCAACCCCATGCTTCGCTACGAGCTGGCGGACCGCATGGTGGAGGCCGAGGTCGGGCACATGCTCTCATACCGGATAGCCAGCCTGCAGGGCCGCGGCCTCATCCCGAACTACGAGGCCTCCTCCCTCAAGTTCTACTCCGCCGAGCTCCACCAGCGCATCGCGCGCACCCAGCTCAAGGTGCTCGGTAGCTACGGCCAGCTCGAGCGCGGCTCCGAGTTCGCCCCCCACGGCGGACGCTGGTGCTTCACCTACCTGCGCTCGGCGGGCTACACAATCGAGGCGGGGACCTCGGAGATCCAGCGGAACATCGTAGCCACCCGCGGCCTGGGCCTGCCGCGCGACTAGAAACCGAGATGTCGCAGGCCGCGGCCCGGGCCTGCGCCTGCGCAAACAGCGAAACATCGTGGGAGCGGTTCGATACCCAGACGGATAGGCGGTAGCACCCCAAGCCCTTGTCGGGCCTCGGGGTGACGCCATAAGGAAGGAAAGGAGCGACTGATGGACCTCGGACTGTCCGAAGAGCAGGAACTGCTCAAGAACGTGGCACGAGACTTCATCGAGAAGGAGTGTCCGGAGACCCACGTGCGGGAGATGGAGAAGGACGACAACGGCTACTCGCCGGAGCTCTGGCAGAAGATGGCCGAGCAAGGCTGGCAGGGCCTCATCATCCCGCCCGAGTACGGCGGCAGCGGCATGAACTACGTTGACCTCATCATCCTGCTCGAGGAGTTCGGACGCGGCCTGGTGCCCGGCCCCTTCATCCCGACGGCCACCGGCGGCGCTATCCCCCTCCTGGAGGGGGGCAGCGACGAGCAGAAGAAGCAGTTCCTGCCCAAGATCGCCTCCGGCGAGCAGATCTGGACGCTGGGCTTCACCGAGCCATCCGCCCGCTTCGACGCTGAGGGGGTGGAGCTGGAGGCCAAGGCCGAGGGCGACGGCTTCGTCCTCAATGGCACCAAGCTCTTCATCCGCGACGCCCACGTGAGCGACTACATGACGGTCGTCGCCCGCACCTCCAAGGGGGCCGCCCCCGAGGACGGCATCACGCTCCTCCTCGTGGATAGCAAGAGCCCCGGCATCTCCTTCACGCAGCTCAAGACCATCGCGGCGGACAAGCAGTGCGAGGTCAAGTTCGAGAACGTGAAGGTGCCCAAGGAGAACGTCCTGGGTGAGGTCGGCAAGGGCTGGGATCTGTTCAGGCGCATCGCCAACAAGGCCACCGTAGCGGAGTGCGCCTACCTGGTGGGCCTCGCTCAGATGGACTTCGAGATCACCGTCCAGTACGCGAAGGACCGCATCCAGTTCGGCCGTCCCATCGGCAGCTTCCAGGCCATCCAGCACAAGTGCGCCGACATGGTCACCGACGTGGACGGCTCCCGCTTCATCATGTACAAGGCGGCCTGGTCCGTGGCGGAGGACGAGCCCGCCGCCGACATGGACGCGCACATGGCCAAGGCCTGGTGCAGCGAGGCCACCCGCCGCGTGGTGGCCCACGGCCAGCAGATCCACGGCGGCATCGGCTTCACCGAGGACTACAAGATCCAGCTCTACTTCCGCCGCCAGAAGATGGCCGAGCTGGCCTGGGGCGACGC
>CAZFGZ010000056.1:8696-11235 GCA_964518585.1 uncultured Dehalococcoidia bacterium | reverse complement strand
TCCCCGATGCTCCCGCCGGAGATGCGCCGGTACGCGACCAGGCTCAGAGCGAGATGAGTTGAGTACGCCAGGGAGGACGCCGCGGCCGCCCCCTCCACGCCGAACAAAGGGATGAGGATGAAGTCGGCGGCCAGCGTCACCGCCAGCGAGGCCAGAGTGACGTAGCTGTTGACGAGCGGCTTGCCCTGGCTGAACACGTAGCTCGCCAGGATCTTGGAGCCGCTTAGCGCCACCGTCCCGGGCAGCAGCCACAGGAGAGGTATCACGGCCGGCGAGAAATCGCCCCCGAACAGCGCCTCCACCAGCACCGGCGAGAGCGCCCCCAGCGCCACCGCACCCACCGCGCTCACCAGCAGCGTGTTGCGACAGACCAGCGGCGTCAGCCGGGCCGCGTCTTCCTCCCGCGCGCCGGTGAGGCGCGGCAAGAGCACCACCGCCACCGCGTTGGCCACGAACCAGATGCCCTGCGTCAGGCTGTTGGCCACGGCGTACTGGCCTACCCCCGCCGTGCTCACGAACAGCAGCACGATGTACGAGTCCAGTCGGTAGTTCAGAAGCTGCGTCAGGTTGCCGATCTGCGCCTGCACGCCGAATCGCACCTGCTCCCGCAGAGCCCGCCAGTCAGGGACCAGCACCGTCGGCAGGTGGACGTGCTCGAACCCCACCAGCCGCAGCCCCAGCAGCACGGCGGCCAGCGTGGCCACCGACCAGAGCACCAGCACGGCGGCCGTGTCCAGATCGCCCACGGCCATGCCCGTGGCCACCGCCACCAGCATCACCAGCGGCTGCGCCAGGATCACCAGGTTCATGCCCAGGAAGCGGCTGCCCCCCTGGAGGACCGCCGTCAGCACGTTGAAATTGAGGAATAGAGGCACGGCGAAGGCGAAGACCCAGTACGGCACATCGCGGTCCAGCAGGCGGCCGCCGATGATGGGCGCCGCCAGCAGCACCAGAAGGCCGCTGACGGCCGCCGAGGCCAGCACCACGAACTGACTGTTCGAGACGATCTGGCGCAGGCTGTAGGTCTTCTTCCCGATGTGGTAGATGGCGGAGACGCCCACCCCCAGGCTCAGCACCGCCTGCGCCAGCGAGACCGAGAGCAGGAAGAGGGCGTAGATGCCGCGGCCCTCGGGGCCGAGGGCGCGGGCGACCAGCACGCTGACAGCGAAGGCCAGCCCGGCGCTCCCCACGTAGGTCATGAGGACCAGGTTGATGTTGCCCAGGAAGCCCAGCCGGACGCCCCTACGCTCCTCCAACGAGCCGTTCCACCTCCTCAATCTCCGCGCCGAGCCGCTCCTCCCAACTCCAGAAGTGCGCCTTCGCGTAGCGACCCGCCGCCCGGCCCAGCCGCCGACGCAGCTCCGGGTCGCCCGCCAAACCCGCTATCGCCTCGACCAGGGCCGGCTCGTCGCCGGTGGGCAGGAGGCGGCCGGTCTCGCCGTCGCGGACCAGATCCGCGGTATCGCCGGAATCCAGGCTCACGATGGCCATGCCGCAGCCCATGGCCTCCAGCAGCGGATTGCCCACGTTGGATAGGTCGGCGAGGGCCAGGAAGAGATCAGCGGCGCGCATGTAGCCTACCACGTCACGCTGGGCCACCGCCCCCTCGAAGCGGACCGCGCCCGCCACCCCCAGCTCGCGCGCCAGCGACTCCAGGTTCGCCCGCTCCTCCCCGTCGCCCAGCACCAGCAGAAGGGCCTGCGGCACCCGCGGCAGCAGGTGAGGTAGAGCCCGCACGGCGCGGTCCACCCGCTTCCACTGGGCCAGGCGCGAGGCCGTCATCATCACGAAGGCGCCCCCAGGCAAGCCCAGCGTTCGCCGGGCGGCGGCCCGCTTCGCGGCGCTCGATGGCTCCAGGCGGTCGAGGTCCAGGCCGTTGCGCCAGAATCGCACCCGCCCCTTCGAGGCTGGATTCAGGCGGGCCAGCACCTCATCGCCCCGAGTGCCGTCGTCGGTCATGATGTAGAGGTCGGCGGGCGTGCGCAGGGCCAGCACCTCCTCATACTTGCGATAGTGGGCGCGGCGGCTGCTCAGAGTGGGATGCATCACCGTGCCCTGGAAGCGGGCCACCGTCGGCAGCCGGTAGC
Organism: uncultured Dehalococcoidia bacterium; assembly: GCA_964518585.1. Classification (GTDB taxonomy): domain Bacteria; phylum Chloroflexota; class Dehalococcoidia; order DSTF01; family CAZFGZ01; genus CAZFGZ01. The sequence continues at coordinate 9,148 of CAZFGZ010000056.1, read as the reverse complement.
GCCGGCGGAGCAGCCGCGCCGCGAGCGCCCCGTGCACCTCGTACGCGTACAGCAGATCGATGGTGTGGCTCAGGAGGATGCGCTCGGCCTGTCGGGCCGCCAACACCGGGAAGAGCAGCGCGAAGCGCAGCTTCTGGTCGGCCTTGGCCACCAGGCCGGGGAGGCCCAGCGGAAGCGCGCCCAGGGTCGGCAGATCGAAGGTGTGGAAGGAGACGCCGGCGATGTCCGGCCGCCCCTCGCCCTGGGGCGCGCGCCCCCCCGGTGCGAAGCGGTTCGCGCCCACGCTGGGCGAGACCACGAACACCCGGTGCCCTCGCTGTGCGTACGCGTGCAGAGTCCGATCGAGGGTGGGGGCGCCCATGCCCTCCGCCAGGGACCACACGTCCAGAGCACAAAGCATGAGGATGTTCATGGGAAACGCTGACAGGCGCTCACGCTAGGGCGAGGGCGGG
>CAZFGZ010000056.1:0-8596 GCA_964518585.1 uncultured Dehalococcoidia bacterium | reverse complement strand
GGGAGGCGGCGTCGGGCCAGCACCTCCAGCCCTAGCGCCCCCAGCACGCCTACCACCACGCCGAACGCGACGGCGGCCCCCATGCGCCCCGCCCAGTCCAGCGCCGCCCCTCCCTTGAGATACGGCGCACGCTCGGTAATCACGTCCACCCGCAGCATGCGGGCCACCAGCTCATAGGATTGCTCGAGGCGGGAGGCCACCAGGTAGTTCTCCTGCGCGGCCTCCAGCTCCTGCTGAGCGAGCGAATCGGCGGCCTCACCGGCAGCCGCCTGCCGCTTCTCCTCCAGCAGGTTCGCCGCCAGATCGACCTGGGTCTGATACCCGGCCGCGGCCCGGCGCTCCAGGTCAGGCGCCTGCTCCTGGGCGACGGCGACCAGGGCCGACTCCCAGGCCCTGGCGGTCGCCAGCGCGCGCTCCCCGTTCTCGTCCTTCACCGTGAAGCTGATAACGCCCTCGCCGCCGCCCACCCCGGCCGATACTCTGCCGGCAAGCTCCTCCGGCGACACCTGGATACCCTCCTCCGCAAGTGTCCCCGACGCGCGCTCCAGCACCTCTGCGGAGGTGGCCAGGCGAGCCAGGTCCTCGGTAGACGGCAGGATGGGCGGCCCGAAAACGGGCGGCAGGGCACTCAGCCCGACGCGCACGCGGAACGACGCCTCGTCGCTGGGCGAGAAGGCCAGCCCAACGCCTACCGCCACGGCCAGCGCCACGACCAGCGCCGCGACGGGAAACCACAGATGCCGTCGCAGGGCCAGCAAGTCGCGGCCCAGCCCCTCGGACTCGCCCATCGCTGCGCACACTTTCCGGGGCGCCCCCATGCTTGGAGACCCGCTGCCGAGGTAGTGTACGCCAGAGACCTCACGCGATCAACGTTCCTCGACAGGCCGGAGGGGGTTTGCTAAGATAACCATGCCCCAGCGAACGGACGATTCCGCTGGGCTGAAGCCGGCCGGGGTGTAGCTCAGTCAGGCTAGAGCGCACGGTTCGGGACCGTGAGGTCGGCGGTTCAAATCCGCCCACCCCGACCACCTCCGCTAGGTCTTCCTCCGCGACTCCTTCATTGCCACCGCCGCCAATGCATCGAGAACGAGGCCCAGCGGGCCCAGCTCGCGACGCAGGACGGTGTAGGTGCGTTCTCCCCGGACTACCCCGCAGAGGAGCCGCCAGAACCGGTCGCTGTAGCGCATCGTAGCCACGCAGAGGCGGGGAACGCGATGAAGCACCGCCTGGAGCTTGCGCGAGACGACGATGTCCGGCATGAGCTCGCTGTCCACCGTCTCCTCGTACGACCGTAGGTCGGGCGTCTCGCCCGCCAGATAGCCCCGGATCGCCCGAGCGGCCAGCCGGCCGCTGACGAACGCACCGTAGATCCCCTCGCCCGACAGGGGGTCCACCAGGCCGGCCGCGTCGCCCACCAGCAGACCCGGCCCCCGGGCGATGGCGGCGCCCGGCCCGCGCATGGGCAGGTAGTGACCCCGCAGAGCCCGCAGCGCTCCCTCATCCAAGCCGTAGTACCGACAGAGCGCCGAGAGGTGAGAGCGCAGCGTCGGCCCCAGATACCGCCAGCCGCCCACCCCTACGTTCAGGTGGTCGCCCTTGGGGAAGACCCAGCCGTAGCCGCCGGGCAGTGCCCCCAGGTCCAGGGCGACAACCCGTTCCCAGCGCGCCATCACCCCGCCGGACACGCCGATGTTGCCCTCCAGGCCGACCGCGACCTCGCCTACCGGTTGCAGGCGCAGGGCCCGTGCGACCACGCCGTTCGCGCCGTCCGCCCCGACCACTGTCGCGCCTTCGTAGGCGTCGTCCTCCGTCCGGACCCGTACCCCGCCGCCCTCCACCTCCACCCCCCGGACGAGGACGCCTTCGCGGAAGTCGGCGCCTGCCTCGCCGGCGCGCTCGGCCAGATAGGCGTCCAGCCGGGAGCGCTGGGTCATGTGGCTCAAGGGCTCCGGATAGGAGCGCTCGAAGGGCCGGCCCAGGCGAAGTGTCACCCGTGCGCCGTAGACGGAACGCTCGACGACCGGGGTCAGGTCCAGGCCCGCCTCCCGGCTCGCGCGAATGCTCACGAGGCCGCCGCAAGGCTTGTCACGAGGGAAGCGGGCCCGATCCAGCAGCAGCACGTTCACGCCGGAGCGGGCCAGCTCGCGGGCCGCGGTGCTTCCGCCGGGACCCGCGCCCACGACGATGGCGTCGTAACGCATCGAACTCAGTGCATCAGGTGAGGGCGATGATCGCCCCTCCCAGGAGGATGCCCTGGGCGGCCAGAGCGGTCAGGAACAGAAGATAGCCCACCATCCGCTCCCAGCCGTGGAGAACGAAGCCCAGCACCAGGTTCACGAAGAGCAGGCCCACCCCGGTGCTGGGGATGGTGAGCAGTTCGTGCTTCGAGGCAACCCTCACCACGCCGCCCAGAGAAGGGAAGGACAGGGGCAGGCTCTCGGGCAGGCCCGGGTACTGGTGAAAGACGTAGCCCAGCGTAGTCAGACATACAAGCACGGCCGCCAGCGCCAGCCCCTGACCCAACCGGTCCTGCCAGAAGGGCTGCGCCGCCAGAGAGACCCGCTCCGTCGCCTGGGGCAGCAACACCAGCGCCCCCAGCTTCTGGTACGACTGCAGCTCGCTCGCGAACTCCACGTCATCCTCCACAGAGATCGCGTACGACTGCGATGGGGTCACCACGTACAGGAGCTCCTCCGGCGAGCGGTGCGTCGAGTAGAACAGCGTCTCGCCGACGCGCTCCACCAGGCCCTGGCCCACGTGATGGCCCAGCCAGCTCACCCCGGCGATCCGCGGCGGCGGCGCCTCGCGTCCCGGCACCAGGCGCTCGATCTGCGCCACGGGCACGGTCTGACGAATATCGCCCCAGTGGATCGATAGACCGTTGCGGTCGATCAGGTAGCGCAGGGTCTGGCAGCCATACGTCCAGTAGGCGAAGAGACTACCCAGCACGAAGAAAAGGGCCGCCGCCAGATAGGGGGCCAGCACCCCCAGCGATACCGGCTCCCTGACCCCGCGCACCACCAGCCCGATCGCCAGCAGGTAGCACCACCCGGCCAGCACGCCGCCCATCAGCGTGCCCAGCGTGCGAGGGGGTCGAAACTCCATGGGATGTCCCGAGCGCCCGGCTAGCCCTGCCTGGCGGCGGGCTCCAGCCTGGGCGAGGCGGCGGTCAGCCAGTGCGTGTACTTCTCGTCCCTGCCCACCAGGATATCGAAGTAGAGCGCCTGAAGGCGGCGCGTAACCTCGCCCGGCCCCCCATCGCCGATAGGACGCCGGTCCACCTCCACCACCGCGCTGACGTGCGCCGCGGTGCCCGTCATGAAGCACTCATCGGCCACGTACAGCTCGCTCCGGTCGATCTGCCGCTCCACCGTCTCCACGCCCAGCTCCTCCCGGGCCAGGGTGATGACGGTCTCGCGGGTGATCCCCACCAGAATGTTGTCGGAGGGCGGAGGCGTAACGAGGCGGCCTCCTTCAACCATGAAGATGTTCTCGCCCGATCCTTCCGAAACGTGGCCGTCAACGTTCAGCATGATCGCCTCGTCGAAGCCGTTCTCCTGCGCCTCCGTCTTGGCCAGGGCCGAGTTCACGTAGAGGCCGTTCACCTTCGCCCGGGCGGGGATGCCCATGTCGTCCACCCGCCGCCAGGACGACGTCATGCAACGGATACCCTTCTCCACGTCCAGGTACGGGCCGAAGGGGGCCACGAACATCAGAAAGTCGTCCTCCAGGTCGTGCATCCGCACTCCTATGACCTCGGAGCTCTTGTAGGCGATGGGCCGAATGTACACGTCCTCGGTGTAGCCGTTCAGCTCCACCAGCTTCACCGTCAGGTCGCACAGTTCCTCCGATGAGTAGGGCAGCTCTATGCGCAGAATGCGGCAGCTCTTGCGGAGGCGCTCGAAATGCTCCGGGATGCGAAACAGATAGACGCGGCCGTCGGCCTGGTTCCAGTTGCCCCGGATGCCCTCGAAGCAGGCCGTACCGTAGAGGAAGGCATGGGTTTTTACCCCGATCCTGGCCTCCTCCAGCGGAACAAAGCGTTTCTGGAAGTAGGCAGTCGGCGTGGCCATCTCCTGGGGCTCCTTTCTGCCCCCACCCGCAGGCGGGGGTGGCGTGATTATAGCAGCTTACGTGGAATGGGCAAAGCCCGAGAACTCCCCACACACAGAGCTCTATGGCCCCTCCGAAGAGGTGTAGAGGTCTTCCGAACCTGCCGAAAACTATTAGTGACGGAGTACAGATAATCCTACAAATGAAGAGTCCAACGGCAAACCTCGTTGCTCTCCAGGAGTTGGCGCGCCTCGCCGCCCAAGGGATAACCACCATTGAACCCGTGCAGCGAGCCGCTGAGATGGTCGGCCAGGCCATGGGCGCGACCGCAGCGCGCGTGATCTACGTCGAGGATCACGAGTTCCTGACCTGCGGCGACCCCTGGCCGGAGCCGGACGGCGAGCTCAGCCAGATCGCCCTCTGGCTTGTGCAGCAGCAGCTCATGAACAGCGGAACGCCTGTCGCCTTCAGAGTCAAGAAGCACAGGGTGGTGGACTTCGTTCCCGCCCTGGAGGCACGGGGGCGCCCCTACCTCGCCTTCTTGCTGCCGGGCCACGAGGGGTTCTCTGAGTTCCTCATCGTGCACGGCTCTTGGCGGGCAGGCAAGGCGCTCGCCGCCCTCGATTTCGTGCAGGCCGCCACGCCCGCCCTCACAGTCCTCCTCGACCGGCTGCTCGACGCCAACCGCACCAAGCGCCAGCGTCGCCAGCTCAGCGCCCTCGCCGACCTGGGCCACGCCCTCGTCGAATCCCAAGACCTTGAGGCAGCGCTCCGCGACATGGCCACCGCCCTCGCGGGCCTCAGCGGCTTCGAGATAGTCAACGTGTACCTGTGGGATCCCGACCAGGAGCGCTGCACCCTCGTCGCTATCAGCGAGTCGCGCTACTCTTCCTCCGCTCTGGACCAGGAGTGGCGTGAGCTGGCCATGAAGCACTTCGATCTCATCGGCGGCTCGGCGATCCGAACGCGCGCCCCCACAATCTCGCTTGAGCCCCGCGATGACGATCGCCTTCCTGACGAGCTGCGCAGCTTCTTCGCGCGAGCCCTCTTCCGCTCCTCTGCCATGTTCCCCCTTCTCTTCAAGGATGAGGTGCTCGGTAGCATCGCCTTTGCCAGCTTCAGGCCCCACGACTTTCCCCCAGAGGATATCGAGTTCTTGAGGGGGCTGGCCGCTCAGGTCGCCATGGCCCTCAAGGGACTCCACCTCTACCATGACCTCGCCGAATCGCGCGAGAACCTCAGACAGTACACCGAGCGCCTCCAGGCCAGCATGGAGATCCAGCACAGCCTCGCTCGCACCGACCCCCTTACCGGCATACCCAACCGGCGCTACCTCGACGAAATCGTCCACGCCGAATCCGCCCGCGCCGTCCGCCAGAACACCATCCTCAGCCTGGCCATGGCCGACCTCGACTACTTCAAGCTCGTTAACGATACCTACGGACACCCCGCCGGCGACGAAGTCCTCATCGCCGTTTCCCAGCTTGCCCGCCGCACCTGCCGCGACATGGACGTGGTGGCCCGCTACGGGGGTGACGAGTTCGTCTTCGTCCTGCCCGGCGCCGATCTGGAGGCTGCGGGCGCCTTCGCCGAGCGCTTCCGGCAGCGACTAGCCGAAGAGTGCTTCCGTCCCTGCTCCGACGCCGAGATCAGACTGACCGTCAGCCTCGGCACCTCCGGCACCAACGGCACACCCCTCAACCGGCCCGCCGAGCTCCTCGAGCGAGCCGACCGCGCCCTCTACCAGGCCAAGACCGACGGCAGGAACCGCACCTGCCTCTACCTCCCCGACGGCCGCCTCGCCTCCGCAGCCTGATCCTCACCCCTCTCCTACCGACCCCCGGGACCATTCCTCCGAGGGGCCTGGTCGCTCACCCCTGCTGCCAGATCACCTGCGAGGCTCGACACCATTGGCGCCCTGCACGCGACTCGGTGGCTGGCTCCAACCTCAGGCCAGGCGTCCGAATCAGGCGGGGGGGGGGTCCCGTGATCACAGCAACTCACACTGCAATGGGCGAAGCCGCGGACTCTCCCACCCACAAGGAGGTGTGGAGCCCTTCCGAATCTGCCGACAACTATTAGTGACAGAGCGCAGACCACCCTGCAGATGAGGAGGACAGTGTCAAACCTCGCTGCTCTCCAGGAGCTCGCGCGCCTCGCCGCCAAAGAGGTCACTGGCGTCGAATGCATGGCGCGCGTCGCCGAGACCGTGCGGGAGGCCATCGGTGCCCGCGCCGTGTCCTTCAGCTACGTCGAGACCGACGACACTCTCATGTGCGGCGACCCCTGCCCCTGGCCGGACGGCGATCTCGGCCGGAACGTCAGCGTGCTGGTCCGGCAGGAGATCCTAGGCAGGGGAACGCCGGTGGCCTTCAGAATTCAGAACAACGAGGTGCTGGACTTCGCTCCTGCCGCGGAGGCACGGGGGCGCCCCTATCTGGCCTTCCTGCCGCCGGGCCCCGACACGCTCACCGAGCGGCTCATCGCCTACGGCTCCTGGCGCGGCGGCAAGGCCGCAGCCGCCGTCGAGTTCGTGCAGGCCGCCATGCCCGCCCTCACAGTGCTCTTGGACCGCCTGGTCAACGCTGAGCGAGCCAAGCGCCAGCAGCGGCAGATCAGCGCCCTGGCCGACGTGGCCCAGGCCCTCATCGAATCCCAGGACCTGGAGGTAGCGCTCCGCGACATGGCCACCGCCCTCTCGGCGGTGAGCGGGTTCGACTTCGTCACCATATACCTGTGGGATCCAAACAGCGAGCGCTGCGTCCTCGCCGTTACGGGCGAGTCGCGCTACTCCGCCTCCGATCTAGTCGAGATGTGGAGTGCTCTGGCCATGAAGCACTACTGTGCCATCGCCGGGCAGGCGATCCGAACGCGCCTCCCCATGCTCCACCCTGACCTCCAGCACGACGAGCACTTCCCTGAGGAAATGCGCGCCTACTTCGAGCGGACCAGCCTGCACTCCTCCGTCATGCTCCCCCTGCTCTTCAGGCACGAGGCGCTGGGGACCATCAGCTTTACCAGCTTCAAGACGCAGACCTTTCCCCCGGAGGATGTGGAGTTCTTCAGGGGGCTGGCCGCTCAGGTCGCCATGGCCCTCAAGGGGCTCCGCCTCTACCACGACCTCGCCGAATCGCGCGACCAGCTCAGGCAATACGCTGAGCGCCTTCAGGCCAGCATGGAGATCCAGCATGGCCTGGCCCGCACCGACCCCCTCACCGGCATACCCAACCGCCGCTACCTCGACGAAATCGTCCACGCCGAGTGCGCCCGCGCCCGCCGCCAGGGCACCACCCTGAGCGTAGCCATGGCCGATCTGGACCACTTCAAGCTGGTCAACGATGACTACGGCCACCCCGCCGGCGACGAGGTCCTCATCGCCGCCTCTCAGCTTGCCCGCCGCACCTGCCGCGAAATGGACGTCGTCGGCCGCTACGGCGGTGACGAGTTCGTCTTCATCCTGCCCGCCGCCGATCTGGAGGCTGCGGGCGCCTTCGCCGAGCGCTTCCGGCAGCGACTAGCCGAAGAGTGCTTCCGCCCCTGCCCCGAAGCCGAGATCACGCTCACCGTCAGCCTCGGCACCGCCGGCACTAAAGGCGCACACGCCGACCGGCCCGCCGAGCTCCTGAAGCGAGCCGACCGCGCCCTCTACCAGGCCAAGGCCGACGGCAGGAACCGCACCTGCCTCTACCTCCCCGACGGCAGCCTCGCCCCGGCGGCCTGACGCCCGCGCACCGGCATCTCACTCCCCCTCCCACAGCACGTCCCCGCACAGGTCCGCCGGGTGCTCCCGCGACGCGAACACCGCGTACTCCTCCTTCGAGCGGCCGATGCTGACGTCGTCGCCGTGCCCGTTGTACACCACCGTGTCGTCCGGCAGAGTGTACAGCCGCTCCACGATGGAACGGATCTCCTCCCGAAGCTCCTCAGGCTCGTTCGTGTGGCCGGGGCCGCCCGGAAAGAGGGTGTCCCCGGCGATCAGGTGACGGCCCACCAGCAGGCAGATGCTCCCGGGTGTGTGGCCCGGCGTGTGGATGACCCGCACCCGAAGCCGCCCCAGCGCGATCTCCTCGCCGTCGCTCAGGGTCCCATCCACCTTGTCCGCATAGGGCTCGCGGTCCGCCTCGTGGCAATAGACCGGGGCGCCCGTGGCCTCCTTGAGCGCGTCGATGGTCGCCCAGTGGTCCGGGTGGCGATGCGTCATGACGATGCGCTGCACCTCGGTGCCTTGCGCCGCCTCCAGCAGACGCTCGCCCTCGGGGGGAGCGTCCACGATGAAGGAGTGGTTGGTGGCCGGGTCGATGAGCAAGTACGCGTTGTTGTCGAAGGGCCCCAGCGGCCCGACCTTGACGACCCGAACCCCACCTTCGGGGTCAGATTCCATAGCTGCCCTCCCTGACTCCATCAGCCGGACGGCGAGCATAGCAAAGCCCTTTCAGCGCTGTCAAACCAACCACAGAGGCTGCTGATAAAGCCAAGTGGGCCGCTCGGTGTTCGCAAGGCGCAACACGACCGGAAAGCTAGGACCGCACGTACAGTGCACCGC
>CAZFGZ010000055.1:0-11411 GCA_964518585.1 uncultured Dehalococcoidia bacterium | reverse complement strand
TGCGGGTTCCCTTGACGCGCATGACGGCGGCGTCGGCGCCGGGGCCGACGACGGTGTTGGTGAGCACCTGGTGGTCGTACTGGCGCCAGACCCAGCGCTTGCCGGCGATCTCGGGCGCGGCGAGGAGGCGGAGCAGGGCCGCGGTGCCCGGCGAGACGCCGTTCTGCACGCCCAGCAGGCGGGCGAGGGCGGGCTCGGGCAGGTCGGGCAGGGAGGCGAGGTCGTAGCCCTGGAGCCGGTCGAGGACGGCCGGCTTCACCTTCTCGCGGACGTACAGCGGGGGGTCGGTGAGCAAGGCCACGGGCAGGCGGGCGACCTCCCGCTCGCCGTCGCGGATGCGGGCGTAGCCGTCGTCGGTGACGACGCCGATGACCACCGGCTGCAGCTCCCAGCGCTCGAAGTGGCGGCGGACCTCGTCCTCGTGCTCGCGCTTGACGATGACCAGCATGCGCTCCTGGGACTCGGAGATCATGACCTCGTAGGGGGTCATGCCCTGCTCTCGGCGGGGGACGCGGGAGACGTCCACGTCGATGCCGCTGCCTCCGCGGGCGGCGGACTCGACGACGGCGCTGGTGATGCCGGCGGCGCCCAGGTCCTCGATGCCGGTGATCCAGTCGCGGTGCTGCTCCGCCAGCTCGACGCAGGCCTCCATGAGCAGCTTCTCCAGGAAGGGGTTGCCGACCTGGACAGCGGGGCGGCGCTCCTCGGAGCGGTCGTCCAGCTCGACGCTGGCGAAGGTGGCGCCGTGGAGGCCGTCGCGGCCGGTGTCGGCGCCGACGAGCATGAGGAGGTTGCCGGGGCCCTCGGCGCGGCCGCGCACGAGGCGGTCGATGCGGGCCAGGCCGACGCACATGACGTTGATCAGGGGGTTGCCCGAGTAGGAGTCGGCGAAGGACACCTCGCCCCCGACCGTGGGGATGCCCAGGCAGTTGCCGTAGCCGCCGATGCCCGAGACGACCCCCGTGAAGAGGTAACGGTTCCGCGGCTCGGAGAGGGGGCCGAAGCGCAGGGGGTCGATGAGGGCGATGGGCCGGGCACCCAGGGCCATGATGTCGCGGACGATGCCGCCGATGCCCGTGGCCGCGCCCTCGTAGGGCTCGATGGCCGAGGGGTGGTTGTGCGACTCGATCTTCATGGCGACGCAGAAGCCGTCGCCGATGTCCACCACGCCGGCGTTCTCCTCGCCGACGCGGGTGAGGATGCGCGGCCCGTCGGTGGGGAAGAGGCGGAGCAGGGGCTTGCTGTGCTTGTAGCCGCAGTGCTCGCTCCAGAGGGCGCCGATCATGCCGAGCTCGACATCGGTGGGCTCGCGGTCCAGCCGCTCGACGATGAGGTGATACTCGTCCCAGGAGAGGGCGAGCTGAAAGAGGGCGTGCTCGTCAACCGGCATGGCTACTCCAGAAAGCGATAGACGATGGTCTTGGCCAGCACTGCACTCGGGTCGTAGCGGAGCTCGGCGGGGTCTTCGCCGTCCGGCACCTCGAAGACCAGGAGCGCCTCCACAGGGCCGTCTCCGGCAACGGATACCGGCGGGACCCGTCCTGCGACTACCACCAGCAGAAGGTCAGACTTGTCACCCGCCGTGTCCTTCAGGCGGAAGTCGGAGACCTCCGCTCTGATGTCAGGGTCGTCATTCTCGATGATCAGGCTGAAGGCGACGAGTCTGCCTCCCGGGGCAGCTTGCAGGAAGGGGAACTCCTCGTCGGCCGGGTCGGTGGCGCCCATCAGCGTCACATCAAGCTGGCGCTGGTCGACCAGCGTGCGCGATATGGGCGCATCTCCCCGGAGGAGGTCGGCGTAGGAGAGCTCCCTCTCCACCGTTTGCGTCGAGATGATGCCCAGCGTGACGAGGCCGGCGACGATAGCCCCTGTCCCCAGGACGCCGAGCACGGAGGAGATGACGTAGCTGTCGTAGCCGCCGGGGCCAGCGTCGGCGGACGGGCTGAAGGGCGGGAACTCGTCGGTGAGGGAGAGGAGGTAGGCCTGGACGCGCATCGACCAGCGGATGACGCCCGACACATAGCCGTGAAGGCCCTGGGGAAAGCGCCCGCCGATCAGGATCGCGAACCAGGCGATGGGGATGACGACAACGAGGGTCAGGTACAGGACCAGAAGCACGAAGAGGTGGGCGAGCGAGGTGATGCCCTTCCAGATGAGCACCTTCCAGCGGGCGAGGCGCTCGGGGTACTGGACCTCGTAGCGGATCGGGTAGTCCCCCTCGAAGGGAGGGTAGGCGTCGGTGAGGAGGAGGGCGTAGGAGTAGGCGCGAACCTCCCAGCGCAGGAGGGCCACCTGGAAGTCGAAGAGCCAGCGGGGGATGCGAGCCCGCAGGACGATGGCGATCCACATCCCCAGGACGGTGGCCTCCTGGGCGCCCGCGACGATGGCAGCGAAGATGAGCACTGGAATGGCCAGGAAGAGACGCAGCAGCGTCTTCCAGCGCGACTGACGCTCCGGGTAGTCGACCTCGAGGGTGACGGGGTAGGGAGCGGCTACGGCCACGGCACTCTCCTTTCGCGTCGGCTAGGGGGACAGGCTGAAGGGGGGATACCTGTCCGTGAGCAACATAGCGTATGCCTGCACCCGGTTGGACCAACGGTTGACTCCAACGCCAAACCGGTGCAGCCCCTCAGGGTAGCGCCCCACAAATAGGATTGCCCACCAGGCGATGAAGGTCGTCACTGCAAACGCAAGCTGGAGCAAGTACAGCACGATCCAGTGCGGAATGAGGAGAACCAGCCTGAAGAAGGTGCCGAGCCTGCCGGGGCGCGCATCGAACTCCACGTCGAAGCTGACAGGGTGGTCACCCTCCAGGCTTGGGTAGCGGTCGGTGAGCATCCGGGCGTACGCGCCAAGCTGAGCCATCCAGCGGAGGGAATTGGCAGAGGCGTCGAATAGCCACCTTGGTATCCGGCCCGTGAACACAATGAGGAACCAGAAGCCAAAGGCAACGTTTCCGGGAATGGATGAGACAGCCATGTACAGGACGAACGCAGGCAAGAGCAGGAACGCCTGAAAGATGCGCCAGCGGGACATGCGCTCCGGGTAGAGGACGTCGTAGGTCACCGGGTATGTCGTTTCTTGAGCCATGGCAAGACTCCTTCTCGCGTTCTGCGCGGACCGCCGCGGTTCCTGTTGATCTCCCCCGCCGGGGCCTACCCTGCCACCGCCTCAACGGAGGCGAGGATGGAGCGCCAGATGAACAGGCCGTCCTCGCCTCCCATGAGGGCCTCGCTGGTTCGCTCCGGGTGAGGCATCATCCCCAGGACGTTGCCCCGCTCGTTGATGATGCCGGCGATGTTGTTGAGGGAGCCGTTGGGGTTGGCCTCGCGGGTGATCTGGCCGTCGGGCGTGCAGTAGCGGAAGACGACGCGTCCGTCTTCCTCCAGGCGTCTCAGGGTTGCGTCGTCGGCGTAGTAGCTGCCCTCCCCGTGCGAGATGGGAACGCGCAGCACCTGTCCCCTGTGGCAGGCGCGTGTGAAGGGGGTGTCGGGGTTCTCGACCCGAAGGTCGACGGGCAGGCAGCGGAACTGGAGGCTATCGTTGCGCATGAGGGCGCCCGGCAGAAGGCCGGCCTCGCACACGACCTGGAAGCCGTTGCAGATGGCGACGACCAGACCGCCAGCCTCGGCGTGACGGGTCACCGCCTCCATCACGGGCGAGAAGCGGGCGATGGCACCGGCGCGCAGGTAATCGCCGTAGGAGAAGCCGCCGGGCAGCACCACGCAATCGTAGCGGGAGAGGTCTTGCTCGCGGTGCCAGACCAGGTCGGCCTCCTGGTGGAGGAGCTCCCGGAGGACGTAGTGACAGTCGTGGTCGCTCCAGGTGCCGGGAAAGACTAGGACGGCGAAGCGCAAGGGAGAACTCCCGAAGAACACCTGCCCGCGGCCATTATACACAGGGCGGGGCGACAGCGAACCCCGTGTGGCGCTCCGGCAGGGAGGTCCGGCCGCTCTGCCCGCGACGGCGGGGACTGCCCGAGATGCCGCTGCTAGAGGCCCATCCGAGCCTCGAACTCGCCCAGCCTGCGCTCGAGGTCACGCTGGCGAACGGCCAGCGTGAGGTCGCCGCGGGTCCTCTCGAGGATGCCGCGCACGGCGTCGGTGGTACGGCGGAGGCCGCCGGTCATGGCCTCGGGGTAGTCGACGGTGACGAGGACGCCGTAGATGTCGTCCATGATGGCGAGGCAGCTCTCGCAGTGGTCCATGTCGCCGCCGCGAAGGCTGTCCAGGAGGTGCCGGCGCAGCTCTCCGACGGCCTCACCGAGGCCGTTGAGGTAGGCGGCGTACTCGACGCCGAGGCTTTCGGGAGTAGGCAGGGGCCGGCCGGCTATCAGCGCCAGGGTCGCGCAGGCCTCGGCATACTCCTTCTGAGCGTTGTGCACGAAGCCGGCGTAGAAGATGTCGGAGTGGCTCTCGAGGGCAGTCCTGGCGTCGGCCAGCAACTGGGAGGCCCTGGCGAGGAGCTCCTCGGCTGGTGCGAACTCGGCCCGGTGGACCGAGCGGATGGCATTGGCGGAGTGACGGAGGGCCTCGCGGCAGGCGGCCAGGGCAGCCTCGCGGGCCACGTTCTTGGCGGCGAAGTCAGAGCGGACGCCCTCCATGATGGGGTCTAGCTGACGAGCGCCGTCCGCGAAGGGGGTCTCCTCGCTCACAGGTCTTTGACCGCGTCGGGGAGATCGCCCTCGCGGGCCGCGTCGATCATCTCGCGGGCCTTTTCCGGCACTTCGAGTCCATACTCCTTGAACTTGCGCTCCGTCCAGCGGCCGATCTGGCGGGGGTCCTTGTAGTCCTCAACGCGCTTGGGCTCGGCGCCGTACTGCTCGAGGACGGCCTGCTCCGACCTGTGGTAGGCGAAGCGGGAGACGGCCCGCGAGAGGTTGCGGCCTCCGCAGTGCTGGCAGGTGGCCTCGAGCTCCTTCCCCATGGACTTGGTGAAGATGCTGCTGAGGCGGCCACAGTCGGCGCACTTGAACTCGTAGATGGGCATGACTTCGGTCCCGTCCTCTATTCTAAGCCCTCATCGAGGAAGCCGCCATCCTCGCCTTCCCCGTCCATGAGCTCTTCGGGCATCTCGCCCGCCTCCATGCGTTCAACCATCTCGTCAAACTCGGGGCCCGCGTCCTCGCCCATCTCGGAGCTCATGCGGCGGGCCCAGCGAGCTACGCTGCGGGGGTCATTCTCGTCCACGTCCTGGAGCAGCCTGGACTCATCGTATTCGTCCAGCACACCCTCGGACGAGCGCGCTACGCTGAAGCGCGAGACGAGCCGGGTGAGCCGGGTGCTGCCGCAGCGGTCGCAGGCCGCCGACACGGGCGCGGCGATGCTGCGCTGGAACACGCTGACTCGCCGGCGGCAGTCCTCGCAGCGGTACTCGTAGATGGGCACTGGTCCCAGCCCGGACGATGACTCCTGAAGCGTATGATTCAGAATCACCTACAGTATACCGGGCGGCGCCTATTGGGGGGAAGGCGAGCCGGTCGAGGCTGTTGAGAAACTGGCCGCTCGCCCTTCGACGCGCTCAGGACGAGCGGTTCTCAGATCCCGCTCGTGGTGAGCCTGTCGAACCACGAGCGGCCCACCTGAGTCTACCAGCAGCCTGGCCAGCCACCTAGGCCTGCACGGCGCCCTCGATGTGCTCCACGCTCTGGAGACGGCCCTGCGGCGAGAGGTTCACCGCCACCACATCGATGCGCTGGTTGGGGGGCAGGTTCGGATGCTCCTGGCAGTAGGCCTGGGCGGCCGCCACCAGCCGTCCGGCTTTGACGTGGGTGATGGACTCGGCGGCGGTGCCCGCCTCCTCGCCACGGCGGGCACGCACCTCGACGAAGACCAGCACGTCGCCCTGCTGGGCCACCAGATCGAGCTCACCCTCCCGGCAACGGTAGTTCCGGGCGAGGATGCGGTAGCCCTTGGCCTCGAGGTGGGCGGCGGCCAGGCGCTCGCCGAAGTCACCGAGGCGCCGACGACTAGTCACGGGGCGCGGCCCCCTTCCAGGCAGGAGCGCACCGGGGCGAAGGAGCGCCGATGCAGCTCGCAGGGGCCGAAGGCGGCCAGGGCCCGCAGGTGCTGGGGCGTGCCGTAACCCTTGTTGCGGGCGAACCCGTAGCGGGGATAGGCGCGATCATAGTCCGACATGATGCGGTCGCGCTCTACCTTCGCCACGATGGAGGCGGCGGCGATGGAGAGACAGCAGGCGTCGCCGTGAATGATGGGCTCGTGGGGCGTGCCCGGGTCGCGGAGGGCGAGGCCGTCCACCAGGGCGAACTGCGCCGGACGGGGGAGAGCGCGCAGGGCCGTCCTCATGGCCAGGCGGGTCGCGTCGACGATGCCCAGCGCGTCTATCTGCTCGGGCGAAGCGATGCCCACACCCAGCGCCGTCCCCTCGCGCAGCAGCCGCGCGAGCCGCTCGCGAGTCGGGGCGGACAGCACCTTGGAGTCGCGCAGCTCCAACCACCACGGAGCGGCCTGGTGCGGGTCCAGGACGACGGCGGCAGCCACTACCGGGCCCGCCAGAGGGCCGCGGCCGGCCTCGTCGACGCCGGCGACGAAGCGGAAGCCGGCCCGCCAGGCCAGGATCTCGCGGCTGAGGAGGGGGAGTGGGCGCATTGTCGCTCCGGGAGCGGCCGGACCGGGCCGATTCGCCCGCCGCGGCCCGATGCTAGCATCCGGGTACGGGGGTGTCAAAGAGAACAACGCTGGTGGCGGTGCGGCCCCGGGCTCGGCGGGCGGGCTCGCCCCTGCTGTCAGACGAGCCGTGCTATCATGCGCCTGTCGGCTGCGCGCCGGGCCGCCCGACGCGGAGCGTCCGCGCGAGAGCGGTAGTCGCCCGCCACCGCGGACTCAGTAGCTGAAGGAGCAGCACCATGCCTATCGTGCGAGTGGAGATGTGGACGGGGCGCACTCACGCCCAGAAGCAGGAGCTGGCCCGCGCCATCACGGAGGTGGTGTGCAACATCGCTCACACCACGCCCCAGGCCACCATCGTGGTCTTCGAGGACGTGGGCAAGGAGAACTGGGCTCAGGCGGGGCGGCTGGCCTCGGATGAGGAGGAAGGGTGAAAGGGCTGCCCATGCTGCGTTCGCCGGTGCGGGTCGATAATCGCTTTGAGGGCGTGGGGCGCGCTCGGCTCGGGAGGATGGAGCGACTTTCCGGGCCGCTTCGACCTCTGGTATAATCGGTATAGTGGTGGAGAGCGAGCCCGGCGGCTTCCTCTGTGTGCTCGCTAGCTTGGATCGAGGGTCCCGATGGGTTCTCGGTGGTTACGGAATAGCTTCATCTACCTGCTGATCCTGGTGGCGGTAATCGCCATCGTGGTGTCCTTCATTCGACCGCCTTCCTCGACGGAGAGCAAGGACCTGAGCGAGGTCATCGCGGAGGCCCGGGCGGGGAACGTGGATGTCATCGAGGTGCAGGGCCAGTCCCTCACCGTCACTTTGAGGGACGACCCGGACCAGAAGTTCAAGTCGCGGATAGAAGAAGACGACAACATCCGCCAGATACTGCAGGACAATCAAGTGGAGGTTGGCGGCGCGGATGGGGTCGAGATCAAGGTCAAGGAGCCGAGCAAGTTCGGCAACTGGATCGGGCTGTTCATCAACTTCCTGCCGCTCATCATCTTCGGGGCGATCCTGATCTTCATGATGCGCCAGGCCCAGGGCTCCAACACCCAGGCCATGAGCTTCGGCAAGAGCCGCGCCCGTATGTTCAACAGCAGCAAGCCTACGGTCACCTTCACCGACGTGGCAGGGGTGGACGAAGCGAAGGAGGAGCTCCAGGAGGTGGTGGAGTTCCTCAAGTACCCGGAGAAGTTCTCGGCGCTGGGGGCGCGCATTCCGCGAGGGGTGCTGCTTGTGGGGCCGCCGGGCACGGGCAAGACGCTGCTGGCGCGGGCGGTGGCCGGCGAGGCATCGGTGCCGTTCTTCTCGATCAGCGGCTCGGAGTTCGTGGAGATGTTCGTGGGGGTGGGAGCGTCGCGGGTGCGCGATCTGTTCGAGCAGGCCAAGCGCAACGCCCCATGCATCGTCTTCGTGGACGAGATCGACGCGGTGGGCCGTCAGCGCGGCGCCGGCCTGGGCGGCAGCCACGACGAGCGCGAGCAGACTTTGAACCAGATCCTGGTGGAGATGGACGGCTTCGACACCGGCACGAACATCATCGTGGTGGCCGCCACCAACCGCCCGGACATCCTGGACCCCGCCCTCCTGCGGCCGGGCCGGTTCGACCGGCAGGTCGTCCTCGATCGGCCTGACGTCAGGGGTCGTCAGATGATCCTGGATGTGCATACCAAGGGGAAGCCCTTCGACAAGGACGTTGACATGAACGTGCTGGCGAAGCAGACCTCGGGCTTCTCTGGGGCCGACCTGGCCAACCTGGTGAACGAGTCCGCCATCCTCGCCGCCCGGCGGAACAAGAAGAAGATCAGCATGGATGATTTCAACGAGGCGATCGACCGGGTCATCGCCGGGCCGGAGCGCAAGAGCCGGGTCATGAGCGATAGGGAAAAGCGGATCATCGCCTACCACGAGGCGGGCCACGTTCTAGTGGGGTACGTGCTCCCCAATGCGGACCCGCCCTACAAGATCAGCATCGTCTCGCGGGGCATGGCGGGTGGCTTCACCCGCTTCCTGCCGGAGGAGGACCGCTACCTGGGCACGCGGTCTCAGTTCCAGGACACCCTGGCGGCTATCCTCGGAGGGCACGTGGCCGAGGAGTTGATACTGGACGAGATGACCACAGGCCCTCAGGACGACATCGAGCGGGCGACGCGCATCGCCCGCCAGATGGTCACGCAGTGGGGCATGAGCGAGCGGCTGGGCCCGCGCACCTTCGGCCGGAAGGAGGAGTTGGTGTTCCTGGGCCGTGAGATCTCCGAACAGCGCAACTACAGCGAGAAGGTGGCGGAGCAGATCGATGAGGAGGTCCGCCGCATCATCGATCACGCCTATCAGACCGCCAAGAAGGTGCTGACGGAGAACCGGGCCAAGCTGGATCAAGTCGTCCGCGTGGTGCTGGAGCAGGAGACGATCGAGGGCGAGGACCTGGCCAAGCTGCTGGAGTCCCCACCCGACGAGGAGCCCGTCACCAAGGAGGAGGCTCCAACGCCCCCGCAGCCCGAGGAGCCGGAGCCGGAGGCCGCTGCCGAGGAGGCCGCGCCCAAGGTGAGCAAGCCCGGCCTGGCCTGGGAGGCCCAGACCAGCGCCCCGGCCGACCCCGACGAAGGCTAGGTAGACAGGGAAGAAAACTACGGGGTCCCGTACCCCCTCAGCGCTGCCAGCCGGTGTCGACGGGCAGCGTTTCGTACGTCTCCACGCGCAGACGAATCGAGGGGTGAGCCTCGGCGCAGCGCAGCATCTTCTGGCAGGCCGGATGGGCCAGCCACGCCTCGGCGGAGGAGCTGTCCTCCCACCAGGACATGAGCAGCAGGCCGCGACGCGACAGCCAGCGATGGACTCCCACGACGCCCGGCTGACGCTGGGCGACGCCGGCCAGGGCACGGACCCGCCAGAAGAGGACCAGCATGGGGAGCATGCTGTCGAGGTGGAGGGCTATGAGGAGCAGGACAGGCTTGGGCGTGTCATTCATAGCTCTGTGTGAGAACCGGGGATGCTACGGCATCCGCTCGTGACGATTGGGCAGGGGCAGGCGGCCCTCGCAAGCTGAACACGTCGGACAGGCTGATCCTCATCAGCCAGATGGCCAGCAGGCCGGTCGCCACGATCCAGAGGTTGGTGAGGACGTGGGTGGCCAGGGCGTAGGCGAACGTGAGGTCCCGCTCTACGCCCCAGGCGACCAGCAGCTCAAGCAGTACGACCTCGTAGGGGCCTCTGCTGAGGCCTCTGTCGCCCCTCGACCGCCCGATCGAGGGCTGCGGGAGGGCTGTCCAGGCGGGCGCTGCCAGGGTGCTGACAAGGTTGCCGCTCGCCCTTCGACGGGCTGAGGACGAGCGGTCGTCAGATTCCGCTCGTGGTGAGCCTGTCGAACCACAAGCGGCCCACCTGCGCTTCTCAGAGCCTCGCCGAGGGCGGCGGCATTCGTTGACACTGGATGCGAACGCTGGATATGATGAGGGGTGACGCACTAAGAGGAGGGAAGCCATCTACGCCATCGTCCGTAGCGGCGGCAAGCAGTATCGGGTCGAGGAGGGCCGCACCATCCAGGTGGAACGGCTCCCGGCGGCCGAGGGTGAGACCATCGAGCTGGAGGACATCCTCCTGCTGGCGGACGGCGAGCAGGTGACGGTGGGCGCGCCCACCGTGCCCGGCGCCCGGGTGCTGGCGGAGGTGGAGTCGCACGGGCGGGGCGACAAGGTCATCGCTTTCAGGTACAAGGCCAAGACGCGCCATCGGACGAAGCGCGGACACCGGCAGCCGTTCACGCGGCTGACCATCCGCGAGATCCTGGCGGCGGGTCAGGAGCCCAAGGCGGCCAAGGGGCGGCGCCGGCGGCGTCGGCGGGCCGCCGAGGCGGAGCCGGAGGCAGCGCCTCCGCCTGCGGCGGAGGCTCCGGCTGAGGGGGAGGCCGTAGCAGAAGGCGAGGCGCCGACATCGGGCGGTGAGGCTTCCGCCGAGAGCGCAGGCAACACCGAGAACACGGAGTAGACGGACATGGCTCACAAGAAGGGAGTTAGCAGCTCCCGCAACAACCGCGATAGCAATGCCAAGCGCCTGGGCGTCAAGCGCTTCGACGGCGAGGTGGTGCTGCCCGGGACGATCATCCTGCGCCAGCGAGGGACGCGCTTCCACCCCGGACGCAACGTGGGAGTGGGCCGGGACTACACCATATACTCGCTCATCAAGGGGACGGTGAAGTTCGAGCCCTTCGCCAAGAGGCGCCGCAAGCAGGTGAGCGTCTACGCGCCCAACTAGGGGAGAAACGCCTGTGAAGGATAAGATCCACCCTGAGTACGTCGAGACTACGGTTCACTGCGCCTGCGGCAACACCTTCCAGACACGGTCCACCAAGAAGGAGATCCGGGTAGAGGTGTGCAGCCACTGCCACCCCTTCTTCACCGGCGAGCAGCGCATCGTGGACACTGCGGGGCGGGTGGAGCGGTTCAAGAGGCGCTACGGGATCAAGGACTAGCCGAGAACCTTCAAGAGCAGGGGCCGGGCGGACGCTCGGCCCTTTTTGTTGGGCGACCCCAGGGGATGATGGAGACCCATTACTACGGCGGCCAGGCGGTAATCGAAGGGGTGATGATCCGGGGGCCCCGCCGGATGGCGGTGGCGGAGCGGCGGCCCGACGGCGAGATCACCTGTCGGGCTGAGACGCTGACGGGCCTCTACGTGGGGCGGGTGCGGCAGATCCCGCTGGTGCGGGGGGTCATCGTGCTCTGGGAGACGCTGGCCCTGGGGATACGGGCGCTGGTGTTCTCGTCGCGGGTGGCCATGGGGGAGGAGGAGCAGGAGG
>CAZFGZ010000054.1:5220-11608 GCA_964518585.1 uncultured Dehalococcoidia bacterium | reverse complement strand
CCCCCGTGAGTTTCTCCAGCAGATAGTCCCGCCATTCCGTGCTCACGACACCGCCGAGGTAGAAGTGCGCGAGGGCTCGGTTCATGTCGCTCGCCGTCAGAGCATTGCTTCGCCCTGGCTCGGGTGAATGGTCCTGGTAGCCGGGAGGATGATCGTAGAGCGAGGAGTCCGCCCCGAGCGATCTCAGGAGACGGTTGATCTTCGAGAGTCCTGCGGACAAGTCCCCCATCCCCGTCTTCACGAGGAGTTCGCGCGCCGTCACGGGGTTGCTACTCCAGACGGTGCGGGCGATCAGATTCCCCACCTCGGCCTCGCCGTAGCGCCCCGCCTCCAGGTCCACCACCACCGAAAGCAGAACGAAGAAGTTGATGGTGCACCCCGGAAGCCTGACTTCGTTCCCGTTGACCTCGATAGTCTGGCCGGTCTGAAGGTCCGTAACGGCCACGGCCGCGTTCATGCCGGAGGCCTCAATCTCGGTCCGAAGCTGCTCTCGCAAGGTGAACAGGTCGTTTGCCGCAGATAGTGCGGTGACTGGTGGCTCCGTTGTCGCGCAGCCCATGGTCCTGAACGTGCCGGTGACGCTGGCATGCCAGCCGTCGGCCGCCAGGGTATTGACCCTCCAGTAGTGCTGTCTATCCTCCTGTAGGCCGTCCCATTCGAGGGTGGATGTCGCGGCCGACAGCGGCCCGACGCTGACGAAAGTACCCTCAGCAAAGCCGTTGTCAAAGACGCTGAGGTCGAGCCACTGGCGTTTGCTCGCCTGCAACCCGCTGGACCACGAAAATGACGCCTTCACCTCGTCGGGTCTGTCACTACAGGCCTGGGTTACTCCCCGCAGCGAGGCTGCGGGTAACAGACAGAGTCCTGAGACGAACCTTCCCGTTGGCCCTGCGTGCCAGCCTTCCGCATCCAGCACGTTGAGGCGATAGTAGTGCGCATCGCCTGGGCGGATGCCACGCCATGTGTACGACGTTGTGCTGGGCTCAAAGGAGCCGCTGCCAACGAAGGTTGTCGGCTGGAAGCCGTTGTCAAGCAGGCTGAGGTCAAGCCGGACCTGGAGGGCGCGCGGTCCGACCCCAGGCCAGCTAAAGGTGACGTCCACCTTGCCCGGCCATCGGCTGCTGCACGCCTGGGACTCCACGGCCGGCATGGGTATGGGGGCCGGAACGGAAGGAGTAGGAGGCGCGGGCGTGGAGGTCGGTGTTCCCGTGGGCGATGGCGACGCCGCCTCTCGAATCTCGGTTGCTGCCAAGACTTCGCTCGCGGGTGCCCGAGGTACCTTGGAGGCGCTAAGCTCTACCGCCGTGATCGCGAGGGCTGACACGATCAACGCTGTCAGCCAGACCGCGGTCGCCAGTGCGACGGCATGGCGTACGATAGCCCTCGCTCGTCGTACCACCCTCCGCAGGGGACTCTTCGGAGTGCGCAACGTCATGGCGTGGTGCACCACTGCTATTTTGTGTGTCGATTCGCCTCTTCCTTATAACACAGGCGGATTCTGAGGCGTTCACAGCAGGGGGTGAGGTTTGGGGTGGCAAGATTCCATCCGCTTGTCTCCTCCTATGCCGCGACCGACTCATACTCCTAGATGGAGGCCTCGCAACACCCGTCGAGAGACGATTCTAGCGCTGTGGGGTGCCAAGACCCCACCCGTATCTGAACGGTTGTCATGCAGAGCTGTCGGGCCCGGCTCTATTAGGTCTTGCCCACCCGACAGGCGCCTTTCATGCCATGGCGGGCAGTCGAACAAGGTTGACGCGAGACGGGTCTCCAAGTAGGATACCGTTCGCGCGCAGTGAGGCCCATTTCGACTCGCCAGGTGGAAATGAACAATCCCGGCCCGAGACCCGAAGCCGCCCCCAACCCGCACGGGATGGCCTTGGCCCAGTTCAACTCCGTCGCCGACCGCCTGGGCCTGGATGAGGGCATTCGCCAAGTCCTCACTACCTGCAAACGCGAGCTGATCGTGGGAATCCCGGTCTCGATGGACGACGGCTCTACGCGTGTCTTCACCGGCTACCGTGTTCAGCACAACATCGCTCGCGGCCCCGCGAAGGGTGGCATCCGGTACCACCCCGCCCTCACCCTCGACGAGGTCAAGGCCCTGGCCATGTTGATGACGTGGAAATGCGCCCTGGCTAGCATCCCCTACGGCGGAGCGAAGGGCGGCGTCGTGGTCGATCCCAAGCAGCTCACTGACAGGGAACTGGAAAACCTTACGCGCCGGTATGCCACCGAAGTTGCGATTCTCATCGGCCCCGAAGAGGACATCCCTGCCCCCGACATGGGCACTGATGCTCGCGTCATGGCCTGGATCATGGACACCATCAGCATGCACCGCGGCCACTCCGTCACGAGTGCTGTGACTGGCAAGCCTTTGAGCATCGGCGGTACAGCCGGGCGCATGGAGGCGACTGGCCGTGGTATCCTCTACATCGTTCAGCAAGCTGCTGCCTATCGCGGCCTCAGCGGGAAGGCCACCGTCGCCCTGCAAGGCTTCGGCAACGTGGGCTCGGTCGCGGCCTGGCTCATGCACCGCGAGGGCTACAAGATCGTCGCCGTCACCGACGTCTCCGGCGGCATCTACAACGAGAAAGGCCTGGAGCCCGACGCCCTCTGCCACCACAAGCGGGCTGGGGGCAGACTTCTCGACGCTCCCTTCGGCGAACGCATCAGCAGTGAGGAGCTCTTCACCCTGCCGGTGGACATCCTGATCCCCGCCGCCATCGGTGGCCAGATCACCGCCCACAACGCCCCTCATGTCAAGGCCAAGATGATTGTCGAGGGCGCCAACGGCCCCACAACACCCGAGGCCGACGCGATCCTGGAGGACAACGGTGTCTTCGTTGTGCCCGATATCCTCGCCAACGCTGGGGGCGTCATCGTGTCCTATTTTGAATGGGTCCAGGATCTCCAATCCTTCTTTTGGGAAGAAGAGGAGGTCAACGAACGCCTCCGTCGAATCATCACCCGTGCCTTCGGCGAGGTGATCAGCCTGGCGGAGAACGAGAAGCTCTCCCTGCGCGAGGCTGCGCTGCTCATAGGTGTCCGCCGGGTGGTCGAGGCCACGAGAGACCGCGGCGTCTACCCGTAGGCCGTCGCGGTATGGAATCTAAACGTCTTGGGGCCAGGGAGGAGTGAGCGCCTTAGATGCGGATCGTCTTCTGCCATCCCACAGCGGTCAGAGGACGATGCCCGGTAGCCTCTTCCGGCTGAACACTCAGATGGCGTGCTCCGTGCGGGCGATGAGTTCGTCCTGGACGACGCGATTGAGGTCGGTGAACAGGGCGCTGTAGCCCGCCACGCGCACAACCAGTCCCCGATACTGCTCCGGGCTCTCCTGGGCGGCGAGCAGTGTCGCCCGGTCCACTAGGTTCCATTGCAGTTCCTGCCCGCCGAGGGCAAAGTAAGCCTCCAGGAGACCGCCCAGCACCTGGCCCGCCCGCTTTCGGGCCGAGGCCCCCAGGCTGAGCATCTGGATCAACGCTAGGCCATTCGACACGAGCCTGTGATCGAGCTTGGCGGCGGACTTGAGGGCCGCGGTGGGCCCGCGCCTGTCGCGCCCGTCGGCGGGGCTGATCCCCTGCGAGAGCGGCTGGCCGGCATGCCGCCCGTCAGGGGTGGCACCCACCATCAGCCCGAAGGCCACGTGCGTCGTCACGCTGTACAGGCCCGGCGAATACCAGCCGCCTCGGGAGTTGCGATGCTTCTCGACAGCGCGGCAGTAGACCTCCGCCGCCAGGCGGGCGAATCGGTCGGCACGATCATCGTCGTTGCCATACTTCGGGGCCTTGTTCAGCAGCATCTGCCGCAGCGGCTCCCGACCCTCGAAGTCCGTCTCGAGAGCGCCCAGCAACTCCTCCATGGTGACCCGCTTCTCGTCGAACACCAGCCAGTCTATCGCCGCGAGGCTATCGGCGACGGTTGCCACGCCCACCCCTTGAACACCGGTGAAGTTGTAGCGGGCGCCCCCCGCTGTCAGATCCAAACCCTGCTTCAGACAGTCGTCGGTGAGCGATGAGGCCAGAGGTACCGGCCGCCGCTCGGCGTGGGCCCGCGCCAGTCCTTCCAGCCCTTCCACCATCTGGCCGACGAGGCATTCGACCTGGGTCCGGAAGGCCTCGATGATGTCTTCAATGCAGCTGAAGCTTCGTGGGTCTCCCGTGGGCACGCCTAGCTGATCGGAGAGCAACCGGCCGCGCCCGTTGTTCAGCGCCAGCTCCAGGCACAGCGGCAGGTTGAGCAGCCCCGCGTCGGAAGATGTGAAGCTCTCACCGGGCACGGCCTGTTCTACACAGCCGATGATCCCGTAGTCCCGTGCCTGCTGGACGGGAACTCCTCGATTGGTGAGAGAGTCGACAACTACTTCATCGTTGAAGAGCTGAAGATTGCCGATGCCGTCCGCCACAGCCCGGACGACAGCGTCGCGAAACTCTCTCGGCGCCTGCTTGTGGAGGCGAACGCCGAAGTTGGGCTGCGGCGTCCGCACGCGGTTCATCGCCTCCAGCATCAGGTACGAGAGCTCGCTGGTGGCATCCCTGCCCTCCCCGTCCACGCCACCGATGACGGTGTTGGCGAAGTTGGTCAGGCCGGAGAACGCGACGGTCACGTCCGCGTCGAACAGGGGAATGGAGTGACTGAGCTTGATGTAGAAGCAGGCCAGCAGTTCCACCGCGCGCTCACGCGAAAGCCTTCCAGCCTCCAGGTCGGCCTTGTACATCGGCCATAGGAACTGATCAATGCGGCCCAAGGAGATGGCCGATTCCCACGATTCGATCTGGGTTGCGTAGTGCATGAACAGGACAGACTGGAGCGCCTCCTGGAACGTGCGCGCTGGCTGAGCAGGCACGTGCCGGCACTCCTCGGCGATGGCGAGAAGCTCATCGCGGCGGGAGCCTGTTGCCGTGTCGGCCAGCCGTTCAGCCTCGTCCGCGTAGCGGTTCGCCCACGAGATCACCGCCCGGCCGGCTATCTCCACAGCTTCGTAGAAATCGCTCTGCTCTTTGTTCCTCGACTCTCGCTTCTTGGTTGCGGCGTCTTCAATGACGGCAGCCAGCCCGCGTTCCAGGACACGCTGGTGATTGACCAGCATGTGCCCTATACCACCGATCTCAGTGAGGATGAAAGGCGCCAACCTCTCGAAGTGCGCGGTCACGCTGGGCGACCAAAGCTCCCGCGCCCGGTCCTCGATCGTTTTCCCGCGCCAGTAGGGCAGGATCCCTTCGAGCAGATCGCGCTCGTCGTCTGGGGCAATGGTGAACGGGTTGCAGTCGCGTCGGGCAAGGTTCGGCAGTTGGCCAAGGATGCGCCCAGCGATGCCCTCCGGATAGATCCCCGCCGCCAGCGCCTTGCCGGTGACATTGCCCACCAGCAATTCGTCCGGCTCGATACACACGGTGATGTGGCTCAGGATGTGCTCCAGGGCACGAGCCTGACGCAGGACGGCGGGTTGCCCCTCCGTCTGTCGATACGACTCGGTGAGGTAGCGGGCACGCTCGATGCAGACCTCCCGCTGCCCACGCAGGAATCTCTCACGTAGGCGATCCACTCTGTCGCCGGTCGGGACAGCCGCCACCGCCTTGGCCACCTCCGGCGAAGAAGCCTCCTCCTCAAGCAGTCCGGCGGAGGCCAGGTGCCCGCGGTAGATCTGGATCGCCTGTGGCAGCGTCCAGACCGTCTTCATGACAAGCGCGACGTTGCCATCGGCCCTGATCCTGCGATCGGCGAACGCGCTGAAGACGTTGAGTAGACCCGCATAGAGATCGTGGAAGGTATCGGCAGTGAGGGTCAGGGCAACGTCGGGCTCCTCTGGAGCAACGCCTGGCGCGATGCGCATCTCGCGGCCGCCGCGCGTATCGACGAGAAAGGCGAAGTCCGGGTCCTCGACGCGGACCTGGACGAGAGCATCCAGTCCCAGCCACGTCTTAGAGATGTCGCCGTTCGTGCGGAGGCCTTCGAAGTAGCCCAGGATGAACGGCTCCGCCTGCGCCGGATCGCGGTAAGGGAAAGGCATCGTCTATCTCCGCTATGCCAGTGGACTCCTTCTATTGTAGTGTAGCGTCCGGACTGCCTTGGAGCCACGCCTGGTCTCCGTTTCCGCTCTGCCGCTCTGCTTGCGAGACCTTGTGTAGGGTGGCGAGATGTCATCCGCCTTCCGCTTCCTACGCCGCTACGCACTCATATTCGTGGTGAAGACCGGCCAGCCGCCGGCGGGCTGGCCCGAACAGGCGGTCCGGGGGGCGTCTCAAGACGGACTGCGAGATGAGCCGACACACTGCCAAGGCACGTTTGCCGGCCCCGATTCGCTCAACGTGCCAACCCCGCAGACACGGTTGAGCATCTGACTCCGAGGCAGAGGGGCCTCAGCGGGCCGTCAGGGTTGTCTGGC
>CAZFGZ010000054.1:0-5120 GCA_964518585.1 uncultured Dehalococcoidia bacterium | reverse complement strand
TGAGCATCTGACTCCGAGGCAGAGGGGCCTCAGCGGGCCGTCAGGGTTGTCTGGCAGAGGGTGCGGCCGCTGTCATCTTTGATGGCGACGGTGGCAGTGCTGGCCTCAGCGTCGACCTCTACCAGCGCGTAGGCGTAGACGTCCAGCTCGACGCACTCCGGCTCGGCGAGGGCCACTAGGAGGGTGACGAACTGGTCTGTCGCACCGGCGCCCAGGAGATTGTCCATCTCCTCCTTTATGGTCTCCCTGGCAATGGGACCGGCGATCACCTCCTTGGCCACCGGCTCCGGGTCGGCGAACATGTCGATCGGTACGTCGGAGATGATGTTGCCGTGGAGGTCAGTGGTGAGGAAGACCACGTTACGGATGTCGTTGTCGCGGATGAAGCGCAAGATCTCATCTCGCTCGACGCGATAGCCCTCCCAGCGGTCGTAAGGGAGAGCCATGAGCTGAGTGAAGGGTACCTCGTTGACAATGAACTTCCAGGTGGCGTCGGAGCTGCGGAGAGCCTCCTCCAGGAACTCGAGCTGCGGCTTGCCCAAGATGGTGCGCGTCGGGTCGTTCAGCGCCTGGATGCAGTCGGCGGACGTCTCCTCGGGCAGATCGACAAAGCCGCGCACGGCCTTGGCCTCCTCGGGCGCATCGGGCGCGCCCAGGAAGGGTAGGAGGTCAGGGTCGCCCTCGGCGTCCAGGCAGGCCGACTCGGCGTTGGCGCTGCGGTACTGGCGCTCGTCCAAGATGAACAGCTCGGCTTCCTTGCCCCAGCGAAAGCTCCGGTACAGCCGGTTGGGATCGTCCGGGCTCTGGCGGATAGGCATGTACTCGAAGAACGCCTGGAGGCCAGCCGCCATCATGTCAGGGTCCACCGTTTGGCCGGCGAAGTCGTTGACCACCTCGTGGTCGTCCCAGATGGCATAGACGGAGGTAGCAGCCATCAGGTCGCGCAGGTGTTCATCCTCTCGATTGTTCTTGTAGAGCTGGCGGTACTCCGGCAGGGTGGTGGCAATCGGCACGCCTTCTACCTCAGGGTCGGCAATGACGGTATCGCCCAGGTAGATGAAGAAGGCGGGGTCGTCCTGGCGCACCGCAGACAGGAGGGTGAAGGGCTGGAGGTAGTCCGCGGAATCGGCCGAATAGGCGAAGACGACGTCGCCGGCAACGTCCTCGGCGGGAGCGGTCAGGAACGTTCCGACGGCGCCGGCGCTGCCGTCGGGGGAGAGGAAGCGATAGAAGTAGCGCTCGCCGGGGTTCAGGCCCTCGATGGACGCCTTGACCACGAAATCGGCCTCTGCCTTCGCCTGCGCCTTCTCGCTGGCCACCACCTGGTCGAACTGCTCGTCGACAGCCACCTCGGCGGTGACCTCTCCCTCCCCGTCCACCCTTGTCCAGAGGATGACGCTGCTGCTCGTGACGTCACCACTGGCCACGCCGTGGCCGAAAGTCAGGTGAACGGCCTCTTCTTCGCCGCAGCTGACAACGAGAGCGGTAAGGGAGGCGAATAGGAACACCAAGACAACCCATCTCCTAGCCATCGATCGCTCCTTCCCCGAAGAGCAGACGCTCCTTCATGTCCAAGCCGCCGCCGTAGTCACCCAGATGCCCGCCAGATGATACCACCTTTACGGCGGCAAGACCCCATCCGTGTCTGCGCTCCACCTCGCCGAGGCGGAACACTCTGCCCGAAGCACCGCGTTCAACCGTGGAAGATCCCGGCCGCATTCCGGTAGAGCCACTTCTCCTTGACATCGTCTTTCAGAGGCAACGCCCTCATCTCATCGACCACGTCCTCGATCGGCATCTGGTAGTTTCGCCAGCCCGAGGCAAAGACGATCCTGTCCTGAAGCAGGGTGTTGCCGAACTGCATCAGCATCTCCCATCCCGACCCTGGGACGGCAAAGTACTTGGGCCGGTGGGCCGCCGTATCGATGTAGACGTTCTGATGTCTGCGGGCCACCCCGATCATGTCGGGTATCCAGGGCCAGCCGCCGCAATCAGCGACAATCGTCATCTCGGGGAAGTCCCTGGCTACCTCATCCAAGCAGAGAGGGTGTGCCAGGTCCATGGGAAAGTCGGTGCGGTAGTTCATGGTGCAATAGACGAACACAGGGATGCCCAGCTCCACCGCTTTCGCGTACAGAGGATAGAACTTCTTGTCGTCGGGTCGAATGCCGTATCTGAAGGGCGAGGCATAGAAGCTCCTCAGGCCGAGCTCCTTGACGGCTCTTTCCAGCTCCCTGACCGCCTTCATGCCATCGTGGGGATCCACCATGGCCTCGCCAACGAACCTATTGGGGAATTGAGATACGATCTCAGCCGTCCTATCGTTGCTGCCAGCCCCGATGAGGCCCCACTCTACTCCGGCGTCATCCAGTTGGCCGACGAATTCCGGCAGGGATGTCGCTAGCCTTCCGGCCCGTTCCCGCAGGGCAGTCTCGAATTCCCCGGGGGGAAGCTCATCCCACATTCTGCCGAGCTGTTCAAATGTCAGCCCCAATCCGCGTGCCCTTCCCGGGCCGAAGATATTCAGGTAGTTGGGCAAGCCCTTCTCTCCCCGGTGCTGCATGAGCGCCCGGATCTCGCCGACGATCTCGTCCTCGTTGCCGGGAGGCAGGTCGAGGTCCAAGTCTATGACTGGTGACATCTGTGGTGCACCTCTCTCGCCCATTCTAGACCTGACATGAGATTCCTCGAGACTGCGCGACCTGACCGAGAGCTTTGGGTCATAGTATGGCTCTCTTCTCTTTCAGGCGCTCGATGTCATCCCAACTGAAGCCTAGCTCAAGCAAGATCTCCTCATTGTGCTGACCGTGCTCTGGAGCGCCGTGCCGAACCCCGGCCGGCGTCTCACTGAGCTGAATCGGAGATGCTAGCCCCTTCACTCTGCGCCCGGAGAAGTGCTCATACTCAGTGATGTATTCGTTGGCCAAGACGCAGGGGTCTTCCGCCACCCCTGTCATGGTCTGGACCGGGTCCCAAGGTAGCCTGTGCTCGTCGAAAACTGGCGCCCACTCATCGCGGTCCTTGGCGGCGATAGTCTCCTCAAGGAGCGAGATGAGCGCTTCGCAGTTGGCTATCCTCTCGACATGGGATTCAAACCTGGGATCGCGCTCCAGGTCAGGCCTGCCCAGCGCCTTGCAGAACGTGGGCCAGTATCGGTCACTGTCCATCATGCAGAGCCGGAGCCAGCGCCCGCACCGGGCCTGGTAGGAATTCGATAGGGGGTTCGGGACCTGTTTTCGAGAGATCCTTGGGTGATCCCTCCCGAAAGCCAGAGCCCACTGGAGATCAACACCATTTGTCCAGCACCCGCTCCCCAGCAGGGAGACGTCCACCTTCTGCCCCACTCCCGTCCTTTCTCGCGCATACAGGGCCAGCGCGATGCCAGCCAGCGTGAGGCCGCCTGTAGGATGGTCTCCCATGGCTCCCTCAAGGGCAACGGGAGGGGCATCGGGCTCGCCGAGGATGGAAGAGAAGCCGCTCCTGGTCCAGAAAGCGAGAGCGTCAAAAGAGGGTCGTTCTGTCTCGGGGCCCCTCGGCCCGTAGCCTGTGATGTGGGCGTAGATGATGCGCGGGTTGATCTCACGTACCCGCTCATAATCGATTTCTGCCCCTCTCAGCACGCTGGGCCGGAGGTTCGTCAGGAAGATGTCACTTTGCGCGGCCAACTTGTGAACGATCTCACGTCCTTCAGGCGTACCCAGGCTCAGGGCCATCCCCCTCTTGCTGCGGTTCCACATCTCCCACCACCAGTTGAACACGTCAGCAGTCCGCGATCCCCGTGGTACCAGGCCACGGACCGGATCTCCCTGCAGGTGCTCGACTCTGATCACGTCGGCCCCGAACTCAGCCAGCAAGACCCCGCACACCGGCGCGGCCACCCACGTCGACACCTCCAGCACCTTGATTCCTTCGAGAGCCATTTTCATGGAAACGACCTCTCTTGCAGGCTATCTACTCGGTGTTTCCGACATCGATCCCCGGGGCTCCCTGTCCTCTAGCCATTGCCCACATAGCGTACCCGGGTCAGGAGAGTGGCGGACGGCGCTGCTGCCAGGGTTGGGCCGCCTCGAAGGCCGCTGCTGCTCGCAGCACCGTCGCCTCCTCGAAAGGCCGCCCCACGATCTGGAGCCCCACCGGCAGGCCGTCGGCGCTCCACCCGCAGGGAACGCTTGCCGCCGGCTGGCCGCTGAGATTGAAAGGTATGGTGAAGGGAGACCAGCCGAAGGGCAGAACCCGGCGCCCATCGATGACCTCGGGCTCCTGCCCGATGGGGAAGGCGGGCACGGACAGTGTCGGTGTTAGAAGAAGGTCGTAGCGCCGGAAGAAATCGCGCAACCGTGTCCAGAGTACGAAGCGCGCCCGGTTGGCCCGCACGACCTCAAGGCCAGTCACCCGCCGACCGTAGTCGCGAAAGGTAACGGCATACTCGTTGAGGAGGGCCTCCTGCTCCGCCGGAACACTCTCCAACTCGGCGGCGGTGTAGGTAGCCGCCAGGTCGACGAAGGCACGGCTAACGATGGGATCCTCGATCCCCGGGTGGTTTTCCTCCACTATGCAGCCGAAGTCGGCAAAGCGATGGGCCGCCGCTTCCGCTATCTGGCGCACCTCGGGGTCCACGGCGCCGTAGCCCAGGTCGGCGCTCCAGGCCGCCCGCAGGCCCTTCAGGTCGCCCTTCATGGCCCGCCGGAAGGGACGCCGGGGCGCTGGCAGGGAGTAGGGATCTTCGGGATGGGGACCGACCATGACGTCGAGCATGAGGGCAGCGTCGGTCACCGTGCGGGCGATAGGTCCGGTGACGGAGAGGGTGCCCCAGCCGCCGAAATCGCTGTGGTAGGGCACGCGGCCGAAGCTGGGCTTGAGGCCGAAGACGCCGCAGAACCCCGACGGGATGCGGACCGACCCGCCGCCGTCAGTGCCCAGGGCCAAGGGGCCCAGGCCCGCCGCCACGGCAGAGGCAGCGCCGCCGCTTGAGCCGCCGCAGGTTCGCTCCAGGTTCCAGGGGTTCCGGCAGGGCTCGCCCAGCCGGTTCTCGGTGGTGCCCATGAGCCCGAGCTCCGGGGTGTTAGTCTTCCCCAGGATGATGGCCCCTGCCGCCCGCAGACGCTCGACGGCGCCGGCGT
>CAZFGZ010000053.1:4031-11655 GCA_964518585.1 uncultured Dehalococcoidia bacterium | reverse complement strand
TCTTGAAGGCGACGTAGCGCTGGCTCTGCTGCTCGAAGCTGATGCCGATGCGGTGGCGCACGAACTGATGGCTGAAGGCGCGGCTGACCCCGGAGATGCCGAACTCGAAGGAGACCTGCTCGAGCGGGGAGGCGTGACCCGTCTGGAGGCGGCGCTCGATGAACTCCTGCATCTGGTCGCGGGTGATGCGCCCGCTCTCGATGCGGTCGACGATCTGCATGGGCGTGAGGGAGGAATAGGCCGTGCGGAAGGCGACGTAGAGGGAGCGGATGGGGTCATGGCTGTGGTCGAGGAGCTTGACGCGGATGGCCATGGAGGGTCCCCTCGCGCTACTGGGCGGCCGTGTACGCATATTATTCTATACCAGCCGGCGGCGGCATGCCAGGCGAGCTCCGACTGTCTCGCGCCTGTAGATGCTCTATGTGAAGGAGTGGAAGGCCGCTCCCTGCCAGAGGAGGACGGCCAGCGCCCCGAGCGAGATGAAGGGGGCATAGGGGATGGGGTCGCCGCGGCGGCGGCTACCGGTCAGCAGCAGGATCGCGGCCGCCACTCCGCCGGTGAGGGCCATGAGGAGCAGGGCGGAGAGGGTCAGGGAGAGGCCCAGGGCCAGGCCTACGAAGAAGCCGAGCTTGACGTCGCCCATGCCGAGGCCTCTGCCCCGGGTGAGGACGGCCGGAAGGAGCAGGATGCCGCCGGCGAGGGCACCGCCTGCCATGACGCGCAGGAGGTCGGCGTCGGGCATGAGGGCGCCGGCGATGAAGGCCAGGAGCATGGCCGGGTAGGTAACGACGTTGGGCACGCGGTAGGCGAGGACGTCGGTGGCGGTGCAGAGCGTCAGGACGGCTATGTAGGCCGTCACCAGCGCCAGGTGCGAGGGGTCGTGGTAGCGGGCACCGGCGGCGGCGAAGAGGCCGGCGGTGGCGAGGACGATAGCGGCGCGTCGCCACTGGGGTGCCGCCGCGGGCACGGTGAGGGCGCCCGACTCGGCGGCGAGGCCGGGTTGCTTCGCCGGGGCGTCCTCCTCGGCGGGCGACTCAGCGGGATCGTTCGCGTCAGGCTCGGGGACGGCCAGGCGGGTCGCCAGGGCATCCAGGGCCAGGCCGACCGGGATCCCAATAACGAAGAGAAGGAAAGGCGTCATCGCTATGCCTGCCACACGGGCACGGCCCTCCAGAGCAATATTCGGCATCGATTGCCCTGAGGCGCAGCTTTCTCGAGCGGCGATGGCCTAGCAGGGCACTGAAGAAGCCCGCCGCCGACCCGGCCACGTCGCACGCCGCCTCAGGCGGCGGCTCGCGGCCTCTATGTTCTAATCTGGGGGGGACACCCCCCAGGTCCTCCGCCCGCTGCGCGGGGGCGGAAGGCCGGACGGGGAAGGCTGAGAGCAGAAACCTTGGGCGCTAAGCGCCCTGTACCCCCGACTGGCGGAGTTTTTCATCATCCTGCCAGAGGTTCGCAGAGATGGAGCGACTCACGCAGCGAGGAGGGGCGAGGTGGCGCGCTAGGCGCCGGGGCGCCGGAACTCCATCCGCACTTCTATCACCGTGGTGCGGTCGGCGTGCAGGGCGTCCCGCAGGGCGCGGCCGAGCCCCTCCGGGCCCTCCAGGGTGACTCCTCGCAGGCCGTAGAGCTCGGCGAGGCGGGCGAAGTCGGGGTTCACGAGGTCCACGGCGTAGTGATGGCCCTGCCAGGAGAGGTCCTGGAGGTCTTTCAGGATGCCGAAGGCGTTATCGTTGAAGAGCAGGACGACGACGTTGATGCCGAACTGGACGGCCGTGGCCAGGTCGGGGAGGGCATACTGGAAGCCGCCATCGCCGCAGACGCAGACGACCTGACGCTCGGGCTGGCCGACCTTGGCGCCGAGGGCGGTGGGGAAGGCGAATCCCAGGGTGCCGTAGCCGGGGTAGAGGAAGGTCCGCGGCTCCAGGACGGGGAAGGACCGGGATGCCCAGTAGGCGGGCTTGGTCTGGTCCCAGACGAGGATGGCGTCGCGCTGGACGGTCCGGCGGAGCTCGTGCAGGACGGACATCTCGAGGGCGCCGCGCTCGCTGACGCGCGCCTCGATATCGCCCCGGATGGCGCTGACGTCACCAGCCCAGCAGGTGCGGCCGGCGGGCACCGTCAGGGCGTGGAGGAGCTGGCGCAACACCTGGCGGGCGTCGCCAACGAGGGCGTGCGAGGCCGGGTTGTTCTTGCCGATCTCCTCAGGGTCGTTGTCCACGTGGATGCGCTGCCGGGGGAGACTGTGGGTCCAGTGACCGGTGGCCCTGGCGACGAACTTGGTGCCTACGGCAAGGAGGGCGTCGGCCCCTTCGAGGAGATCGGTGATCCGGCGGTCGCCAGGGCGGAAGCCGAGGGAGAGGGGATGATCGTAGGGGATGGCGCCGGCGCCCTGGACGGTGGTGAGTACGGGCGCCTGGAGGCGCTCGGCTAGCTGGACGAGCTCGTGCGAGGCGCCGGCGTGGTTCGCGCCTCCGCCTGCCCAGAGAACGGGCCGCTCCGCCCGAGCCAGGACGGCGGCGGCGTGGTCCACGAGGTCGGGCTCGGCCTTCGGCGGGTCGAAGGAGGGCTTGTCGGTCAGCCAGGGCACGCTCTCCGAGTCCACGCGGGCGTTGAGGACGTCGGTGCAGACCTCGATCTGGATGGGGCGGGGTCGCTCGGCGATCAGGCTGCGGAAGGCGCGGTGGAGGGTGCTGGGGATGTCCTCGACTCTGGTGACGCGAGCGTTCCATTTGGTGAGGGCGCGGAACATGCCGAGCTGGTCCTTGGGCTCGTGGAGGACGCCCTTGTTGCGGTCCACCATGTCGCTGGCGACCTGGCTCATCAGGTTGAGGACGGGGACGGAGTCCCACCAGGAGGTGCCCATGGCGGCGGCGGTGTTGGCGGCGCCGGGGCCGGTGGTGGTTATGCAGACGCCGGGCCGACCGGTGACGCGGGCGTAGCCGTCGGCCATGAAGGCGGCGGTCTGCTCGTGGCGGACGCCGATGTGGCGGATCTCGGGGTGCTGGTAGAGGGCGTCGTAGATGGGCAGGGCGTGAACGCCGATCAGGCCGAAGACGGTGTCCACGCCGAGGGCTTTCAAAGTGCGGACGACGGCCTCGCCGCCGGTCACCTCAGGCACGGGGCCGGACCTTCTCGG
This sequence comes from uncultured Dehalococcoidia bacterium, assembly GCA_964518585.1. Lineage (GTDB taxonomy): Bacteria > Chloroflexota > Dehalococcoidia > DSTF01 > CAZFGZ01 > CAZFGZ01. Next base: position 8,516 of record CAZFGZ010000053.1, on the reverse strand, counting down.
GGGGAGCTACTGGACATACCGTCGGAGGATGAGCGAGGCGTTCTGGCCGCCGAGGCCGAAGGAGTTGGAGAGGACGACGTCGACATCGAGTTTGCGTGGCTCGTTGGGCACGTAGTCGAGGTCGCACTCGGGGTCGGGGAACTCGTAGTTGATGGTGGGGGGCACGACGCCGTCGCGGATGGCCTGCACGGAGGTCACGGCCTCGACGCCGCCGGCAGACGCGGCGAGGTGCCCGATCATGGACTTGACGGAGCTGATGGGGACGCGCCGGGCGACGTCCTCGCCGAAGGCGCGCTTGATGGCGGCGGTTTCGGTCTTGTCGTTGAGCTGGGTGGAGGTGCCGTGGGCGTTGATGTAGCTGACCTCCTCGGGCTTGAGCTCGGCGGAGCGAAGGGCGCGCACCATGGACAGAGTCTGGCCTTCTACGTCCGGGGCGGTATCGTCGGTGGCATCGAAGGACCAGCCGGCCGCGGCGAACTCGGCGAGGATGCGGGCGCCACGCTTGAGGGCGTACTCCTCGGATTCGAGCAGGAGGGTGCCGGCGCCCTCGCCGAGGACGAAGCCGCTGCGCTTGGCGTCGAAGGGGCGGGAGGCGCGCTGGGGCTCGTCGTTCCAGGTCCGGGTGAGGGCGCCCACGACGGCCATGCTGGCGATGCCGAGGGGGCTGATGATGGACTCTGTGCCGCCGGCGAGGAGGACGTCGGCGGCACCGGTGCGGACGAGGTTGAAGGCGTGGCCCAGGGCGTCGGTGCCGGAGGCGCAGGCGCTGTTCATCGTGGTGTTGGGGCCGCGCACGCCGAGGACGCGGCCGACGCGCGCCGCCGCCATGTGAGGCCCGAGGCGGGGCATCAGCAGCGGGTCGACGCGGTCGGGCCCCCGCTGGTCGATAACCTCCTCCTGGCGCCCCATGATGAAGGCGCCACCGGTGCTCGCCAGGACGATGCCGATGTCGTCGCGGGTGGACTCGTCCACGGCGAGGCCGCCGGAGGAGAGGGCTTCCTGACAGGCGGCGACGGCCATCTGGGAGTAGCGGCCCGAGCGTCGCATGGTGCGATGGTCCAGGTAGCGGCTGGGGTCGAAGTCTTTCACCTCGGCGGCGATGCGGACGGGGTAGCGGGTGGCGTCGAAGAGGGTGATGGGCCCGATGCCGCTGCGGCCGGCCAGCATGGCCTGCCAGGACGACTCGGCGTCCAGGCCGACGGGGGTAATGGCCCCGATGCCGGTGACTACGACCCTGCGCAGCTCTCTCACGTCTCCCTCACGCTATCGGACACCCCTCGTCTGCCTGAGCCAGTGCCTAAGCCTCGCACGTAGGGAGGAGGTGGCGCAGCCGAGGAGCCATGTCCTCTCAGTTGTATGCGATGGGCAGGTGGGCGTCAACGTGGGGATGGGCTCGGCCGGTCCTTCTGAAGGTCTGCTTGCATCTGCCGGAGATGCGCCTGGACAACATGGAAGATACGGCGGAGCTCGGCGACAGGGTCGGGGTGCTCGTCGACGCGGATGTCTGCTGTCTCCCAGAGGGGCGCGCTGAGGGGCGCGCGCACCGACAGCGCTGCCGAGACGCGACCGCGCTTGTCGCCTCCCGCAGCCTGGCCCGCTTCCAGGGCCACCAGCAGTCGCTCTGCCAGCGTTCCCTTCGTCGCCTCGAAGGCCTGGGCCATGGCCTCGATGGTTGCCGCCCCGACCAACATGTTGCCCTGCACCGAGTAGTCGTGGCCGGTGCGGTGGCCGAACCAGCCTTCACACTCGGTGCCGGAGTAGGCAAAGACGCGGCCCCAGGCATCGACGGCGCCAACCTGGCGTCGGCCGGCACCGCTGTCATCCTGCAGGAGAACCGTGAGGGTTGCCTCAGGGCCAAGGCCCAACTCCAGCAGGCGGAGCCCGTCTATGCCCAGGCGGGCGTTCGTCCAGGCCTGGGAGGCGATGGCGCCGACGCCTCGCTGGACGTAGACCGCGCTGGCACCGGCACAGGGGGCCGCCGTCGAGATGGCGATGCCCAGGGCGCCGTTCTCGGGGTCGCGGGCGACGATGGAGAAGGTCATGGCACGCGGATTGTACCACGGGCAGTGGAGGGGGTCAGGGCGGATGCTCTGCTCTACGTCTTCTGCGCCCCGAGTTCGCGGAGGCGCTCCACGAGCGGGGGCAGCGCCTCTCCGGCAGGGGCGCGCAGGACGGCCGCGCACGCCCGCGAGAGGGGGGTCTCCATCGGGTTTATCTCGATGAGGCTGGCGCCGCGATGGTAGGCGATCTCCGGGAAGCTGGCGGCCGGGTACACCACGGCCGAGGTGCCGACGAGCAGCATGCAGTCGCAGAGCTGGGACTGGTGCTGGCAGGACTGGAGGGCGTCATGGGGGATGGGCTCGCCGAACATGACGGTGTCGTTCTTGACGAGGCCGCCGCAGTGGGGACAGCGGGGCGGGACCTCATCTGACTTGAACTCGTCGGAGGGCCAGCGGGTGCTGCAGTTGATGCAGCGCATCTTGAGGCGGTTGCCGTGGATCTCGGTGATGGCCCGGCTGCCAGCCTCCTGGTGCATGTTGTCGATGTTCTGGGTGATGATGTGCTTGAGGATGCCCATGTTCTCGAGGTCTGCGAGGGCGATGTGCGCGGGGTTGGGTTTGGCCTCGTTGAGGGCCTTGGCGAACTCGGAGTACTCGCTCTGCTGGGCGAGGCGCTCCGCCCACCAGGCCTCCGGGTCGGCCAGGAAGCGCTGGTAGCCGTCCATGGCCGGCTCGCCGTGCTTGGTCCAGAGGCCGCCCGGACCCCGGAACGGTGGGATGCCGCTCTCCACGGAGATCCCGGCGCCGATGAGGGCGATGGTGTAGTTGGCTCTAGCGACGATGCCGGCCGCTCGCCCCAACTGCTCGTCGAGAGAGGTCTCTTCAGTCATGGCGGACGCTCCGTGGAATGGGAATGCCGCTCCGCGGTCATCTTACCCCATCGAGTTGGCGTGTCAACCGAGCAGGCGGACGACGCCGCGCGGCGGACGACGCCGTGCCCAGCGCAAGCGGGACGTTTCGGTGGGGTGCTCGTGGGCGGCTACTTCTTGAGCTCCATGGGCTTGCCGTGGCACATGAGCTGGCCTTCGCCGCCTTTGGTGACGATGAACTCTGAGCCGCACACGGTGCAGATGTAGCGCTTGCCGACCACGTTGGCCATGCGTAATCCCTCCTGGGTGCCTGCGAAGGCTCCAGCCCCAGGGATAGCATAATGGCTCTGACGGGCTGCGAAAAGCCCCGCCGGCCGGGGAGCGGGCGGAATCACTGCCCTCGCAGGGCGCAGAGGGCTCATGTGCGTCCCCTTCGAGCGGGGCGGAGGCCTGACCGAGGCTGAGTCATGACGAGACCTAGAGCCGGCGGAGCAGGCGACTGAGCGGCGGAAGACCGATGTGGAGGATCAGCAGCGCGATGAACGGCACCAGCATGACATCGTGGAGGCGGAAGGCGAGGTCCTTGGTCAGCAGGCCGAAGGTCAGGTTCTCGACGGTGCGGAACTCGCTGATGCCAAGCCCGCTCAGGAGGTAGAGCAGCACGGCCGCGAGCAGGAGCCATCGCACGGTCTTCTTCAGCAGGGCATAGACGTAGGCGTCCCGCCTACTCGAGGAAGTCGCTGTCGATGTCGCCATCGTTGGAATAGCCCCTGCTTTCCCAGTATCCCTTGTATGAGGGGTCGTTGGAGAGCTCGATTCCGGTGATCCACTTCGCCCACTTGTAGCCCCACTTGCTCTCCGCGACGAGCACGAACGGGAAGCCGCGCTCGGGCGGGATGGTCAGGCCGTTCATCTCGTAGGCCATGATGATGTCCTTGTCCTGCAGGTAGGCGATGGGCAGGGAGGTGGTGTAGCCGTCGTAAGCATGGAAGATGACGGTGTTGGCATCGGGCGAGGGACGCGCTTCGGCAATGAGGTCTGTGAGGAGAACGCCTTCCCAGAGGATGTTGACGCTCCAGCCCTCGACACAGTCGAGAGTGACGACCTTCTGATACTGGTCGTGGCTGTCGACGACCTGCTCGTAGGTGTAGTCGGCGGGGTTCTCCACGAGGCCGGTGACCTGCAGCCGGTACGTGTCCCTTTCGACGTGCTGTACTCCCTTGATGGAGTTCTCGCGGAAGTCGTTGATCGAGGAGAGGTCCTCGCCCTGGTACTGTCGTACCTCGGCGGACGGCAGCTCGATGGAATCGGAGTTGCGCTGGGACCAGAGGAGGGTCCCGGCCACGGTCGCAGCGATGACCGCAACCACGATGACGAGGAGGACGGGGATACGCACGCTACACCTCTGCTGTTTAGTAAGTAATCTCTTTTCTTATTGTACTCTCTTTCCTGGCTGTGCGGCACCTGGCGGAGGGCGAAGCTGCGTCCGTATCTCGAGCGTTGAGACGCTGAGGTGTCTGGGGAAGGCTTGGGGCGCTGAATCCCGGCGCCGTGCGTGTCGGGCAGGGGGGGGGCTGTCCCGGCTGGTCAGGCTTCCTCGCGGCAGCGCACCTCGA
>CAZFGZ010000053.1:0-4021 GCA_964518585.1 uncultured Dehalococcoidia bacterium | reverse complement strand
CGAACCCTTCACCCCTGCGCCCCAGACGACGGTGCGGGCGTCGATGCGGCCACGCGGGACGTACTCGATGCCCTGTACAGGGCCGGCCAGTCCTCTGACCAGACCGGAGACCAGGATCTGACCGCCGTTAGCCCAGGCGGCGACGCGGGCAGCCAGGTTGACGGCGACGCCGAAGAAGTCTTCCTCGTGGTGGAGGGCATCGCCGGCATTGATGCCGATGCGGACAAGGATGTCGGTCCCTGACCGCCCGGTGTTGTACCGGGCGATGAAGCGCTGGATGTCAACAGCGCAGAGAATGGCCCGGCGGGCGCTGGCGAAAGCGACCATGAAGCCATCGCCCTGGGTCTTGACCTCGAAGCCGCCGGCTCTCTGGATGCAGGTGCGGACTATCGAGTTATGGTCGCGGATGACCTCGAGGGCGCGCTGGTTCCCGAGGACGTTGGCGAGGGCGGTCCAGCCCTCGATGTCGGTGAAGAGGATGGTGATGGTGCCCTCGGGCGGAGGCTGGAGGGCGGCCGCCAGGGCACGGCCGCACCGGCTGCAGAAGCGGGAGTTCTCCGGCACCGGCGTTCCGCAGGTGGGACAGGTCGGCGGGGAGCCGGCTGCCGCTGGGTCCGGGTGGCCGGGCGCGGCGAAGCGGCCGGACGCGGCGAGGTGAGAGCCGCGCTCCTGGAGCTGTGACCTCAGTAGCTCTCCTAGTGAATGCCTGCGGGCCGACACGGCAAGGACCTCCTCCCGGCAATACGAAAGCCCACGGTCACCTGTTGAGCCGTGGGCTGGGATGGTTGCGGCTGGCGATTCATTCAGAGCCGACCGCCACCTCCCCACGGCTCAGCCGAAACAAGCGTGGTCCGCTTGCGGCTGTGCCGTGCGCCGCGGCTCATGGCCATTACGCTGTCCATACAGACCTTGTGAGTCATCGAGAATGCGATTCCCAATCTGAAGTGAGCTTAGCACAGCTGCCGGTGACGGTCAACGCGCGGCTGTTAGGCCGTCCTACTTAGGTCGCGGACAGAGCGCCGCGGCGGCGGGGTGCTTCGGAGAGGAGGTAGCGAGGGAGAGAAGGCGCCGGCAGCCTAGCGGGTCGGGGTGCCAGCCTCGTCGAACTGGAAGGTCTCGGTGCTGACCTCGTCGGCGGTTCCTTCCTCGAGGAAGAAGCTCTCGTCCACGAGGGCGTAGTTCTCACTGAAGTCCGTGATGTGGGCGGGCGGCGTGGTGTCATCGTTGACCACCTTGCCGACGAAGTCAGGCTTGGTCCTCTCATGGCGGAAGAAGGCGTTCATTACCAGCCACATGAGGCGATTGCGCTGCCCGGAGCGGGGGAAGCGCTTGGCGATGGAGCGCCAGGAGTAGAACCGCTTGTAGGCGTAGTGCTGGCCGTCCCTGATGCTCTCGGGGCTCATGCCCTTGGGGACGTAGAGGACCGAGTCCTGGTCATAGTTGGACCAGTCGTAGCTTGTGATGCGACCCTGCCGTTGCAGGTCGTAGTAGGTGAGGGTGCCGGGGTAGGGGGTGAGGATGGAGAAGGCGGCGCAGTCGATGTCAGCGTCGATGGTGAAGTTGGCGGTCTCTTCGAAGATGGACTCATCGTCGCTGTCGAAGCCGAACATGAAGAGGCCGAAGACCATCATGCCGTAGGAGTGGATCTTGTCGACGAGGGCCCTGTAGCGTTCGGGCTGGTTGAAGGCCTTCTTGGCCTCTCTGAGGCTTTCCCTGGAGATGGACTCGAAGCCGAGGCTGAGCATGTAGCAGCCGCTCTCGCGGGCGGCGTCGAGGAGCCATTCCTTCTCGGCGACCCGGGAGGAGGTGCCGCCCTGCCACTTGATCTTGAGGGGGGCCATGGCCTTCATGAGCTCGAGGGCGCGGGAGGGCTTGCTGAAGGCATCGACGTCGTTGACGGCGAGGTTGCGCGGGTTGAGGCGCCGGATCTCCTCGATGACCTCGGAGACGGGGCGGAAGCGGTACATGCGGCCGTTGAGCTGGGGTTCGGCGCAGAAGGCGCAGCCGTGGGGACAGCCGCGGACCGTCTGCACGAAGTCGCGGACGATGTAGCGGTTAGTCTTCACCAGGTCGTGGCGGGGGTAGCGCATCTCGCACATGTCGAGGAGCCGGGGGGCGCGGTAGATGCCACCCATTCTGCCGTCCTTGAGGTCGGCGAGGACCTGATCCCAGACGGGCTCGGCCTCGCCGACGACCACGGCGTCGGCGTGCTCCAGCGCTTCGTGCGGGAGGAAGCTAGGATGGACGCCGCCCATTATGACCTTGACGCCCTGGGCTCGGTACTGGTCGGCGATCTCGTAGCCGCGGTTGACGTACTCGGTCATGGCGGAGATGGCGACGAGGTCGCAGTGGCGGGAGAAGTCGATGGGCTCGATGTTCTCGTCGGTGAGGAACATGTCCCACTCGTCCCTGGGGGTGATGGCGGAGAGGGCCAGCAGGCCGGCGAGGGGGGAGTACAGGGCCCTGCCAAAGTACTGCGGCCTGGTGGTGAAGCAGTTGCTCTTAGGGTTGACGAGGTGAATCGTCGGGCGCGGCATGCTTTGCCCCGTGTATCTGGACCGCCAGCAGAGGAAAGTCGCCCTAGTATACACCTTTCGGGCGCTGAGACCGCATCCCCGGCCGGAAGATTGAGGTCCTGATCTGTCTTCTCCCTTACTCCTTGACGGCCGTCAGGCAGGTGTAGTGGTTGAGGAGTGGCGTCTGGTGGAGGTCGTGGTCCATGAGGTTGCACATTGCGAGGTCGGTGACGCGGAGGCCGCAGGCCTCCACCAGGTCTACGACCTCCTGGGGCGCGTACTCCCGGATGTGGGTGACGAAGTCGGTGACGTCGAGAGCCGGGGGGATGTCCTCGCGGAAGCGCTCGAGGATGTTGACGCCCCGCCGGAGGAGCCGGATGTTGGACCGGCGCGCGATATTCGGGGTGGTCAGGAGGAGGGTGCCGGCGGTCCTGAGGGGAGCGGTGACCTCGCGCAGGACGCGGAGCGGCGGCAGCTTGAGGTGCTCGAGCACCTCGGCGAAGATGACGAAGTCGAGGCTTTCGACTTCGAAGGGACAGGGCTCCTTACCGATGCGCCAGGGGCGCACCTCGATGCCGCGCGCTTTGAGGAGGCCGCTGTAGGCGGGGAGGTTGTCGGGGTGCTCGGCGCAGACCAGCCGCAGGCCGTATTGCTCGACCAGGAGCACGTCGAGGAAGCCCCAGCCGGGGCCGACGTCGGCGCCCGCCGCGCCGGCCAGGGGGCGCAACATCTGTACCATGAGATTCAGACGGGGGCGCGCCTCGTTCAGGGACTCGCGGACGAGGACGAGCCTGTGCCCGTGAGGGTCGGGCTGGCCAGGGTGGAGACCCAGGTGGTCCTGCAGGCAGGGGAAGTGGTCATCGGTGATGTGGCAGGTCAACGCCATGAGCTGGCGGTCGATCTCGGGATCGAAGGGGGCGTTTCGGGCGCGGCGGATGTCGAAGCGGCTCATGAGACGTTGATGCGCTAGCTGAGCGATGGTGGCTGGGCCACTTATATCTGCATCGTGTGGGCTTCGTCAAATCGGGCGGCGCCTGGGCCGGTAGGGGCGCGACTTGACGGGCCGGCGCCCGCGGGAAGATGATTGCGCAGGCGTCCGGCGGGCGCCCGGCGATGACAGGGGACGATTCGATAGCGCTGGCCTTCCCGTACGGTCGGGACACCGTGAGCGTTGAGGTGCCCGGCCGCTGCCTGCTGGCGGTCCCAGAGATGCGCTGCGAGCCGGCGCTGGTGGACCCCGCCGGGGCGATCCGGCAGGCGCTCGCCAGCCCCTGGGGGAGCGAGCGGCTCCGCGATCTGGCGCGAGGCCGGCGCGACTGCGTCATTGCCGTCCCGGATCAGACGCGATGGACGCCGGTGTCGATCATGCTGCCGCTGGTGCTGGAGGAGCTTCACGACGCCGGACTGCCCGCGGAGCAGATCACGATCCTGGTGGCACTCGGCACGCACGAGGCCATGAGTGCGGAGGAGCTGCGACGGCACCTGGGGCCTGGTGTCTACGACCG
>CAZFGZ010000052.1:7959-11676 GCA_964518585.1 uncultured Dehalococcoidia bacterium | reverse complement strand
GCGGCCAGGAGGTGAGCGCCCGGACTGCCATTGTCGCGGAGGTGGTCTCCGAGGATGCCCTATCCGCGCTCATCTTCCGCGTGGATGACGTCAACGTGTACCAACTGGAGGAACCACCCTTCCAGTACGAACTGGACCCGGAGGTCATCGGCGAGGGACCGCATACTCTGCGTGTGGAGGCGGTGACCACCTTCGGCGAGGTGGGCACGGCTGAGGTCGGTTTCACGGCGGTGGCGGCGACGGCGGCGGCCGCAGCTCCCCTGCCCTTGCACAACCTCTCGCCCGAGCCCTTCCTGTTTGCGGGGCTGGTGGCGATAGCGGGGGGGCTGGCTGTTCTTTACATAATGCTACGCCATCGACGGCCGCACCGGCCAGAGCCGGAGGCACGGCTGCGATCGCTGGCTGGCCTCGGCGGCCGCTCCTCCAGGCCGGTCACGACGGAATGGGAGAAGCCTGAACCCGCTCCGCCGGAGGTGGTGGAGGACCCGGTGGCGTGCATCATCGCGACCTCGGGGCCGCTGGCGGGCCGCCGGTTCCCGGTAGGGGCGAGCCCGGTGAGCATCGGCAGCGGACACCGCTGCGCGGTCTCCCTTGCTGACGAAGAGCGGAGCATCGCTTCGGAGGAGGCCCGGGTGTGGGTGCGCAACGGGCGACTGATGGTTCACGTGCTGAGTCACCTCACGGACGGCAGTGCGGAAGAGCAGATCGGTGGCTGGTCGATCCTGGACCCCGGGGAGCAATTCGAGATCGGCGGCTGCCAGTTCCGCTTCGAGCCGATGAGCGAGGCCGAGCAGGAAGTGCCCCCAGGCGCTGATTCGAGCCCATCAGTTCTGCGCGATGACAGCGCCCTGGCCCACGGGCAGGAGTCATCTGCGGACGGCGAGCGGCTGGCGTCCTAGCCAGTCCTTTCTCTACTTATCCCCCAGCTTCATCCCCGATACCCCTTTAGACATCCGCCCGGCCTGCCGATGTTAACCATAGCATCAGTGAAAACCCTTACCTGGGGCAGTGGAAGTCCCTAAGGGGAACCCTGAGCCAAGCCGACCGGAAGTGGGAGGTGCGGTTGTTGAGGGCCACCGCAGTAGCTGGAACGGACTACCGGCATGCTGAGGCTCGAGACCCGGCAGGAGAGCAGCGAGAGCGACCTGGTCGAACGGTCGCGGGCGCGCGATCCGGAGGCCTTCGCCGAACTGTACGACCGACATGTGGCTCGCGTTTACCGTCACATCTACTACCTGGTCGGGAATCTCAGCGAGGCGGAGGACCTGACGGCCCAGGCCTTCTTGCAGGCCTGGGAGGCGATCCACCGCTACCAGGTGCGGGGAGCGCCCTTCGCCTCCTGGCTCCTGCGGATCGCCCACAACCTGGCGGTGAGCTACCTGCGCTCGCGCCGGCAGAAGGCCCAGCTTCCCGAGGGGCTGGTGGACGAGGGCCCGCACACGAATCCGGAGGAGGTCTTCCAGCAGCAGGCGGACGAGGAGCGGGTGCGGGAGGCCATCCTCCGTCTGAGGGATGAACAGCGCCAGGTCATTATCCTGCGCTTCGTGGAAGAGATGGAGTATCGCGAGGTGGCGGAGATCATCGGGAAGAGTGTGGCTGCGGTGCGAGTGATTCAGCACCGCGCCCTCAACAACCTGCGCAAGCAGATGCGGATGGAGAAGGCGGGCTAGCGAGTAACGCGAGACCGGACCGACCGGCGGTCTGGAAGCGCGACGACAGGCAGGAGGCGCTGCCCCTCAGCGACAGGCGAGGAGGCACGAGAGGGAGCTCCAGCAACGGAATAACCCGGCATGGGGCCGGAGAATCTAGGAAGGAGGAGGTAAGATGCGGTTTGTAAATGAGGCTCTGCTGCACCTGGTCGTTGGTTGGCAGGGGCTCCGGTCGCGCCTGGCCGACGAGGAGGGCCAGACGCTGGCGGAGTACGGCCTGATCATGGCCGTCATCGCTGTGGCCGTCGTCGTGGGAGCGGTTATCGCTTTCCGCGGAGCCATCAAGTCGGCGTTCAACAGCGCTCTGGACTGTCTCGACGGCGACTGCTCATAGCAGTAGATGGGGTCCGCCCAGCGGGCGGACGCATGTAGACCGTGGTGGCGGAGGCTGCCGCTCCGTGGGGGGCGTCGCAGACCTCCGCCGCCTGGTCTAAAGGGACTTGGGACCCACCCGCGTGGGGGGGCGGACTTGAGGTTAAACATTCGGCCGGAGAAGCCGATACCAATGTAGGTGGCTCCTTCGGGAAACGCCCCTCTCCGGCAGCGGACGAACTCCCGCCGGGCCACCGCCTGGGGAGGGAACCCCGTCCGACAACCTCGGAAAGTGAGGAAGGCCCATGGCTCGGTCCCCTACTGGCAGAGCGGCGGGAAAGAGTAACCGCCACTATCTAGTGCTTGCCGTGGTTCTGGCACTGCTCAGCGCGGTGCTGGTCTACGTGGCTATCTCCCGCGTCGACAAAAAAGAGGAAGGCGGCACGACGGTGTCGGTGGCAACGGTCGTGGTGGCCAAGGAGGCTATCCCCGCGCGGACGGAGATCCTCGGCTCAATGGTGGAGCTGCGACAGGTCCCCATCAATGCCCGGAGCGACCTGGCCCTTGACACCACGGATGAGGCGGTCGGGAAGGTGACCCGCTATCCGATCGCGGCCAACGAGCAGATCCTGTCGTCGAAGGTGATAGCGGCGGAGTTCTCCGCCGGGGGCGAGGCGCTGTCCTTCATCATCCCGGAAGGCATGCGCGCTATCTCCATCTCCACCAACCAGGTGCTGAGCGCGGGCGGGCTCATCCTGCCTGGCGACTACGTCGACATTCTGGGGGTATTCGACCTGGAGGCCGGGAGCGGAGGCGAAACGGGGACCCGCGACGCGTACTTCGTGCAGACCATTCTCCAGAATGTGGAGGTGCTGGCGGTCGCCCAGACCATAGTCGACGTGGCGCCTGTGGTCGGCGAGGAGAACGGCGAGGCCACCAGTGCGACCAGTGCGGAGACCCAGCGCGCGCGTAACAGTGAGGACGAACCTCTCCCCGATGCTACCACCGTCACTCTGCTCGCAACGCCCGAGCAGGCCGAGCTATTGTTCCTGGCCGAGAGCAACGGGACGCTGCGAGCGGTGGTGCGGGGCTTCGGCGATGCGGAGGAGCTGGAGGTCCGGCCCGTCACCGAGCTGGAGTTGATTCCGCCGGACCTGCCCATGGCACCGTAGCCCTTGAAAGGGGGCTTCCCCGATCGCGTCGAGGAGAAGATAGTTCATGGCCAGAAACCCGGAAATCCTCATCATAGACCCGGACCCGGGTAGCCGCGCCGATACCAAGCGGGCGCTGGAGATCGCTCACTTCACCGTGGTGGGCGAGGCGGGGCATGGGATCGAGGCGGTCAGCCTGGCCAAGGAGCAGCCGCAGCCGCCCGACATCTTCATCGTCAGCATGGAGGAACCGGTAGCCCGGGCTCTCCAGACCGTCGAGTCGCTGGCCGACGCGGTGCCGGGGACCTCAACCATCGTCTATTCCTCGCTGGCCGACGCCGCCTCGGTACGACGGGCCATGGTGGCGGGCGCCCGAGACTATGTCATCAGCCCTGCGAAGCCCGAGGAGCTGGCGAGAGCGGTCTACGGTATTCTGGAGCAGGAGGAGCGGAAGCGACGCCGCATGGCCGGAGAGACGGTGGAAGCGGCCGCAAGGGGCACCGTGATTACCGTCTTCGGCGCCAAGGGGGGTATTGGCAAGACGA
>CAZFGZ010000052.1:0-7949 GCA_964518585.1 uncultured Dehalococcoidia bacterium | reverse complement strand
CCTCGGGCGGGCGGGGGTGCCCGACCCGGAGGTCTTCACGCTCGCCGACGCCGACATCTTCGACCCGACCGCCGCGGCCGGCGGGGAGCGATGGCAGAACCGCCTGGTCCGCATCACCGGCGCCTCGGTGGTCCTGGTGGACATGGACACCCGCTTCGGCGACGTGGCGATCATGATGGACATCGACGTCGAGACCAGCATCGCCGATCTGGCCCGCCGCTGTGAAAGCCTGGACCGCGAGAACATCCGCGACTATCTGGTGCAACACCCCAGCGGTCTCAGCATCCTGCCGGCGCCTCTCCACCCGACGGAGTGGCGAACGCTGACCCCCCAGCATATCGAGAAGATCGTGGACCTGCTGGGGCAGACCCACGACTACGTGATCATAGACACGCCGGGTACGTTCAACGAGCTCATCTCCTCGGCTCTGGAGATGGCCAGCATCATCCTGCTGGTCACGAGCATGGATATCGCCAGCATCAAGGACACCGCTCTGGCGCTGGAGATGCTGCGAGGGGGCGCCGTCTCCGAGGAGAAGGTGAAGCTAACGATCAACCACTGCACCTCCGCCAACAGCCTGCGGGAGGAGGACGTGGAGCGGGTGCTGGAATACGATGTGTTCTGGCGCGTTCCCCATGACCTCAGCGTGTCCAATGCCACGCAACTCGGCCAGCCGGTCGTCATCACCAAGCCCTATGCCAGGGTGTCGCGCAGCATCACCGATCTCGCCCATGTTCTCTCGGGGACGCCCCAGGAACGGCCCGGCTTCCTGAACCGCTTCCTGGGTCGATAGGGCTAGTGGAGACGATGGTCTAGAAGGAGCGCCGAACCGCCATGAGCCAGTTCCAATGGCAGCAAAAGCGAACGCCGGCGGGGGGAAGCGTCTTCGGGCGGGGGGCCAGCATGGCCAACAACCCGGCGGGCATGGATGACCTGAAGTTCAACCTGCACGGGCGTCTCATCCAGGAGCTGGACCCCGGCAAGCTGGAAGACCTGGAGCCGGCCAAGAGGCGCGAGGCCGTCGAGTCGGCTGCCCGCACCCTCATTGCCCAGGAGTTCCCGGGCATCCTGGGCAAGACTCGGGACGAGCTGGTGGCGGCAGTGGCCGACGAGGTGCTGGGCCTCGGTCCTATCGAGGGGCTGGTGAAGGACGACAGCGTCTCCGAGATCATGGTCAATGCTCCGGACGTAGTGTTCTACGAGAGGGAGGGCCGCCTCTATCTTAGCTCGCTGCGTTTCCGCGACGAGTCTCACATCATGCGCATCGTTGAGCGCATTGTGGCCCCCCTCGGCCGCCGGGTGGACGAGTCGTCCCCCATGGTCGATGCCCGCCTGCCTGATGGCTCCCGTGTCAACGTGATTATCCCTCCGGTGGCTCCCAAGAGCCCCACCATCACCATCCGCAAGTTCCGCGCGGACAGGATGACGGCGGAGGATCTCATCGGCACCGGCACGCTTAGCCGGGAGCTGGCGGAGTTCTTCCGGGCCTGCGTGCAGGTTCGCCTGAACATACTCATCTCCGGTGGTACCGGCACCGGCAAGACCACGCTGCTCAATGCTCTCTCGTCCTTCATTCCGGATACGGAGCGCATCGTCACCATCGAGGACCCCACAGAGTTGCGGCTGCAGCAGGGGCACGTGGTGAGCTTGGAGGCGCGGCCGCCCAGCCTGGAGGGGAAGGGAGAGGTCACCCAGCGAGAGCTGGTGCGCAACGCCCTGCGTATGCGTCCCGACCGCATCGTGGTGGGCGAGGTGCGCGGGCCCGAGGCCTTCGACATGATGCAGGCCATGAACACCGGACACGAGGGCTCTCTGAGCACGGTACACGCCAACTCCCCCAGGGACGGTCTGGCCCGTGTGGAGAACATGATCCTGATGGCCGGCCTGGACCTGCCTGTGCGGGCCATCCGCGAGCAGATGGCCTCGGCCATCCACATGGTGGTTCAGATCGCTCGGTTCCCTGACGGCACCAGGAAGATCACCCATGTGTCTGAGATATCGGGGATGGAGGGACAGTTGGTGACGATGCAGGACGTGTTCCGGTATGAGCAGACCGGCATCGACCCGGAGGGACGGGTGCTGGGGGAGTTGCACACGACAGGCATCCGTCCCCGCTTCACGGAGAAGTTCGAGATCGCGGGCATCCGTTTGCCCGTGGACCTGTTCGCCTCGATGGGGATGCGAGCATGAATGCAATAGCGCTGCTGGCCTCGGTCTCGGTGATGGCAACGGTGCTGGCCCTTGCGCTGAGCCTGTATTCGTCTCGCTTCTCGGTGGGCAACCGGGTGCGCAGCCGGCTGGAGGGCGTCATCAGCGGGACATCCGTAGTGGAAGGTATGGGTGTCGGACCGGTCCTGCGGGAGCACAAAGGGGTCATCACCGGTCCCCTGGCGTCTCTGCTGTCCGGGGAGTGGCTGGCGAGGCTGGCGTTGGATCTGGAGCGCGCCGACCTTGACCTGCGTCCCGTGGAGTTCATAACCATCCGGCTAGCGCTTGCCGGGCTGGGCTTCGCGATGCCGTACCTCCTGATGGGGGCGAGCGCCGTGGGCGTGCTGGCTGCGGTAGGGGGTGCCCTGGTCGGGTTCTACCTGCCGCGCATGTACATCGGCCACCGGAGGAAGAGCCGCGTGGACAAGCTGAACTCTCAGCTTCCCGAGACGCTTACCCTGGTCTCCAACTCGCTGAAGGCGGGATTCGGGCTGCTCCAGAGCCTGGACCTGGCCTCTAAGCAGATGGACCACCCCATCGCCACCGAGCTGAAGCGCACCATCTACGAGATGAACGTGGGCTCTTCCCCTGAGGAAGCCTTGCAGGCGCTCAGCGAGCGGTCCAGCAGCTACGACCTGGACATCGTGGTCACCGCCATCCTGGTGCAGCGTACTGCGGGTGGGAATCTCTCGCAGATTCTGGACACGGTGGCGGAGACCATGCGCGAGCGCACCACCATCCGCGGCGAGATCAGTACGCTCACCGCTCAGCAGAAGATGACCGGGGTCGTCATCGGGTTGTTGCCGCTGGGGGTGGGCGGCATCCTCCTCCTGGTGAGCCCTGACTACATCACCCTGCTGTTCACGAACGGCATGGGCAAGGTCATGCTGGGGATGGCGCTCGTGATGGAGGCGATAGGCATCGTGGTCATTCGGCGCATCCTCTCGATCGAGGTGTAGGGAGGGATACATGCTGAGCGCAGCCGTTGCGTTGTGCGTCTTCGCGACCGTGTTCCTGTTCGTTCTGGGGGTGACGAGGCGCTCGGTGGACCCGGCGCGGGCCAGGCTGGAGGCGATGCGGCGGTTTCAGGAGGTGGAGCCTGAGGACGTGGTGCCTTCTATCTCGGAGCGCCTTCTGAAGCCTCTCACCAGAGGGCTGGTCCAGCGCTTCAGCAAGCTGTTGCCGGCCTCGTTCCTGAGCGGACTCGAGCTCCGTCTGATGAGGGCGGGCGAGCCTATCGCGGTTGGCGGCTTTCTGACGGTGACGCTCATCAGCACCGTGGCCGTGGGGGCGCTGGCCCTGGCCGTCGTGAGCATCGCTGCCTCCAAAGTGGGGCCCATGCAGTTGGCGGCGGTGGCGCTGGCGGCAGGAGTCGGGTTCTTCCTGCCTCAGCTCTGGCTCCGCCAGCGAGTGGGGGCACGGCAAGCGCACATCATCAAGACTCTGCCCGACGCGTTTGACCTGATCGCCACCTGTGTGGAGGCAGGGCTGGGCCTGGACGCCGCCCTGGAGCGGGTGGCGGAAAGGGTGGAGGGGCCCTTCTCCGAGGAGCTGTCGCGGACCCTGCACGAGGTGTCCCTGGGCAAGATGCGTCGCGACGCCCTACAGGAGCTGGCCAATCGCGCAGGCGTGCAGGACCTCACCAGCTTCGTGAATGCGGTGGTTCAGGCAGAGCAGATGGGGTCCAGCATCGGCAATGTGCTGCGGGTGCAGTCGGAGCAGCTCCGAGTGCGTCGCCGCCAGCGGGCGCAGGAGCAGGCCCACAAGGCGCCAGTCAAGATGATCTTTCCCCTGGTGCTGTGCATCTTCCCCACGCTGTTCCTGGTCATTCTTGGCCCCGCCGTCATCACCATCATGGAGTCCTTCGGCGGGTAGGGCCCGTTCCAGTCCGAGAAGATCCTGAACATCACCCCAGGCACCGAGCTCGCCAGCCGTGCGCGCCTCGCCAACCGGATCTGGTCGCGAAGCTGGGGCCTGTTGGGTCGGGCCAGGCTTGACGACGGCGAGGGGCTGGTCCTGGAGCCATGCTCCTCCATCCATACGGCCTTCATGCGGTTCACCCTGGACGTGCTGTTCGCTGACCGGACGGGAACGGTGCTGAAGGCCGTGCCCGCGTTGAAGCCCTTCCGGCTCAGTGCGGCCTTCGGGGCGCGCTACACGCTGGAGTTGCCTCGCGGAACCATCGCCCGCACGGGCAGCGTGGTGGGCGACCTGCTGAGCTTCGAGGAAGGCTAGCAGGCAAACACAAAACCCTCTCCTCGGCTCTGGTGGGCAACACGTCTCCTCCGGCAGGAAGACGCCCCCAAGCGCGCGGGTTCTCCCGGCATCAGGTCAGTGTGATCCGAGGGGAAAGAGGGTCAGCCAGGCCCTGGCGCGGTCCATGTCATCAGTGCCGAAAGTGTCGGGGTTGACGCCGCGTCGCACTCCCAGGTAGTAGCCCAGGAGCTGGAAGGCCGCTGTGGCCAGGGGCGGCACCATGACCTCGTCCAGGGGGCCGCCCAGACGGATCGCGTCGTCGGCCGCGGCGGCGATGTCCGCGTCGTCCTCCAGGACTACGCTCACAGTGGGAGAGCGGGCCGCGGCGGCCGCCCGTACCACGTCGCGCAGCCGCTCGTAGCTCCTGCCGGGCGGGGCGACGACCGCTGTGGCTGTCGATGGGCCAAGGAGGGGAACGGCCTCATGCGCGTAGTCGGCTGGGCTGTAGGCCTTGCAGACCACGCGGCTCTCCTCCTCGATCTTCAGGGCCCCCTCCAGCGCGCTGAAGTAGTTGGCGCCGCCTCCGACGAGCAGGAAGGCGGTGCGCTCGGCGTGGCGGTCGGCAAGGGCCTCGACGGCCTGCTCCTCGCTGTCCAGGAAGCGGTCCAGCTTCTCGGGGACAGCCTCGAGCTGGCGGTGCAGCTCCCGCAGCCATCCCTGCCGCCGTCTGCGGCGGAGGCCGAGGTGCAGCGCCAGAAGGTAGAGCATGATGAGCCGCGTGGTCATCACCGAGATGTCCGGACCGGACCGCTGGCCTGTGGGAAGGGCTACGGTGCGGTCGGCGAGGCTCTCCAGGGGGCTGGGGGACGTGTTGACCAGGGCCAGGGTCTCCATGCCCCGGCCGCGCGCGCTCCGGACAGCCTCGAGCGTCTCAGCGCTGGCACCGGTGGCGGACTGGGCCAGGAGCAGGGTGTTCCGCGGCCATGGCGAAGGGTAGCTGACGAAATCCAGCGATTCGACGGCGCGGGCGTGGATGCCCGCGAGCTGCTCGAACAGGAAGGCGCCCAGGACGGAGGCGAACAGGGCCGAACCGGATCCCACCAGGACGATGGAGCGAACACGCCGGTCCACGAGACGGTCGGCGCACTGTTCTAGCTCTCCCCTCAGCTCCGTGAGAACCTGCCGCCAGAGCAGGGGCTGGCGACGGATATCGTCGATGAGGTGATAGGGGTGCTCATGCCTGGGCGCGGAGGTCCCTCGTAGCTGGTAGGCTAGAGGCACGTCGCGTAGCTCTGCCTCCAGCCAGGGGGGCAGAGGATTGTCGGGAGTGGGTGGAGGCTCCCCGGGGTGCCGTTCGAGCAGTTGCTGAGCCCATCTCGGCAGCATAGATGACCTCACATGCTAGGTGCTTGCGTCGTCCTGTAGAATAGCACGGGAGCGCCTGCATGACTGTGACGGCCCTGACGGATGCCCGGCTGATCCTGCCCGACAGGGTGGTGGACGGGAGCGTGCTGTTCGAGGGCGGAAGCATCGTGGCGGCGGGGCCCTCGGTGGTTGCCCCGGCGGGCGCCGAGAGCATCGATGCGGAAGGCCTCTACGTCGCGCCCGGTTTCATCGACATCCACGTGCACGGCGGAGGCGGCATTTCGCTGTTCACAGATGATCCCGAGCAGATCCGCGCCTACGCCCGCTGGGTGACCTCGCGAGGGGTGACCTCGTTCGTCATCAGCACGGTCGCGGCTGACCACGATAGCACCATCCGCAACCTGAGGGGCAGCGTCGCCGCTCTACGGGAAGCCACCGGAGGCGCCCGGCCACTGGGATTTCACCTGGAGGGCCCCTTCCTCAACCCCAGGCGCAAGGGTGCCTTTGCCGAGAGCGCGCTGCGGCTCCCGAATGCCCGGGAGTTCGGCGCCTACGTCGAGGCGGCCGGCGGAGCCATCAGGCAGGTCACCCTGGCGCCGGAGCTGCCCGGCGCCGAGGACCTGGTGCGGGCGGTTCTCGACGCGGGGGCGGTTCCCGCGATGGGCCACACCGATGCCACCTACGAGGAGGCGCGGCGCGCCTTCGAGCTGGGGGTCCGCCACGTAACCCACTGCTACAACGCCATGCGGCCGCTGGCCCATCGCGATCCCGGCTGCCTGGGCGCAGCCCTTACGTCGGACCGGGTGACGTGCGAGCTGATCTGCGACGGCGCCCACGTGCATCCCGCTGCCGCCGAGCTGCTCGTGCGGGCCAAGGGTGTGGACAGGACCGTCCTGGTGACCGACGGCATGACGCTCGCCGGTACGGGTGAGGGCGTCCTCGAGTGGGAGGGAGGCCGGATCGAGGTGAAGGGCCTGGCGGCCGTCCGCGACGACGGGACCCTCGTGGGGAGCGTCGCCACGATGGACGACCTGGTGAGGAACGCCGTCCGCTGGCTGCCGGTCACTCTGCCGGAGGCGGTGCGGATGGCCACCCTCAACCCGGCGCGGGTCATCGGCGAGGAGGGCAGGGGCAGGATCGAGCCCGGCGCCGCCGCGGACCTGGTGCTCCTGGACGATGACCTGCGCGTCGTGAGCACGCTGGTGGCGGGGAGGGTGGTCTACCGGCGAAGCTAGCCGCTCTGAGCGCTGCCGACCCCCGGGGGGTCCGCGACCGTTCCCGCAGCCTCGGCTGGCTTCAGCGGGGCGCCAATCCGGCTTCTGGCTGCCCCGTCAGGGCCGAAGAAGTAGCCGCGCGCCCACAGGGCCACGTACACGAGGCCGATCAGCACGGGCACCTCGATGAGCGGCCCGACCACCGCGGCCAGCGCCTGCCCCGACTCGATGCCGAAGACGCCGATGGCCACGGCGATGGCGAGCTCGAAGTTGTTGCTCGCGGCGGTGAAGGAGAGGGTTGCCGTCTCCGGGTAGCGGAAGCGCAGGCGCCAGGACATGAGGAACGAGACGGTGAACATGATGAGGAAGTACAGCAGCAGGGGCGCCGCGATGCGCAGCACGTCGAGAGGGACGTCCAGGATGTACTCGCCCTTCAGGGCGAACATCACCACGATGGTGAACAGCAGGCCGATGATCGCCGTCGGGCCCAGGCGAGGCATGAGCACGCCCTCGTACCAGTCGCGCCCCTTCCGCCGGATGCCCACATAGCGGGTGATCATCCCTGCCACCAGGGGGATGCCCAGGAAGATGAGCACGCTCTTCGCCACCTCCCAGAACTCGACATGCACCTCCTCGCCGCCCCCGAACCAGGAGCTGGCCACGCTGACGAAGAAGTAGGCGTAGAGCGAGTAGAAGAGCACCTGGAAGACGGAGTTGAGCGCCACCAGGACGGCTGCGTACTCGTTGTCGCCCTCCGCCAGCATGTTCCAGATGAGGACCATGGCGATGCAGCGGGCCAGCCCCACGATGATCAACCCGGTGCGGTAGTGGGGTAGGTCCGGCAGCAACACCCAGGCCAGGACAAACATGATGGCCGGCCCGATGATCCAGTTCAACACTAACGATACGCCGAACTGCTCCTTGGCCTGAGCGATCTTCCCCAACTCCTCGTACTTGACCTTGGCC
>CAZFGZ010000051.1:0-11833 GCA_964518585.1 uncultured Dehalococcoidia bacterium | reverse complement strand
CGGCGCCATCGATGCCCACGCCGGGGCCGCCGTTCGCCAGGGGGCCGCTGGCGCTGGCGTTGGTGCCGATGAGGTTGCCCTTCACCGAGTTGGCCTCCCCCAGGTGAAGCGCAACGCCGGCATCGCCGTTGCCGGAGATGATGTTGCGTTCCTCGGGCGTCGTGCCGCCGATGGTGTTGCCGGGCGCGTTGTTGATGAACACCCCATGCTCAGAGTTGCCTCTGTCGAGAGAGCCCGTTATGTCCGCGCCGATGATGTTGCCTGTTACTTCGTTCCCGGTCGCAGCTATAAGCCAGATGTGGACACCGTGGCGACTGTTTGCCGAAATAAGGTTGCCGGTAATGGTGGTGTCCGCGGCGCCGAGGACCAGAACCCCGTCTAAGGTGTTGCCGAGCGGTGCCGTGAGATCCAGTGCAAGGCCGATGCTGTTGTTCTCGATTCTGTTGTTAGTGGCGGCGAGACCGGGACTGACTACCGCGATACCGCCGGCGTCGTTTCCCGAGATAACGTTTCCGTTCTCTAACGGGGTCTGCCCAATTGTGTTGTCGGGCGAGTCGGTGATGTTGACCCCGTAGCCGCCGTTCCCCAGGTCCACCGCGCCGGTAATGTCTGTGCCTATCAGGTTGCCCCGGATCAGGTTGCCGCCGCCGCCCTCCAGGCGGATGCCGTCGCCATCGAAGCGGTTGATTGCGAGGCCCTGCACAGTGCTGTCCCCGGCGGAGATCTGCAGGCCGTTTGCGCCGACGTCCGCAAGGTGCCCATCCAGCTCGATGCAGGGGTAGGTCGCGCAGCCATCCTGGCTAGTGCCGTCGATGGTCAGCGGCTGCTCGATGGTGGGCAGGGGGGAGCCGGGCGAGATGGTGTGAGGGGCCGGGCCGGGGATGTTGAACTGGATTATGTGGGTGCCCGGCAACGCGTTGCGCTCCTCGATGGCTGCCCGCAGGGTGCACTCGTCTGGGGTCGAAGTCTCACAGAAGCCGTCACCCGCGTCGGCGTCCGCGCCGTCCCCGGTGGAGTTGACGACATGGACGTAGGGCGCCGGTGTGGGCGTAGTCGTGGGCGTGAGGCTGCTCGGCTCCGCAGCGGTGGCGAAGTGGAGGCTGCCGCCCTCGTAGGAGATCACGGGGTCCCCGCTGGTAGCCACAGCGATGGAGCTGAACTGCCCGGCGCCAAGGTCCCCGCCGTCGTCCACAGTCTCGAAGCTCCAGTCGGTGTCCTCGCCGCAGTTGTCGTAGGCGTTGCCGGCGCCATCGCAGGTAGCGAACTTGAGGTCCGAGTTGTAGTCGTCGAAGTACGAGATCATGGAGTTGCCACTGGCGTCGGTGGCGATAGAGGTGCCGTACCAGCCCACCTCTCCTTCTTCCAGCAGCACCGTCTTCCAGTCGCCTGTCTGGTCGCAGTTCAGGTAGGGGTCGCCCGCACTGTCGCAGACGGCAAACTTCAGGGCCTCGGGGCCGTCCGAGCCGGCCGCATAGGAGATGACGGGGTCTCCGCTGGCATCGACGGCGATGGACGTGTACTTCCCCACGTCTCCCGTGTCATCCAGGGTCACCTTCCGCCAATCTGTGTCCTGGTCGCAGTTGCCGTTGGCGCTGGCCGACATGTCGCAGACGGCGACCTTGAGGTCGCCGGTGCCCGCGTCGTAGTAGGAGATCATAGGATCTCCGTTGGGGTCGACGGTGATGGCTCCGTACTCTCCGAAGAATCCGGTCCACTCCACCGTCGCGAGAGTCCAGTCGCCGGGCTGGTCACAGTTGTCGTAGGCGTTGCCCAAGCTGTCGCAGATGGCGAACTCAAGGTCGCTGTTGAAACAGTCCCAGTGGGAGATCATGGGGTCACCGTCGGCGGCGACGGCGATGGACGAGAAGAACCCCGCGCATGCCACGTCTGACACCGTGAGCGTTCTCCAGTCGCCGGTCTGGTCGCAGTTGTCATAGGCGCTGCCCGCACTGTCGCAGACGGCGAACCTCAGGTGACCATTTGTGGCGTCATAGTGAGAGATCATGGGATCTCCGTTGGAGTCCAGCGCGATGGACGTGTAGACGCCCACGGAATTCGCCGTGTCAACCGCCACGGTCTTCCAGTCGCCGGTCTGATCGCAGTTGCCGTTGGTGCTTCCCGAGATGTCGCAGATGGCGAATTTGAGGTCGCCGCTGGCGTCATCGCGGTACGAGATCATGGGGTCACCGTTGTCATCGACGGTGATGGAGGTATAGGTCCCCACGTCTGGCGCGGATTCGACCGTCGCCAGGCTCCAGCTAGGGTGAGCCAGGGCGGAGCCACCCAGGCCGGTTCCAGGCGGGAGGAAGGTGAAGACGGCGAGCAGGATCAGGCCTGCCGCGACGCCCAGCAGGACGGCAAGCGACAAACGGAGACGAGACGGGGCGAGACGTGAGGACGCGCGCACTCCCGTATCCTCTCGGGACTGGGCGGGGAGCTGAGAACGGTATGATCATAGCGCGAAAGCGTATTTTGTCAAGCGAAGCGGCCTTGCGGCATGAGGGGCGTGCCTTATACTGATGGGGTTCGCCACCCCGTCCCACTTCGGGCCTGGAGATCGCCCTTTCGAAGGAAGATGACTCAGCAACGTGTTACCCCTGAGGAAGAGCGCAGGCTGGTGACCGTCCTCTTCGCCGACCTGGTCGGGTATACGTCCATATCGGAGGCGCGTGACCCGGAGCTGATGCAGGAGGCGCTGAATCTCTGCTTCGAGTCTCTGTCGGCGGAGATCGGGCGGTTCGGCGGCTACGTGGACAAGGTTGTCGGCGACGAGATCATGGCGCTCTTCGGGGCGCCGAGGGCGCAGGAGGACGACGCCGGCAAGGCGGTGGCAGCGGCCCTGGCGATGCAGCGCGCGCTGGAGGAGCTGACGCCCCAGCTCGAGGAGCGGCTGGGCCAGGGGCTCAGCATGCGGATCGGCATCAATACGGGTGTCGTGGTGACGGGCGCGGTCGGTCCGGGCGGGTACACGGTGACTGGCGACGCGGTGAACGTCGCCGCCCGCCTGGAGAAGGCGGCCGAACCGGGCGCGGTGCTGGTCGGCGAGGCAACGCGACGGCTGGCGCGCCGCCAGTTTCGCTGCGGCGAGCGGCAGGAGTTCACGGTCAAGGGCCGCACGGAGCCGGTGGTCTGCTTCACCGTGGAGGGGCTGCCCGCGGCTCCTCTGAGGCTGGTTCCGGCACCCAGCGAGACGCCCTTCGTGGGTCGGGAGGAGCACCTGCAGCGGATAGGGGAGCTGTGGGCGGCGACGGGCGCGGGGACGGCGCGCGTCCTCGAGGTCGTGGGGGAGGCGGGGATCGGGAAGACGAGGATGCTGGCGCATCTCTTCGCGAGGGCGGGGACGCGGCCCGAGCAGGTGCTGTACACGCGCGCAGATACGCCGCCGCGGACGTTCGGGCCGCTGCTGCAGCTGCTGCCGTCGCTGCGGGAGAACCTGCCGCGGGGCTTCGAGGAGCGGGTGGAGGCGCTGTCGCGGGCGCACGAGGTCGCGGAAGCGCCGGAGGTTGAACCGGGGTGGCTGGTGGACGGGCTGGCCGAGGTGATCGGGACGCTGGCGGCCAGCGGACCCGTGGCCCTGGTCCTCGATGACATGCATCGCGCCGACAGCGCCACTGTGGACGTGGTGGAGAAGCTCTTGCCGCGGCTGGGGACGCTGCCGGTGCTGACGCTGATGCTGCGTCAGCCGACGGGCCGCCGGCCGCGCCGTCTGCCGGCGGCGGACTCGATGACGCTGGGGCGGCTGTCGGAGGAGCAGGCGCGGGCCCTCGTGGTTGGGGCGGCCGCGGGCCTTTCGGAGGGGGTGGTGGGGGAGATCGTGTCGCGGGCGGGCGGCAACCCTCTCTATCTGGAGGTGCTGGCGGCGGCGACGGCGGCGGCGCCCGAAGGGGCACGGATCCCGGAGTCGCTTCAGACGGCGGTGGTGGCGCGGGTGGACGAGCTGGAGGGGACGAGCCGTCAGGTGCTGCGGGAGGCGAGCGTTTTCGGGCAGTCGTTCTACGAGGAGCCGCTGAAGCTGACGACGACGGTGAGCGAGGGGTTCTTCGAAGCCCTGGCGCACCTGTGCGAGGTGGGGCTGCTGGACGAGGCGCCGGACGCGCATCACCGCGGGTATCAGTTCCGGCACTCGCTGGTGCAGCAGGTCCTCTACGAGGGGCTGCTGCGGCGGCGGCGGGCTGAGCTGCACCTGAGGGCGGCGGAGTCGCTGGAGCTGGCACGAGAGGAAGGGATGGAGGTGGAGCCGGAACGGCTGGCGTTCCACTTTCGGGAGGCGGGGCAGAGCGAACGGGCGGCGGCATACCACCTGGCGGCCGGCGAGCGGGCCGAGCGGCTGCAGGCGCCCTCTGAGGCGAGGAGTCACCGGCGCGCCGCCAACCGGCTGCTGAACATGGCCTCGCTGGCGGGGCTGTACGCCACGCACGGGCAGCCGACAGCGGCGGCCCGCTCGGGGGCGGCGGCACTGCAGGCGTCGCTGGCGGCGATCCTGGTGCTGCCGCTGTTCCTGCTGTTCGCGGTTCGGCGGCCGGAGCCGGACCTGCTGACGCTGGGGCTGCCCTTCGAGATCATTGACTTCAACTTCTCATCGGTGCTGCTGGCTGTCGTGCTCGGGGGGCTGCCGCTGCTGCTGGCGGGCATCGCCTTCGCGCACCTGGCGGTGCCGGTGCTGATGAAGCGAAGGGCCGGGCTGGCGACCCTGGTGGGCACGGCGCTGGGCGGCTGGCTCCTGGGGCTGCTGTTCGTGCTGATCGGATACGGGGCGCTGGTGGGCCTGCTGCGGGTGGATGCGCTGGACCGGCTCTCGTCGATGTACGTGGGGGCGGCGACGCTGCAACTGCTGCTGGCGGACTACTCGCTGCTTCTGACGGTGGTCGTGGGCACGCTGGTCGTGGCGGTGGCGTGGACGGCGCTGCTGCGATTCCAGGCGCGGGGCTGGGCACGTCTGCGCCGATCGTCGGCGGGGCCGCGAGAGATCGAGGAGGGGCGGCGCCTGGCGGCGCTGCGGCAGATGGGGCTGCTGGCCGGGGGGGCGGGGGTGCTGGCGGTGGCGCTGCTGATCGTGTACCAGTCGGGCACGCTGCCGGGGGGCGACATGCAGGCCGGGCTGTCGTCGGGGTGGTTCGTGGGGCTGGCGGCGCTGTCATGCGCTGTGGCGGTCGGCGGAGCGACGCCCGCGTGGTTGGCGGGACGGCGCCTGCGGGCGAGGGCGGCTGCCTACCAGTTGGGGCTTTTCGGTTTCGAGGTGCCGCTGATCCTGGCGATGGCGTTCGGGCTGGTGACGTGGTTCGGGATGCGGCAGGCGGTGATCGTGTCGGCGAACGAGGTGGACACGCCGGGGAACGTGGCGAGCTTCAGCCGGGTGATCAAGCTGTTTCCCAATGTGGGCATGGCGCACTACCTGCGGGGGGAGCGCTACTTCGCTGACGGCGATTTCGAGAACGCGTACGCTGATCTCAGCCGGGCGATCGAGCTGGACAGCGACTTCCCGGCCAGCTACCTGGCACGGGGCCGGGTGCTGATAGAGATGGGCGACCCGCAGGCGGCGGCGGCCGACGGCACGCGGCTGGTCGAGCTGCGACCGGAGCATCCCGCAGGATACGCGATCCGCGCCTGGGCCGAGGCGGAGATGGGCGATGCGGCCGCCGCGTCGGAGGATCTCAGCATGGCGATGCGGCCGCTGCCTGAGGATGCCCAGGCCTGGGACGCTTATTTCGTCCGCTGCCTCGCCCTGGCCGCCGTCAAGGACTACGACCGGGCCGAGACGGACTGCCTGCGGGTGCTTGAGCTGAACCCCGATCACATCGTCTCTCTCGACCAGCTCGCGATGATCGCGTTCGAGCGGGGCGAGTTCGAGGTGGGTATCGAGTACACGACAAGGCTGCTGGGGGTCGAGCCGGACAACGCGACGGCCTGGCTGAACCGGGGGACCGCCTACAGGCGGCTGGATCGGTACGAGGAGGCGGAGGCGGACGTGACGCGGGCGATCGAGCTGGAGCCGGAGAACGCCCTCGCCTACGGGGAGCGGGCCGTCGCGCGGCTGTATCTTGATCGCCCCGAGGAAGCGCTCGCCGATGCGGACCGGGCCGTGGAGCTGGACGAGAAGGCGCTGTACACGCGTCTGTTCGTGGCGAGATACACGGGCGAGTACGAGACCGCAATCGAAGACGCCACGAGGTACATGGAGCTGGAGGGCGGGCCGACCCCTTATCTCCTCAGCGCCAGGGGGCTCGCCTACCTGGAGATCGGTGAGCTCGAACGGGGGCTGGAGGACATCAACGGGGCGCTGGAGATCGATCCGGAGTTCGTGGCGGGCTACGACAGGCGGGGCTATGCGTACTTCTTGCTGGGCGAATATGGACGCTCGGAGGCGGACCTGGACGAGGCGTTACGCGGCCTCGCGACGCTGCCGCCGCAGGCGCGGGCTGAGCTTCACTACCACCGGGCGGTGCTGTTTCAGGCGGAGGGCCGGCTGGAGGACGCGCTCGCCGAGATCGAGGAGGCCGGCAAGCTGGTCGAGGTGCCGAGCGTGCGGCGGGCGATCGAGGAGGTGCGGGCCTCGCTTGAGAGGGAGGGGGTGGCGAGCGAGTAGGCTGTCAGGCGCTGGGCCGGTCTGACTTCATCTGTAAGCAGCTACTGACCGATAGGGGCGGCCGCAAGGCCGCCCCTTCGTGGTTGGTGCGGGGGCCGCCGACGCCCTGAGGCGGCGTAGCAGCGCGGGACCCCTCCTTCCGTCGTAAGGGCGAAGTCGACCTTTCGGGGGATAAGCGCACCGCAGCACTTGCCGATACTTGTACCAGAGGAGCGAGTCTCGCTGTAGACGCTCGTTCAGGATGGTGAACGTGTAAAACGTGTAAGTGGAAGGAGGTCTTCAATGGAAGCTGAGACGGAGGTTAGGAGGAGAGGAAGGGGTGAGGGCGGTTTCACCCTGGTGGAGCTGCTGGTCGTGCTGGCCATCCTTGGGATCCTCGCCGCCATCGTGATGGCGAACTTCACGGGGTTGCTCAGCGGCAGCCAGACGACAGCGGCGAGCGCCGAGGTGACCATCGTGCAGACGGCGGTTGATGCGAAGATGGCGGCCGACGGCACCGCGACCACCACTGCGATCACGAGTGAGACCAGTGACATGACGACGGGCGGATTCAGTCTGTACCCGACGTACATGCGAAGTACCGCCACGAATGGCGAGTACACCGTCGACACCACGGGGAAGGTCACGCAAACCGACACCGGCTACTGACGGGCGCGCTGGCCGCGCGAAGGGACAGCGCTTGATCCTCGGGTGGCCTGATGAGGCGAGCGTCAGGTCGGCTCGAGGCTGCTTCCCCAGAGGAAGACGCTGCCAGGAGGGAGCCGGCATGGCAGAGAAGACCCTTGTTGTCGAGGATGACCCCGCTGCCCTGCGGCTGGTGAGTCGCAGTCCGGAGGCTGCGGGCCATCAGGGCATTCCGGCCGTCAACGGCGTCGAGGGCCTGCGCAAGGCTCAAGAGGAGGCGGCGGGACTGGTGGTGCTGGATGCGATGCTTCCTGGGATGGGCGGGTTCGAGGTTTGCCAGGGGCTGCCCTCGAACCCGGCCGTCTCTGAGGGCCGTCCGCCCATTGTGGCGCTGAGGCCTGAGTCCCAAGAGGCGGACCAGGGGATGGGCGAGAGGGTGGGGGCTGACGTTCACCGCCCGCAGCCCGCTACACCGGGAGAGGTCACGGCGGTAGCCCGTGGTCTCCTCTCTCAACATGAGGACGGTGATGTCTGACGTAGTGGCGGCACTGGCGGGGAAGAAACTCGGCGAGATGCTGGTTGAAGCAGGGCTGCTGACATCGGAGCAGCTCGACCAGGCGCTGGAAGAGGCCGGGCGGCTGCAGAGGCGGCTGGGGAGCTACCTGGTCGACGAGAGGCTGGTGTCCGCAGAAGACCTGGCGACGACGCTCAGCCTCCAGCTCAACCTGCCCTTCATCGACTTGAAGAGTCATCCCGTGCAGCCTGAGGCGCTCAGCCTGGTGCCGGAGGGATTTGCGCGCCAGCAAGACCTGGTCCCCATCGAGGTGACGGGGGATGGGCTGGTGGTGGTGATGGCGGACCCGGCGAACATCCAGGTGCTGGAGGATCTGAAGGCGCGGGCGAAGATGGCGATCCAGCCTGCCGTCGGCATCCCCAGCGACATCCGCGAGTGCATCAATAACAACTACCGGGCCACGGGCGAGATAGCGGAGCAGATCAGCCAGGTGACCCCTGTGGTGACCGAGCCGGTGGTCGAGGGAGCGCTTGGGCCGGACCTCCTCGCGCAGACGCCCATCGTGCGGACGGTGGATCTGCTCGTGGCGCAGGCGGTGCGAGACCGGGCGTCGGATATCCACCTTGAGCCTCAGGAGGGGCATCTGCGCGTCCGCTACCGCATCGACGGGATCCTGCATGAGACGCAGACGCTGCCGTTGAGCGTGCATCCTGCGATGGTGTCGCGGTTGAAGGTGCTTGCGGGCATGAACATCGCGGAGCGTCGGCGTCCCCAGGACGGCCAGTTCTCGATTCAGATCGAGGGCAAGGACGTGGACTTCCGGGTGGCGACGTCCGACAGCGCGCACGGCGAGATGGTGGTGCTGCGGGTGCTGGACAAGTCCCTCTCTCTATTCGCGCTGACGGAGGTGGGGTTCCTTCCGGACGCGCTGGAGCGGTATGCGCAGATGCTGCGGACGCCGTTTGGGATGGTCCTGGTGGGAGGGCCGACGGGGTCCGGGAAGACGACCACTCTCTACGCGTCGGTTAACCGGCTGGACCGCAAGGGGCACAACATTGTCACTATTGAGGATCCCATCGAGTACCGGTTCGAGGACATCAATCAGATCCAGGTCAACCGGCAGGCGGATATCACCTTCGCCGGCGGACTGCGCTCCATCATGCGGCTGGATCCGGACGTGATCCTGGTCGGCGAGGTGCGGGACATGGAGACGGCAAGGATGGCAACGCAGGCAGCCCTCACGGGGCACCTGGTGCTCTCCTCGATCCACGCCAACGATGCGGTGGGGGTGATATTCCGGCTCCTGGACCTGGGCGTTGAGCCCTTCTTCATCTCGTCGGCGGTGGTAGGGGTGGTTTCGCAGCGGATGGTGCGACGTGTGTGCCCGCACTGCCGGAGCATGTCAGAGGCGCCGGAAGAGGAGCGGCTGGCCTTCGAGGAAGAGCTGGGCGAGAAGCCGGAGGAGTTCTACTACGGGGCGGGCTGCAACTTCTGTGCCCAGACCGGGTACCTGAGCCGGACCGCTGTGTTCGAGGTTCTGGTGCTCAGCGAGGAGCTTCGTCGCCTGCTGCTGAAAGGCGCAAGCTCCGGGAAGATCAGAGAGCGGGCTATCAGTGAAGGGATGATCACCATGCGGCGGGACGGGATGCTAAAGGTCCGGCAGGGCATCACGACGCCGTATGAGGTGATCAGGAGCACCTTCTCGATTGGGCAGTAATTTGGGGGGTGGGCTTGGCTTACAGGTACGTCGCGTTCACGCCGTCAGGTGAGCAGGTTAGCGGCTCGATTGACGCGCCCACGGAGGGAGTAGCGGAGCAGACCCTCTGGGAGTGGGGCTACCGGGTCGTCACGCTGCGGCCGGCTTGGATAGCGCCGCGGCTGGATCAGGTGTTCCCGAGTGTCTTCGGTGTCAAGACGCAGGAGATCATCACGTTCTCCCGCCAGATGGCCACTCTCATCGAATCCGGTGTCGCCGTGCTGCCCGCGCTGGAGCTACTGCAGCGGCAGGCGCGTCGCGGCGGGCTTGGCCGGGTCCTGGGCGATCTCACCCAGAGCATCAGGCAGGGCTCCTCTTTCTCCGATGCGGCGCTGAAGCACCCTCAGGTCTTCCCGCAGATATTCAGTCGCATGGTGGCGGTGGGCGAGCGGACGGGGAACCTGGAGATGGTTCTGCGACAGGTGGCGACACACCTGGAGAAGGAGCAGGCGATCATCAAGCGGGTCCGGGGGGCGCTGGCCTATCCGGCCTTCGTCATCCTGCTGGCCATAGGGGTCGTGGGCATCATGATTACGGCAGCGCTACCGCCGCTGGTGAGCCTGTTCGAGGAGTTCGACGCGGAGCTGCCTCTGCCGACGCGGATCCTGATCGGTGTCAGCAACTTCGCGATTGCGTACAAGCTCCACATGTTGGTGGGGCTGGTGGCGGCCGTTGCGGCGGGGGCTCTGTACATCAGGCAGCCTTCCGGCCGGAGACAGCTCGACTACCTCTTGTTGCGGGCTCCGCTGATCGGTCAGATCACCGTTCTCAGCAGCACGTCGCGCTTCAGCGGCACGATGGCGATCCTGTTCAAGGCGGGGCTGCCCCTTACGGAGGTCATGGATCTATCCGTGCAGAGCATGGAGAACCAGATCATTCGTGAGGCTCTGGAGGGGGTGCGAGAGGAGCTGCTGAGGGGGGAGGGCCTCTCGAAGCCGCTGGCCAACGCGAAGCTGTTCCCGTCGATGCTTGTCCAGATGGTGGAGGTAGGGGAGGAGACGGGTACGCTGGACACCAATCTTGAGACGATGGCCGGGTTCTACGCCAGCGAGGTGGACGAGCGCGTCAACAGGCTGACGTCGATGATCCAGCCGACACTGACCCTCTTCATCGGTGCCCTGGTGGCCTTCATCGCCATCTCTCTCATCATGCCGATGTACGGCATGATGCAGTCGATTCAGGCGGAGTGAGCGCGCTGATGATCGGGAGGGCCAGAAGCGGCGGCGATGCAGCTCGAGAGCGCTCAGGAGCGCTGGCGAAGGTCAAGCGAGCGCTGGTGGAGGGCAGCGAAGGCGTGGCGCTGGTGGAGGCGCTGGTGGCTGTCGCCATCATCGGCATCACGCTGGTCGTTCTTCTGAGCGCGGTCTCGACGGGCTCTATCGGGGTGGCGGAGACGGAGGAGCGGGTGACGGCAGAGAACCTGGCGCGCTCGCAGCTCGAGTACACGAAGAGCCAGGCGTACCGTGCGGCTCCTGATTCGTATGAAACGGTGACGCCGCCGTCGGGATACGCCGTCTCGGCGCAGGCGGTCTCTATCGAAGACCCGGAAGCCGACAGCTCCATCCAGAAGATCACGGTGACGGTGACGAGAGAGGGTGAGACGCTGCTGACGGTCGAGGACTTCAAGGTGGATCGATGAGAGGGAAGAGAGGCGAGGCGGGCTTCACGCTGGTCGAGGTGCTGGTGGCCTCGACCGTGACGTCGCTGATCCTGGGTCTTCTCTCGACGATTACTTTCCAGTTCCTGAACGTGACCGGGAGCGGCCACGATGTGCTGGCGGTGACGCACGACCATGGGACTGCCTTCGAGTGGCTGAACCGGGATGCGCAGATGGCGGTGTCGGAGCTGGCGGTAGTGCTGCCCGACAGCGTGACCCTGAGCTGGACGGACGTGGCCGGTGGCAGTGGCGGCACCAGCTATCAGGCTTCGTACGCGCAGTCGGGCGACGAGTTGGTGCGGGCTCTGACGGTGGACGGGACGCCGTCGAGCCAGGCGGTCGCCCGCAACCTGGCCCCCTTGGGATTCGGCGCGTCCAAGATCGACGATCTGCTGACCGTGAGCATCACCTCGCTTAAGGGAGGCATCACGCAGACGCGGACCGAGTACATCTACATGCGGCCCGCAGGGGTGACGGCTACACCATTCCCGACGCAACCTCCGACCGCCACGCCCACCCGGACAGCGACCGCTACGGCGACGCCGACAGCGACCGCCACTCCCACTCCCACGCCCACGCCGACACCGAGCGCCACTCCCACTCCCACGCCTACCCCTACCCCCAGCAATACGCCTACCCCGACAGCGACGCCGACCCCGGCCTGTATTGTCGGCGATACGGGCTGGCTGAACCCCTCGG
>CAZFGZ010000050.1:6280-12111 GCA_964518585.1 uncultured Dehalococcoidia bacterium | reverse complement strand
CGTGGATGATGCAGGTGATGCGGATCTCGCTGGTGGAGATCATCTCGATGTTGATGCCGGCGTCGTAGAGAGCGCGGAACATGCGGGAGGCGTAACCGGGCGCGCTCTGCATGCCCGTGCCGACGATGCTGACCTTGCCCAGGCGGTCGTCGGCTACGACTTCGCCGGCACCGATCTCCTTGGCGACTCCCTGGACGATGGGGAGGGACTTGGGCAGGTCGCTCCTGGAGACGGTGAAGGTGAGGTCGGTGAGCTGCTCTGCGCTGGCGTTCTGGACGATGGTGTCCACCGAGAGGTGGGCGTCGGCCAGGGGCTCGAAGATGGAGGCGGCGATGCCGGGGCGGTCGGGCACGCCGCGCACCGTGAGTTTGGCCACGTCCAGGTCTTGAGCGATGCCGCGGACCTTCTTGAACTGTTCCATGCCAATTCCTCCGTGAATGAGAGTGCCGGGGACCTCTCTGAAGCTGGAGGCCACCAGGATGGGGATGTCGTAGACGGCGCCTACCTCGACGGCGCGGGGGTGCATGACCTTGGCGCCGACGCTGGCGAGCTCCAGCATCTCCTCGTAGCTGATCTCGTCGAGCTTGCTGGCCTTGGGCTCGACGCGGGGGTCAGTGGTGTAGATGCCGTCGACGTCGGTGTAGATCTCGCAGGTCTTGGCCTCCAGGGCGGCGGCCAGGGCGACGGCGGTGGTATCGGAGCCGCCGCGGCCCAGGGTGGTGACGTCCATCTCGTCGGTGATCCCCTGGAAGCCGGCGACGATGACGACGCGGCCCTGCTTGAGCTCCTGGTGCACCCGCTTGGGGTCAATGGCCAGGATGCGCGCCTTGCCGTGGACCGCATCGGTGCGGAAGCCTGCCTGGGCCCCCGAGAGGCTGATGGCCTCAACTCCCATCTCCTGAAGGGCCATCACCATCATGGTGCTGGAGACGATCTCGCCCGTGGAGAGAAGGACGTCGAGCTCGCGGGCGGGCGGCTGCTCGCTGATCTCGTGGGCCAGGCTGATGAGCTGGTCGGTGGACTTGCCCATGGCTGATACGACCACGACAAGGTCGTCGCCCTGGGCGCGGCGCTTAGCGATGCGATTGGCTACGTTCTTGATCTTGCCAGCGTCGCCGACTGAGGTCCCGCCGTACTTCTGAACTACCAGGCTCATGATGCATCACCCTCGCTGATGCTTGCGCCCTCCGGGCTGGGCAGAGTAACGATAGCGCGGCCGGTGTAGCCACCGGCCACAGCCGCATCGGACATGGCCCGGGCAATGTCCTCCTCCCGCTCCGTGGTCAGGGCAGCGATGGTGGAGCCACCCCCGGAGAGGTACGCAGCCAGTGCTCCTGCCTGACGGGCTTTTGCCATAATACCATCCATGGCCGTGAAGATCCGACCCCGCGCGGGCTGGTGCAGGCGATCCTGAGTGGCCGCATCCAGCAGGTCCAGGCGTCCCTGGGACAGGGCCGCGATGAGGAGCGCGGCCCGCGCGATGTTGTGCACGGCGTCTTCGCGCGAGACCTGGCGGGGCAGCACCTGCCGGCTCTCGTCGGTGGGCATGATGAAGTCGGGCACGAAGAGCACGACCTTCAGGTTCTCCGGCAGGGGCACCTGCTGGTGGAGATAGCCGTCGTTTGCCTGCACTACTACGCGGAAGCCGCCGAAGAGGGCCGGGGCCATGTTATCGGCGTGGCCCTCGAGACGCGCGCCGATGGCGAGCAGGTCATCGAGGGAGAGCGGCCCGCCACAGAGGGCGTTGGCGCCAAGGAGTCCGGCGGCGCGGCCGGCGGCGCTGACGCCCAGCCCACGGGCCACAGGGATGTCGCCGTGCCAGCGCGCCAGGAGGCCCTGCGGCGGGGTCCGGTCCGCCGCCTGGTAGGCGGCGCGGGCCGCCGCCAGGATGACGCGCTGTAAGGGGTCCTCGGGGTCGGCGAGCGGCTCGTCGCGAGGCTCCAGGGTGACCTCAGCGGTGAGGGCCAGGGCCATGCCCAGGCAGTCGAAGCCCGGCCCGAGGTTGGCCGAGGTGGCAGGCACGCGAACACTCACCTTGGCGGATGACATCGCGCCCAATTCTAGCACTGGGAGGGCCTTAGGGCGACGGCAGGCCGCTGATTTCTTTGGCTAACGCCGCATCTCATTGCTCCAAAGCCGGTGAATCTGCTATGATCGGCCAAACTGACCTTCGGGCCGCGCCCATGATCAATACCGCCGTCCTCGTCCTGAATCAGAGCTATGAGCCTTTGAACGTCTGCAACGTGAGGCGGGCTTTCGTGCTGGTGGACCGGGGCAAGGCCGAGGTGCTGGAGCACGGCGAGGGCGCGCTACGCACTCCCACTGTGGCCTATCGTCTTCCCTCGGTGATCCGCCTGGTGTACATGATCAAGCGGCCGCGACCGCAGATGCGCCTCTCGCGGCGCGAGGTGTTCAACCGGGACCACTATACGTGCCAGTACTGCGGCCGCCAGACGCGCGACCTGACACTGGACCACGTGAAGCCGCGGCACAAGGGCGGCCACCACATGTGGGAGAACCTGGTGTCGGCGTGCAAGGTATGCAATCATCGGAAGGCCGGCCGTACCCCCAAGGAAGCACGCATGCGGCTGATCCGGGAACCGTTCGCACCTTCGGTGTCGAGCTACTACATCGTCTATCCCTACCTGGACTCCCAGACGGAGTGGCGGAAGTTCATCCCCGGCTGGGAGCGGATGGACGGCTACTCGTGACAGCGTCATAGGCGAGGCAGAGAGAGTATCGGGCCCCGGCGACGGCCGGGGCTCTCCGTGTCCCGGCGGGGGTCCTTGGGCAGTGCCTCGCATCCGGGGTCTTGACAGGGGTATGATAACGTCGTCTTCGTACCAGCCGGGTGAGGGAAAGGAGAGTCCGTCATGATCGGTGGGGTGAACATCGGGCATGCTCTTATCGCGGGGCTGTTTGCGGGCTATGTGATGGCCCTGGCGGCGTACTGGATGGAGGGCGTCTTCGGGCTTCCCCGGATGGACCTGGGGGCGATCGGGCTGAAGTACATGGGCGGCGATAAGCCCGGGGCGTGGTTCGTGGGGATCATCGCCCACCACGTGGACAGCATGGGGCTTGCCCTGATCTACGCGGGGGCGGTCTTCCTCAACCTGGAGGCGGTCTTCAACAATCCTGTCGAGTGGTGGTGGGGGCCTTTCGCGGGCCTGGTGTACGGCTTCGTGGTGGCGCTTGTGTTGCCGTTTGGGATCATGGGCACGATCATGGCTCTGAGCGGGCAGCGGCCTCCGATGGACGCCAAGGGCGTGGTTTTCAACGTGTGGCTGCACCTGGTGTGGGGCGTGGCCCTGGGCGCGCTGTACTTCCCGGTTCGGTAGGGGAGGCGGAGGCGACTGGCTAAGGGCCCGCCGGCGCGGGCCGGGCGCCTACTCCTCGATGATCTCGATGGTGAGGATGCGGTCGCCGGGCGGCGCGCTGGGCGACTCGCGGGGGGTGATTGCCTCGACCACCTCCATGCCCTCGACCACGCGGCCGAAGACGCTGTGGCGGCCGTCCAGGTGGTGCTGGGGCGTGTAGGTGATGAAGAACTGGCTGCCCCCACTGTTGGCTGCGCCGGTGTTGGCCATGGAGATGACGCCGGCCTCGTGGGTGCGCTCGCTGAACTCGTCAGGGATGGTGTAGCCGGGGCCGCCGCTGCCCGTGCCGGTCGGGTCGCCGGCCTGGGCCATGAAGCCGGGGATGACCCGGTGGAAGGTGGTGTTATCGTAGAAGCCCTCGCGGGCGAGGAAGACGAAGTTGTTCACGGTCTGGGGGGCGTCCTGGGCGAAGAGCTCGATGCGGATGTCCCCCTTCTCCGTCTTGATGACGGCGGTGTATGACTTGTCGGCGTCGATGGTCATGGGTGGCGGCGCGTCGTAGGTCTTCAAAACGGCAGGCTCCTCCGTAGCGGCTGCGGTGGGGGAAGCGGCACTCGGCGTGGGGCCTTTGTCCTCGTCGCCGCCGCAGGCCGGCAGCAGGAGGAGAACGAGCGCACTCAGCAGCCCCAGACGTAGCGCTGTCTTCATACCGGAGCGGATTATGGGGCCGGAGCGCTCTAGGCGCAAGGGGCCATGGTCGTCCGTGCTGTCCTAGTCTGAATCGTAGGGTCTGAAGAACGCCGGGCGCGCACGGCGAAAGCCGGTGGCATAGCGCTCTAGCTCATACAGGCGGGGGATAGCCCCTCGGAACCGGACCAGCTCCACGGGCACAGCCACATCATGGCACCATCGCATCGCCGGGGCAATGTCGGCATCAGCGCTCACGACAACCGCAACGTCGATCAAGCCAGTCGCCGCATAGTAGACCATATGGGTAGCCAGCAGCACATCAGTCTGCTTTTCGATCCAGTACTCCAGCCTCCTATCTTGAACTAGGCGCTCCCGCTTAGCCATGTAGGCACCCTCGGGCATGGCTACAATGCCGTCCTTCTGAACGCGAGTCAGATATGCCCTCTCTTGCGCGTATCTATCTGGTCCTAGGTGCTCCTGGTTAGGCTGCGGGTGGAAGTAGAATGCTGCCTTCAACTGTCTCGGCCCTACAAGCTGATTCACGAGGTAGCCCACGTCGTAGAATTCGCACCATCCGCATTCTCTAAGGCGGAATCTAACATTGAGCCCATCGATGAATATCCCCACGCTTGTCATGGCCCCCCCAACAAGAGCAGCGAACCTGTGTTGACAACTCGCCCACCGTCCGATACTATCTACTAGCTACCCCGTCGTCGCGCAAGCCACGGCGGGTGAACAGGAGCCTACGGGCTCCTGTTTGTGATCTCTCACACCTCAATCCGCCATCATCAGGATCTCCGAGCGCGCACGGACGGTGAGCGATGCTGGAGGCCGTAGCGGGCGTACCACCCAACGGCCGCTGGCGTTGCCCTCACTTCTGGCAGTTGCGGCAGAAGCTGGTGATGCGGCGGCCGGCGGTGATCTCGGAGATGCGGGCGCCGCAGGTGGGGCAGGGCTGGCCGCCCTTGCGGTGGATCCTGAGGAAGTCGCGGCGCTCCTCGTAGTCGAGCTGGTCGCGCATCTGCTCGGCGACGATGGGGATGGCCCAGCGCATCACGTCGCCGATGGCGGCGCAGAGGCGGGCCGTCTCCTCGTCGGAGAGGGTGGGACGCTTGCGATAGGGGTGGATGCGGGCGGCGAAGAGGATCTCGTCGGCGTAGGCGTTGCCGATGCCGGCCAGGAACCTGTGGTTGACCAGGATGTTCTTGATCTGGCCTGAGTGGCGTCGGAGGCGCTGGGCGAACTCCTCCTGGGAGACCTCGAGGGCGTCGGGGCCCATCTCCGGGAACTGGGGGATGGAGTCGAGGTCGTCTTCCCGGACGAGGTAGATCTTGCCCATGACCCGTTCGTCGGAGTAGCGGAGCTCCCAGCCGTCGGCCAGGCCGAGGACCATGCAGGTCCGGGCGCGGCGCTTGGTGTCGGGGCGGACGTACTGGAAGCGGCCGCTGAGCATGGGGTTGACGACGAGGGCGTGCCCGCTCTCGAGGCCGAAGAGGAGGAACTTGCCCCTTCGGCGGGTCTCTCGAAGGGTGTCGCCCTTGAGGGCGGCGACGAGATCGGCCTTGGGGAGGCGAAAGACCACGGGGATGATGGCTTCGGCGCGCTCGATGCGGAGGCCGGGGATGCGCTGGTTCAGGAAGCCGCGGATGGCCTCCAGGTCTGGGATCTCAGGCATGTTGATGGCGGGGATAGGAGCCGAAGACCTTGAAGAAGAAGGCCTGCTCGCGCACCTTGGCCAGGGCTTCGGCGACGATGGGCTGGCTGCGGTGGCCCTCCATGTCCACGAGGAAGATGTAGATGCCCAGCTCCTCCTTGGAGGGGCGC
>CAZFGZ010000050.1:0-6270 GCA_964518585.1 uncultured Dehalococcoidia bacterium | reverse complement strand
TGTCGCGGTCGGAGAACTCGTGGAGGACGCTGACGAGGGTGCCGGGGCGGTCGTGGGCGACGGAGAAGGCGATGGAGGTCTTATCGTTGCCGGTGGGTTCGCTGTCGGTGGCTCCCAGGACGACGAAGCGGGTCTTGTTGGCGGGGTTATCCTGGATGGCCTTCGCCAGCACCTGGGCACCGTAGAGCTCGGCGGCGCGCTGGGTGGCGATGGCCGCCGCGCCCTCCAGGCCCATCATCTGCTCGACGGCGGCGGCGGTCGAGAGGGCGGCCTCCTGTCTGGCGTTGGGGAAGGAGCGCTCGACGAAGCGGCGACACTGCGCCAGGGCCTGGGGGTGGGAATAGATGACCTGCACGGAGTCGGCGCTCTCTCCCGGACGAGCGAGCAGGCAGTGCTCGATGGGCAGGATGAGCTCGCCGCGGATGGCGAGGCGGGACTCGTGGATGAGGATATCGACGGTCTCGGTGACGGTGCCCTCGAGGCTATTCTCGATGGCAGCGATCCCCTCCTCCACCGTTCCGGAGTCGACGGCGGAAGCGACCGCGGCCACGCTGGACACGGGGAGGAGCTGAGCCTGGGGGTGGTAGCGGAGGGCGGCCTCCTCGCTGAAGGTGCCGGCCGGCCCCAGGTAGGCGATGCGCCGCTGGCCTTCGGCTTCCGATGCCACAGGATTCTCCTAGAGGCTGCGCTCGGGTGGGGGCTCGGTGAGGGCGGCGCGCAGGGCCTCCTCGCTCTCCTTCATGGTGACGGCCACCACCTCGTCGCCCTCGTGGAGGACGGTGTCGGCGGTGGGCACCCTGGGCTGGCCTGCGGAGTCGACGATGAGGGAGATGAGAGACTGGTGTGGGAGAAGCATCTCCTTGATGGGCTTGCCCACGATGGCGGCGCTGGCGGGGATCTTGACCTCGACCATTTCGAGGCCGCCGCCCTTGAGGGTGAGGAGCGAGATGAGGGGGTGGGTGGGCAACTCCTGCTCGATCTGGGCCATGATGGCACCGGTGGCGCTGACGGTCGTATCGATCCCCAAGGTGGTGAAGACAGCCTCGTTCTTGGGGTTGTTGATGCGGGCGATGGTACGGGGAACGTCGAACTTGTGCTTGGCCACCTGGCAGACCACGAGGTTGTCCTCGTCGTCGCCGGTGACCGCCATCACTATGTCGGCGCGGCCGGCGCCGGCCCTCTCGAGGGTGGAGGCTTCGCAGCCATCGCCGCGCATGACGATGTCGCCGAGGTCCTCGGTGATCTCGGCGCACCTGGCGGGGTCCAGCTCGATGATGAGGGCTTCGTGCTCGCTCTCGACCAGCTCCTTGGCCAGGTAGTAACCGACCTTGCCGCCGCCCACTACGATGATGTACATGAGGCGCTCCTCGGTGGCTCCGCTCCGCTTCAGTCCTCGGGGGCCGCGGCGGAGGAGGGCGGGTCGTCTTCCTCCGGGGCCTCCAGGGCCTCCTTGAGCAGCTCGGCCACTACGCGGGTGGGGCTGACCGTCCTGAGGCCCAGGGAGTGGTAGATCTCCGCCCGCATGGGGTCGTGGACCAGGGTTACGATCCTGGGGATGCCGAAGACGTGCCTGGCGATCTGGGCGGCCATGACGTTGCGATTGTCGCCGCGGGTGGCCGAGATGAAGGCATCGGCGTGCTCCGCACCGGCGCGGCGGAGGTCGTCGAGATCCATGCCGTTGCCTATCATCTTGGTGCCGGTGAAGTCATCCGGCAGGTAGCCTTCGGTGTCGAAGGCCTCCTCGCTGCGGTCGAGGACAGTGACCTCGTGACCGTCCTGCTGGAGCATGTAGGCCAGTTGCGCTCCTCGGCGGCCGCAGCCCATGATGATGATCTTCATGGCTCTTGCACGG
This sequence comes from uncultured Dehalococcoidia bacterium, assembly GCA_964518585.1. Taxonomy (GTDB): domain Bacteria; phylum Chloroflexota; class Dehalococcoidia; order DSTF01; family CAZFGZ01; genus CAZFGZ01. The sequence continues at coordinate 4,418 of CAZFGZ010000050.1, read as the reverse complement.
GATGGCGGCACACCCAGACGTGACAGGGGGCGTGCTTGAGTACGTACTGGGTGAGTCTCCCCAACTGGAACTGGCCGAAGGGCCTCTTGTAGTCCATGCCGAGGATGATGGCACCGACGGCCCGCTCGATGGCCTCGTCGACGACGGCGTGTCCGGCCTCGCGCGCCTGGAGGAGCTCTCCCTCCACCTCGAAGTCCATCTCGTCGGCTACCTTTTCTGCCTGGGCGATGATCTCCTCTCCCCGCGCCGCCTCGGGCTGGAGCTGGGCGTCGAGGGGGAGGGAGCGGCGCACTTCGATGACGTGCACGACGTAGACCTTGCCCTTGTTGCGCTTGGCGATGCTGCAGGCCAGAGCCACCGCGCGCATGCTGGCGTCGGAGCCATCGACCGGCACCAGGATGGAGGTTATCTCGGCGGTAGGTTCACGAGATGACACCGAGCGTTCTCCCGAGCGGACGTTGTAGCCGACGCGAATTCAACACAGACATAGGCGCCCCGACAGCTCGGGGCCAGCGTCATTATATCCACGCCTCCAATGGCCGACAAGACGGTCTATAGCTCAGGGCCGCCCTGCCAGGCGCAGCCTGACGGCTCCGTTCACTACCAGCAGCAGGCCGACGACCAGCCCGACGGCAGGCGATACTCCGCCGCGAAGGACGAGTCCCAGGAGGGTGACCAGCAGGATCGCCAGCCCCAGCGCCAGGGACATGCCCCCGAACAGGTAGTTGGCGCGTCGCATGGCCCACACAGCCTGAAACCCCGTCGCCGACGGGGTTCCGCGGACTTCCTTGCCGCAGAGGCTGCCTGATCCTAGACCCGTCGAGCGGCACTGTCAACTCACCCCTGTGGTCTATTATCGGACTTGGGCCGTGAACGGGGAGAAGCGTGGTCGGGGGCGGGCGTTCTTGCCGCCCCATTCGGGCCACTGTACAATTGAGGATGTCGAGCGCGAGCGAACGTTCGGCACTCATCCCCGGGGAGCGCGAATATGGTCGAGACGAATCGAAGCGGCAGCGAAGAGACGAACAAGGGCACCTGGACGGTGAAGAAGGGCCTGGCCCAGATGCTGAAGGGCGGGGTCATCATGGACGTGGTGACGCCGGAGCACGCCCGCATCGCCGAGGAGGCGGGGGCGTGTGCGGTGATGGCCCTGGAGCGGGTGCCTGCCGACATCCGGGCTGCCGGGGGGGTGGCCCGCATGGCCGATCCGGACGTGATCGGGCGCATCATGGAGGCGGTGACGATCCCGGTGATGGCGAAGTGCCGCATCGGCCACTTCGTGGAGGCGCAGGTGCTGGAGGCCCTGGGTGTGGACTACGTGGACGAGTCGGAGGTGCTGACTCCGGCCGACGAGACGCATCACGTCAACAAGCACCTGTTCAAGGTGCCCTTCGTGTGCGGGTGCAGGGACCTGGGGGAGGCGCTGCGCCGCATGGGCGAGGGCGCGGCGATGATCCGCACGAAGGGCGAGGCCGGCACCGGCGACATCGTGGAGGCGGTGCGCCATATGCGGGCGGTGTGGGACGGCATCCGCCGTCTGCAGAACATGCCAGAGGAGGAGCTGATGGCCGAGGCGAAGACCCTCGGCGCACCGTACGAGCTGGTGAAGGAGGTGCGCCAGGCGGGACGCCTGCCGGTGGTCAACTTCGCCGCCGGGGGCGTGGCTACTCCCGCCGACGCGGCGCTGATGATGCAGTTGGGCGCGGATGGGGTGTTCGTGGGTTCGGGGATCTTCAAGTCGGAGGACCCGGAGCGACGGGGGCGGGCGATCGTGCAGGCTACCACTCACTTCGGTGACCCCAAGATCGTGGCGGAGGTCTCGCGCGGGCTGGGGGAGGCCATGCGCGGGCTGGACGCGAAAACCCTCCCGGAAGAGGAACTCCTGGCCACCAGGGGGTGGTGAAGATGGCAAGAGTTGGAGATGAGCAACACAATTAGACTCACTGCTGTCGTGTGGCAAGAGGGTGACTGGTACGCCTCGCAATGTGTAGAGCTGGGGGTCGCCAGTCAGGGCCGCACAGAGAAGGCTGCCTTGCGTAACCTTAAGCAGGCCGTTCTGCTGTACCTGTCCGACGACGAGACCGGTAAGGTCAGCTGGCCTGTGGAATTGGAACGGAAGGTACTACCCCTCACTCTGAGTGCCTAAGCTCTACTCCTACCGCCAAGTCATCGCTGCTCTGGAACTCCTTGGGTTCACAGTCCGCAGCCAGCGAGGCAGCCACATCAAACTGAAAGACCCCTCTGGTCGAACAGTAATCGTGCCAAGACGGCGCGAGATACCCCTTGGCACCTTCGACAGTATCCTCCAGCAAGCTGGCATTGATGAGGAAAGGTTCGAGAGCCTGCTGAAGTAGAGCGTGCTTGGTTTGCTAAAATGGAGACGCGATGAATATCAGTGTGCTGGCCCTGCAAGGAGACTTCGCCGAGCATCGCGCTGTATTCGCGCGACTCGCGGTCGATACGACGGAGGTGCGCCTGCCTGGTGAGCTGGCGCGCGTGGCCGGGCTGGTGATCCCCGGCGGCGAGAGCACTACGATCAGCCGCCTGATGGCGGAGTACGGTCTGCTGGAGCCGCTGCGGGGGCTGGCCTCGGAGGGCCTGCCGGTGTGGGGTACCTGCGCCGGTCTCATTCTGCTGGCGCGAAGGGCCCCCGATCTGGACCGGCCCGGGCTGGCGCTGATGGACATGGAGGCCGCGCGCAACGCCTTCGGGCGGCAGGTGGACAGCTTCGAGGCCGACCTGGAGGTGCCCGCCCTGGGGCCGCCTCCGTTCAGGGCGGTGTTCATCCGGGCCCCTCTGATCCGGGAAGTGGGACCGGGCGTGGAGGTGCTGGCGCGGCTGGAGGACTACACGGTGGTGGCGGCTCGCCAGGGCAACCTGCTGGCGACGGCGTTCCACCCAGAGCTGACGGAGGACATGCGCTTTCACCGGTACTTCGTGGAGATGGTGGCGGCGCGCGACGGACACGCCGCGGCGTTGCCGGCGGCCAGGGGGGAGCTGCCATGAGCGCGGCGCGCGTCGTCCTGCCGACGGACCTTGTGGCGCTGGCCACGTTCGACGGGAGGGTGTACCCCAACGAGGCGGTCACCCGCGACCGGCTGGGCAAAGGGGGCTCGCCGCACCCCATCGGGGCCGCCCTGGAGCAGTGGTTCTCCTTCGCCACCGGGCGTCACACGTGGATCAGCGTGCGGGGGGCGACCCTGCGGGGGCTGCTCTCGGCGCGACGGCGGGGCTCGCGGCTGGCCTGGGAGCTGGACTGCCTCATCGACGCGGCCGAGGACGACGACGCCGTTCTCCTGAGCCTGCTGGACCAGGCGGTGCAGGACGCGGGGAAGGCGGGAGCGGAGAAGGTGTTCCTGCGGCTGGACGCGCGCAGCGAGGTGCTGCCGGTGGTCTGCCGGGCGGGCTTCAGGCGCTACCTGCAAGAGGAGCTGTACGAGCAGACGGGAGCGGCGGCCGTGGACAGGGGCGCTGCCTCGCGGCTGGGCCTGCGGCGGCGGCGTCTGGAGGACCGCTATCCGCTCTTCCAGCTCTACAACGCGACGGTGCCGGAGTCGGTGCGGCGCGTGGAGGCGGCGACGTTTCGGGAGTGGCTGGCGGCGCAGGAGCGTGTGTCGGCTCCGGGTCGCGCCAGTCAACTGGTCCTGGAGCGGGAGGGGCGGCTGGCGGCCTGGGTTCGCGTCAGCTCGGACGGTGACACGGGCCGCTTCGACCTGCTGGCGCATCCGTCGGAGGGAAGGCTGGACGACCTGCTGGCGGCGGCGCTGGCGCGGCTGGGTGGTTCGCGGCGTCTGTACGCCCTGGTGCCGGAGTACGCGGAGGGCGTGGGCCGACGGCTCGTCAAGCTGGGCTTCGAGAAGACGGGCGAGTACGCGCTGCTGGCCCGGCGCACGGCGGCCCCGGTCAAGGTGGCCGAGCTGGCGATCGCGGGGCCGAACTCCTCCCTGACCTGATGTTGGACACGCCTTTGCAGAAGCAGATCACCGACGACCTGGACGCTCTCCTGGACACGCTGCCACCGCACATCTCGGGTCCACTGCGCCAGCGAAACGATAGACATAAGCTGCTGGAGGTGGTGATGGATTTGGGCCGCCTCCCGGAGGCGCGGTACGCGGGGCGAGAGCTCGTCCTGAGCGATACTGAGGTGAGCGAGGCGGACATCGACTACGTGGTGTCGCGGATCGGCGAGTTCGGGGGTGACAACCGGGCGGGGATCGAGCGCACGCTGCATCGCATCTCCTGCTTCCGCAATCGCAGGGGGCGCATCGTGGGGCTCACCTGCCGGGTGGGGCGGGCCATCTTCGGGACCATCAAGGTCATCGAGGACCTCATCCGCACGGGCCGCAGCACCCTGCTGCTGGGCCGGCCCGGCGTAGGCAAGACCACCATGCTGCGCGAGGTGGCCCGGGTGCTGGCCG
>CAZFGZ010000049.1:0-12187 GCA_964518585.1 uncultured Dehalococcoidia bacterium | reverse complement strand
CGCCATCGACTGACCGCCCACCCCCCGATGCGGCAGCGGCAGAACAGGCCCCGACCCCCGAGACCGGGGCCTGCCGCCTTGGTTGCCACAGCGGGCCGCCAATGCTACACCCGTCTCTGCGCCGGTTAACCAGCCACCCGCCCGGACTCGTAGCGCTGCATCTCCGTCATGACTGGATGCTCATCACCGGCCCAGACAGTTCAGCGTGTCAACAGTCCAGACACGTACGCATGGAGTCTTGCCACCCCACAGCTATCCAGAAGCCCATCCGCCGGCCATCGAGGTCGAGGAGAGAAAGGCGAGGCATTCCCTCAGCGGTCAACATCCCCCAAACCTGGTCGGTCTTGCAGCCATCCAATCTGCGCCTCACCCCTTCCATCTACCCTGGGAACGTAAGGTTTCATATCTAAGACGGGAGTGCCGTCTATGGCATCGAGTTCCCTCACCTTTAGGACATTGCCCTCCCGCCCCATCAAGCCCACGACTGAAAGCCCAATCGCATTCGGCCTTCTCGGCGACCTGGTAGCGAACACCCCATGGGGCGTCGAATCCCAGGGTGTTCGAACAAGAGGCGAATACCCGACCGACTTGTGGAACCAATACAGCACGATGACGTGCGAGAAGCCCTCTATGTCCTTCAGCCCCTCCGCATACTCCTCAAAGACCTCTATCGCACATGTTTGCTCCGACTCGCACCCCTGAAACGGCGCCTGTTCCATAGTCTTGTAGGGAGAACGTATCACACCTATTGGTCTCAGTTCCATCGTATTCTGACCTTCCCGGTCTCAGTGTCCAGCCCCGCCCGCTACTACTATCCTTCTGCCTACCCCAGATTCAATGTAATCGTCACCGTAACGCTCCCGCAACATCCTTCGAGCGTTCTCCCCGCTACAATGACACGGAGCCACCTTTTCCACCCCCAGTTGTAGAAAGCTATCGACCACGGATTCTATCCGCGCGGCCGATGCTCCCCCCAGGTGAAAGCCGCCCAACACCAGGCGCACCTCATCCCCTGCTATCTCCCTGGCCTTTCGAACAACGTTCACGACGCCCGGGTGAGCACAGCCTGTGATTATTACCAGGCCCTCTTCGCTCTCTACCACCAGCGACTGCTCCTTTATCCCTCCGTCAAGCTCGCCCGTCGTATGTACGCCAGGAAGAAGCTGACGGGGTCCGCGCACCTCCTCCACCCTTGTCCCATACAATCTGACCTCATCCTTGAGGCTCTCGGGGAAGGATGCAGGAAGATACACTACACCGTCCCCATTCTGCCTTAGGAAGGCCCCAAGCCCACCCACGTGATCACCGTGGATGTGCGATAGCACGACCAAGTCGATCTCGCTCGGATCCAGCCCGAGCTTACCCATGTTGCGAAGCAGCATGGCGCCATTGCCGCCGGTATCGAAGAGGATGCTCGCACCCGCAAGCTGCACGACGGACGAGAATCCCCAGGCCGTCTCCAGCCTATCGTCATACGAATTGTTGTCGTAGGCGATGGTGATGGTCATGGGAGCAGGGGGCCCCGCTGCCTTTTCGGAAGAAACCTGCTCCATTATCGTCCCCCTTCGCTGCAGGATAGGAGCATGGCTATTGAGAGGGCCCCCACGATTGGCCAGAGAACGATTCGCAAAGGCTGTGGAACGCCACTGCTACGTCCGTCTCTTCCCAGATGAAGCAGCCACCCACTCCAACCCGTAGCGCTGGCTCTTCGTGAGGGCATCACGCCGCAAGGCTGCCCCAGACAGCTCAGCGTGTCAACAGTCCAGATACGGATGGAGTTTGGCGCCTCACAACCGCGAGCTCTGGAGGCGCTCACCCTCCGCCCGATACGGCGTTGACATTTCACGCGGCTGGGAGTAAGCTCGTTTCGGCCCTTCGCTCAGGTCCCGCTCTCGGCGCCGCCACACAGGGACACCTGGCGAAGGCATCGCGGCCGCGCCGCCGCCGCGGCAAGGAGGCCAGGTCCCATGCGACACCGTCTGCGCCCGACGCTCCTTCTCCTGGGCATCATCATCCTCGCGGTCCTCGCCACGGGCGCGAAGTGCGCCATCGGCAGCGTCACCCGCGTCAAGGATGGCGACACCTTCGTGGCCCGCGTCACCTGGCACGACACGGAATACGCCTGCCGCATCGTCGACGGCCAGTCGTACACCATTCGCCTCATCGGAGTGGACACGCCCGAGACCGTCCATCCCACAAAGCCTGTCGAGTGCTACGGCCCCGAGGCGGCGGCCTTCACCAGGAACCTCCTCCTGGGGCGCAACGTCTGCCTGCTCCAGGACGTCTCCTGCCGCGACAGGTACGGACGACTCCTGGCCCACGTCTGGGTCGACACCGACCCCAGCCATTCAGGCTGTGAGACCTTCCTGAGCGGCGAGCTCGTCAAGCAAGGGTATGCACGCGTCAACACCTACCCGCCGGACACGGCCTTCGACGACTTCCTCAGGTCCCTCGAGTGCGAAGCCTACCAGGCGCGACGCGGCCTCTGGGGAGCCTGCGACTACCCACCGCCCGCCGGCTGCGTGCCCACCCCCACCCCAACGCCGACAGCAACGCCCACGCCGATACCCACACCCACGCCCAGACGTACGGCTACGCCTACGTCATCGCCGTCCACGTTCACGCCCACGACGTCACCATCTACGCCCACCCCGACAGCGTCCAAGTCCACACCTGAGGCGGGCTGACCCCCGCGCCCCTCGCTCCTCCCCGCGTTCTCTGTCGCCTCCACACCGCTTGTGGTAGGATAATGCCCCCACGGTCCGGAGTCGCGGCCCCGGAGGACGCGCATGGAGCCCTCGAGGCAGCAGTTGCTGGCGATCTACACGGACATGGTCCGCTCGAGGGCCTTCGAGGAGCTCGTCATCTCCCTCGTCCCCCAGGGCAAGATCCTCAGCTCATGGATGAGCGGCGTCGGCCAGGAGGGCACCGTGGGAGCCGTCGGCCAGCTCAGGCCGGACGACTACATCACCTACACCCACCGCGGCGCCTACTGCCTCATCTGCCGTGGCATGGACCCCGGCCGAATACTAGCCGAGCTCTACGGCAAGAGCACCGGCTACTGCAGGGGCAAGGGCGGCCGCCACATCGCCGACCCGGAGCACGGCGTCTTCGGCAAGAGCGGCACCATCGGCGGCCACGCCCCCATCGCCGTCGGTCTCGCCACCGCCATCCAGATCAGGGGTGGCGACCAGGTCGTCATGTCCCTCTTCGGCGATGGCGCCAGCAACCGCGGCACCACCCACGAGTCCATGAACATGGCCGCCGTCTGGAAGCTCCCCATCGTCTGGCTCTGCGAGAACAACGGCTACGCCGGCCTCAGCCCCGCGTCCTACTCCACCGCGGCCACTGACATCGCCGACATCGCCGCCTCCTACCGCATGCCCGGGGTCAGCGTCGACGGAAACGACGCCCTCGCCGTCTTCGACGCCGCGCAGCCCGCCATCAGCCGCGCCAGGACCGGCGAAGGGCCCTCCCTCGTCGAGCTCAAGACCTACCGCATACGCCCCTTCGCCGAGGGCGTCGCCGACCCGCGCGACCCCGCCGAAGTCGAGGCCTGGAAGCGCAGAGACCCCATCGAGGCCTTCCGCCGCCAGCTTCTCGAACGCGGCGTCCTCAGCGAGGAGACCGCGGCCCGCATCCAGGAGGAGGCACAGCAAGAGATGCACGCCGCACAGACCTTCGCGGAGGAGAGCCCCCTCCCCGAGCCGGAACAGGCCTTCGAGGACCTCTACGCCTAGACCATGCGCAACATCAACCTCACCCAGGCCATGAACGAAGCCCTCCACGAGGAGATGCGAAGGGACCCGTCCGTCTACGTCCTCGGACTTGGCCTCTACTGGGGCTTTGGGCCCCCCGGCCCGACGTCAGGCCTCCTCGAGGAGTTCGGCGCCGCCCGCGTCAGGACCGCCCCCCTCAGCGAGACCGCCATCGCCGGCTCCTGCGTCGGCGCCGCCCTCGCCGGCATGCGCCCCGTCGCCCAGCTCGGCCTCGCCGACTTCGTCTTCTGCGCCCTGGACGAGATCATCTCCAAGGCCGGCAAGTGGCGCTACACTCACGGCGCCAGCGGCGGCATGACCCTCCCCATCGTCTTCCTGGAGTCCATCGGCGGCTACGTCACCGCAGCCTCCGAGCACTCCCAGTCCCCCCTGGCGCTCTACGCGCACGCACCGGGCCTCAAGATCGTCGTGCCCACCACTCCCTACGACGCGAAGGGCCTGCTCAAGACCGCCATCAGGGACGACAACCCGGTGCTCTTCTTCACGCACAAGCGACTCATGCGGGAGGAGGGCTCCGTGCCGGAAGAGGACTACACCGTCCCCTTCGGCGTCGCCGAGGTCAGGCGCGAGGGCCGTGACGTCACCCTCGTGGCGACGTCCTACATGGTGGTGCTCGCCCTCCGGGCCGCCGCCGCCCTGGAGGAGCGAAACGTAGACGTGGAGGTCATCGACCCGCGCACCCTGGAGCCCCTGGACATCGAGACCATCGTCCGCTCGGTGCGCAAGACCGGACGCCTCGTCGTCGTGGACGAAGACACCGAGCGCTGCGGCATAGGCGCCGAGATCGGCATGCAGGTCGTGGAGCGCGCCTTCGACGCCCTCAAGGCCCCCGTTCAGCGAGTCGCCAACCCGAACTTGCCCATCCCCTACAGCCGTCCCCTGGAGCGGGCCGTCCTCCCCTCAGCGGAGAAGATCGAACAGGCCGTCCTGCGCACGCTGGCCCCCTGACGGCAAGCTACTGCCCCAGGCAGATGATCTCCCTGTCGTCCGCCTCGTTCCACGATCGCTCTGACGGGACGAGGATGTCCACCGTACCCGAGGGGCACCCCTCCCACGCCATTGTGCCCAGCTCATCAAGCCCCGGAAACTCGGAATCCTCAACGTCGAACAGCGCCAGGACCCGCCCGTAGTGCGGCTCCGAGCAATCCACCCGCTGCACCGTTCCGACCTCCGTGAACTCTTCCGTCAGATTGGGATCTTTTATGCAATCCCCCTCCTCCAGATCGAAGACCGAAGTGCCCGCGCAACCCGCTGCCATAAGCCCCACAATCACAGCCCCGACGACCCATGCCGTCACCCTCCATCGGTGCCTCACCAAGTCACCTCCTGCGTCTCAGAGACCCACGCCCCCGCGTGGGTGGCCGGAAGTCCTACACGCTGAGGATGTGCACCGCCGTTGCCGCCGCCTCGCCCCGCACCATCCCCCCGCCGTTCTCCGTCAGCCCAACCCTGGCTCCACGCACCTGGCGGTCCCCAGCCTCCCCGCGAAGCTGCTGGAAGATCTCGTAGATCTGGGCGACGCCCGTCGCCCCCACCGGATGCCCCTTCGATAGCAGCCCCCCGCTGGTGTTGACGGGGATCTTGCCCGTCAGCTCCGTCACTCCTTCGTCAACGAGGCGGCCCCCTTCCCCCTCAGCACACAGCCCCAGCTCCTCGTACAGCATCAGCTCCGCCGGGGAGGTGGCGTCGTGCAGCTCCATCACATCGATGTCCTCCGGCCCGATGCCCGCCATCTCGAAGGCGATCCGCGCCACCCGCTCGCTGATCCCCGGCGGTCGCGCGTCCTTCCCCGAGCCCAGCGCCGTCCCCCGCACCCACACCGGCTTCGTCGTGTACTGCCGAGCCTTCTCCTCGCTCACCAGGATGGCCGCCGAGGCCCCATCCCCGATCGGCGAGCACATCAGCCGCGTCAGCGGCTCCGCCACCGGCGGCGACGCCAGGATCTCCTCCAGCGTGTACACCTCCCGATACTGCGCGTGCGGGTTCAGGCTGCCGTGGTAGTGGTTCTTCACCGCTATCTTGGCGAACTGCTCCTTGGTCGTCCCGTAGCGCTGCATGTGGACCCGCGCCCCCGCCGCATACAGGTCCATGAAGACGCTGCGCGACTTCCCCGGCCCGCCGCCCTCCTGCGCGCCCCCTCCCTTCGCCTTCTCCTCCGCCTTCGCCTTCTCCTGCGCCTCCGCCAGCCGCGCCAGCATCTGCTGCGCTACCTCCACATCGGTCCCCGCCGTGAACGAAGCGAACACCCGGCTCTTGTCCTCGTTGTACCCCTTCTCCATGCCCACCGCGAGCGCGACGTCGTACATCCCCGACGCCACGTACAGCCACGCCAGTTGGAACGCCGTAGACGAGCTCGCGCAGGCGTTCTCCGTGTTGATCATCGGGATCTCCTGGATCCCCATCTCCCGCAGGACCACCTGCGCCCGAACGCACTCCTGCCCCGTGCTCAGGCCCGCCGCGGCGTTGCCCACCACCGCCACCTCCGGCACCGATCTGTCCATTCCCGCGCACCCGAGCGCCGCGTCCACGGCCTCCCGCGCCAGGTCCTTCAGGCTGCGGTCCAGGTACTTCCCGAACCGCGTCATGCCCCCGCCCACCATGGCAACCTTCCGCATCGTCCCCCTCCTTTCCTCCACTCAGAGAGCGCAGCCTGCGGCTGTCCGCGCCACGCCTGCCCTCAGTACACCTTGATCACTCGGTCCGCCCCGGCCAGCGACAGGACGGTGTTGCAGCCGTCCTCGATCATGGAGGCGCGCGCGTCCCTGAAGAGCTTCTCCACAAGCATGTCCTTGCACAGGCCGTACCCCCCGAAGAGCTGAACCGCGTCGTTCGCTATCGAGAAGGCCGCGCTGGTCGCGAACACCTTCGCCGCGATCGAATAGTGCGCCGCCGGCGGGATCGTCGTGCTGTTGTAGATCGACGCTGCCCGCGACAGAGCCCTCGCCGCCTCAACCTTCGTGAACATGTCGAACAGCTTGAGCTGCACCGCCTGATGCTCGCAGATAGCCTTCCCACCCTGCACCCGCTCCCTGCAGTAGTGCAGAGCCTCCTCGAAGGCCGCCCGCGCGACCCCCGTGAACGTGGTTGCCATCCCCGCGTTGGCGCCCGCGACAACCGCCTCGCCGATCATCGCGTAGCCCTCCGGCTGGATCAGCATATAGTCCGCAGGGATCCTCACGTCGTCGAAGAAGATCTCCCCCTGATTCAGATCGCGCTGCCCCAGCTTGTCCAGCGGCGACCCTTTGGACACCCCAGCAAGGTCCATAGGTACCACGCACACCCCCGTTCCGCGCGTCCCCTCCGGCGACTCCACCGCCACGAAGGCGAGCGCGTGCGTCGCGATCGTCCCATCGGACACCCAGGCCGACTTCTGCCCGTTGATCACCCAGCTATCCCCGTCCCGCTTTGCCGTCAGGTCGTACGACAGGCCCATCTCCTGCCCCTGCTCCGTCCCGATGAACACCGCATCCGAGCCGTGCTGCGGCTCGGTGATCGCCCAGCACCCCACGTACTTCGCCTCTTTGTCCTGAACGTAAGGAATGACGAGCTCCTTCATCAGCTCCTGATTCCCGGTGAGCGCCGCAATGGTAGCGGTCATGGTGAAGGGGAACGCAGCCACCCCCAGCCCGATGGAGAACCCGGCGCTTCCCCAACCCATCTCCTCGCCCACGATATGCGACTCAATCGGCGATAGACCCGCCCCGCCCAGCGTCTCGGGCAACCCCCGGATGTGATACCCCAGCTCGTACGCCTTCCTGAAGACGTCCCACAGCGCCGAGCCCTTCGCGATCACGTCCGCCGGGTCCGCCATCCTGTCCAGCTCGATGCTCGCCGGTCGCATAACCTCCTCTGCGAACCTGTGCGTCTCCTCCTTCAGCGACATCTGCTCAGCCGTCAGCTCCTTATTCAGGTCCAGGTAGGTGCTCATCTCCGGTCCTTTCCGAATGCGCCAACCCTAGCCGGTTTCAAAGAGGGCCTCATCCCGGATTCCACGCCGCCCATTGTAGCAAGCGCGGCCGCAACCGCACACCTGCCAAGCCGCGTAGAAATCGAAGGGATTGAGGGCGATGGAGACTGTCGGACAGCTCCGTCAGTCGGGGGTACGGGGCGCTTGGCGGCCTCAGGCCACCTTCGCCTGGCTCTCGGCGTCCAGCATCTCGATGAAGATCCCAACAAGCCGAGGATCGAAGCTGCTACCCGCGCCCGTCCTCAGCTCCAGGATGGTCTCCTCTGCGGAGAGGGCCTTCCGATACGGCCGGTCCAGGCACATGGCGGAGTAGGCGTCGGCAATGGCCATCACCCGCCCCGCCAGGGGAATCTCCTCGCCCCGCAGACCCCTGGGATAGCCGCTGCCGTCGTAGTGCTCGTGGTGACACCCAACCGCCTGGATCACGTCCTCCAGGAACGGGGTCTCCTGAATCAGCGTCTCGCCCACCGACGGGTGCCGCTTGATGACCTCGAACTCAGCCGCGCTCAGGGGACCCGGCTTCTTCAAGATCTCATCGGGGACGATGATCTTGCCGATGTCGTGCAAAGCGCCCGCGATACGCAGAGCCCGCCCCGTCTCCTCCGAGAGGCCCGCCCGCAGTCCCAGCTTCGCAGCGTACTCCGCCACCAGGTCGCTGTGGGTCTTCGTGTAGCGGTCGCGGTACTGCACCGCCTGGACCAGGCTCTCCAGCGCACCGAACGCGCTCTCGAACAGCGCTCCGCCCACAGCCACCACGTGCGGCGCCCCGCGTCCGGTCCCGCCCAGCCGCTTCGCCTCATACATAGCCGCGTCGGCCAGGGCCAGCAGATGATCCTTCGACTCGCTGTCCGCGGGATAGGACGCCACCCCCAGCGACAGCCCGACAGGCACCTTCGAGCCGCCCTCCACCTCAAACTCCTTCTCGCCCACAGCGCCCGCCAGCCGGTCGGCGAACGCGCTGGCCGCCGCCTTGTCAGCGCCCGGCAGCACGACCAGAAACTCGTCCCCGCCGTAACGGCTCGGCATCCCGGACTCGCCACTCATCTCCCGCAGGACCCGCGCCACCAGCCTCAGCACCTCGTCGCCCAGCGCGTGCCCGTATGTATCATTGAACAGCTTGAAGTCGTCAACGTCAACGATGACGACGGACAGCGCTTCGCCCAACGAACGTGCCCGCCCCATGGCCTCCTCCAGCGAGGCGTTGCCGTAGCGGTGGTTGGCAAGGCCGGTCACAGCATCCGTCCTCGCCAGCCTATCAAGCTCTTCGTTGGCGGCCACCAGAGCCGCAGTGCGCTCCCGCACCCGCATCTCAAGCTCGTCACGGGCCTTCCGCAGCTCCCCCTCCGCTCGCCTGCGCGCGCTCACCATCTCGTTAAAGTCCCGAGCCAGCGACGCCACCTCCTGCGGCCCCGACACAGCAGCCTTCGCCTCCATGTCCCCCGAGGTGATCGCCCTTACGCTTTCCCGCAGCGACCCGAGGGGGCTCACCACAGACCGCGTGAGCGCAACCAGCGTCCCCCCGCTGGCTACCAGGGCAAACAAGCCGAATGCCATCAGCAGCCCGAGCGTGGTGTCCCCGGCTCTGTCCGCTGCCGCGCGCTCGGCGGCCAGCTTGGCCTGCTGCTCGTTCGCCAGCTCCCCTAGCTCGGCGACAAGCGACTCGGCCTCCGGCCACTGTTTTGCCAGGTACGCCTCGGCCACCTGTGCAACGGTCTCGCTGGGAGCAGAGAGGAGATACTCGCTGAACGCGTTTACCGCTGCGTCTTGGTCATCCCCGCCGCTAACGAACCCGGCGACCCTGGCCAGCCCCTCTGCGTCGCCCAGGGCAATCAGCCCATCGCGAGCCTCTTCGGTGCTCTCGTCTCCCTGTACCTTCGCCTCACGGTACATGTCGATGAAGGTAGCCTTGTCCTCCGCGAATATCGTGATCGCCATGAACATGGCGCCGAGGTAGAACTGGGCGCGCGCATCGTTCAGCGCGGCGACCACACCCGATCTCTGCTCCAGCGAGCGGCGTACGTCCCGATCGCTGTCCGCACGCCAGATCGCCAGCGCTGCCATGCCGATCAGGACCAGCAACAGCACGGCACCCCCCAGCATCGCCCTCGCTCGCGCCGATCTCAAACCGATCATCGGACCCGATGCCCCCGCCCCCGCGAGACGAGCCGGACCTTGCTCACGACACGCAACAGCCACCCTCCTACCCACCCCCGAGGACGCCACCCTCAACGGGAGCCGGTGAGTACGGCTACGACAATCTCTTCTAAGTGAGATTATCGACTGATACGTCTACAACAATAAGTAGAAAGACGGGGTACGCCAGAGAACAGAGCGGTCGCTTTTCCCGACCTTGATCTCCCCCACCCGCCCCGCCGAACGCAAACGGCCGGACAACCCGGGCTGTCCAGCCGTCGTCGGCAGCCTCTGCGACTTCGCTACACCCGCAAACCCAGGATCCGTTGCGCGTTCTTGTACAGCACCTTCTCCACCACCTCAGGCTTGTAGCCCTCCCCCTCGAAGTCCGCCAGCCAGCGCTCCAGGGGAATGAAGGGATGGTCCGACCCGAACATCACCCTGTCCTGAAGCCGCCCGTTCACATCCCGCTTCAGGGACTCCGGGAAGTACTTCGGCGACCAGCCCGACAAATCGATGTGAACGTTGGTCTTGTGCAGGACGATCGCCAGCATCTCCTCCTGCCAGGGCCAGGCCGGGTGCGCCCCCACGATCGTCAGCTCGGGAAAGTCGGCCGCCACATCATCCAGGTACGGAATCGGCTGCGTGTACTTCAGGCGGATGCCCGCCCCTCCCGGCTGGTTCGCCCCATAGCCCGTCGTCCCCAGGTGGAACAGCACCGGGATCTTCAGCTCCACACACTTCTCCCACAGCGGATAGAAGCGCCGGTCGTTCGGAAAGAACGCCTGGGCCGCCTGCTGGAACTTCAGGCCCAGCAGCCCCAGTTCCTTGATGGCGCGCTCCGCCTCCCTCACCGCCGCCGCCCCCTTCCACGGGTCCACACACGCCCAGCCGCTGATGAACACCTCAGGGTTCTCCGCCACCTGTTTCGCCACAATGTCGTTGTCGAGCGGCGGCCGCCCCGTCCGCGTCTCCTCGTCCCAGCCGATGGGGACAGCCACGACATCGTTCCGCCGGTACAGCTCCAACACCTCCTGCACATCCACCATGGAGTCGGGTGCCACCCCCAGATGCATGTGCATGTCGATGGCCTTCATGCGCCTTCTCCTCTCCCCGCCGCCGGCCCGCGCCGGAGCGCTACATCATCGTATACCCGCCGCTCACGCTGAGCGTCTGGCCAGTGATAAAGCTCGCCGCGTCGGACGCCAGGAAGAGGACGGCGTTCGCCACCTCCTCCGCGCTGCCCAGCCGTCGCAACGCGTAGCGCTGACTCGCCTTCTCCCGCGCCTCCGGGCCGAAGGCCGCAGCGCCGACCTTCCACATGCTCCGCTCCCCAAACTCCTCATCGCTCTCGGGCACAGTCAGCGCTGGACACACCACGTTCAGCGTGATGCCGTAGCGGCCCACCTCCCGCGCCAGCGACTTGGAGAGCCCGATCGTCCCCGCCTTGCACGCCCCGTACACCGCCTCCCGATACTCCCCCATCCGCCCCGCCTCCGACCCGATGCTCACGATGTGCCCGTAGCCGTGCTCCACCATGTGCGGCAGCACCGCCTGAACGCAGTTGATCACGCTCCACAGATTGATGTCCACCACCCTTTGCCACTCCTCCCGGTCCTGCTCCAGGAAGAGACGGTCCAGCACCCATCCCACGTTGTTCACCAGCACGTGGATCTGGCCGAACTCACCGGCGGCCCGCTCCACAAGCGCCTTCACCCCCTCGGGGTCAACCACGTCCGTCCTGACGACGATCGCCCGCCCCCCCGCCTTCGAGGCCTCGGCCTCAGAGGCCACCTTCAGCGCCTGGCCCTCGTCGATGTCCCCTATCACCACATTCGACCCCTCCCGCGCGAAGCCCAGCGCGATCGCCCGGCCGATGTTCGATCCGCCCCCCGTCACGATGACCGTCTTGCCCGCCAGTCCCAGCTCCATGACTCACGCCCTCCTCCGAAAGATCCCTGCGCACTCCGGCTATCAGCCCGCCGAACAGCTCATGTGGGCCGTTCGTGCTTCGACAGGCTCACCACCAGCGGAATCTCACAACCGCTCGCCCTGAGCCCGTCGAAGGGCGAGCGGCGACTCTTACAGCGCCCCGCTAGGTGACCGCCCGCGGAACGTTCGCCCGGAGTCTAGAACCTGCCCCTAGGGCTGTCAACCGACCGGCCGCTCCCGGCCGCTCGCTCACAGACAGTCGTTTCGCCCTCCCTCCGTCACCCCTGACAACCCCTCCTGCCATCCCTGATGCGCCCCTCCTGCAAACCCTCATGTCCCCCGCTCTCAACCCTCCTTCCCCCCGCTCCCAACCCTC
>CAZFGZ010000048.1:0-12260 GCA_964518585.1 uncultured Dehalococcoidia bacterium | reverse complement strand
CTGCCGCTGGATCGGCGATCTCGCTCAGGGCTTTCGCGGCCTCCCATCTCACCTGTCTATTCGCATCGCCCAGCGCTCCGATCAAGGAAGCCACCGCCGGTGCGCCGATAGCCACCAGCGACCCACGTGCATTCACTCGCACCAGGCCGTCGTCGCTGGCGAGCTGCCCGATCAGCGAACCGGTAGCTTCCGGGCCGGATTCCAATGATGGGGAGGAACCGGGGTTCTTCCTCTCGTGAGAGAGAGCTTCAGTGTTCTTCGACGAATGGGCAGACCAGCCGTAGTGATGGTGAAGCGCCTCCTCGTACTGCCGGTCGATGACCATTCCCCGGTGATATTCCGGAGCATCCTTCACCTCATGACGGGACAGGCCGACGTGGACCCTGAACTCCTCCCAGCTTACCTGTTCGATCGACCTGGGCGATAGGAGCACGTGCTTCCCGGGTAACCAGTCATGGGTGTTAACGACGATGTAGCGAATCTTCCAGGTCTCCGCCTCGGCAAGGAAGTCGTCGACATGACCGATCTCGCCGTCGGTGGCGTGAACATGGTATCGTGTCAGCTCCCGTACGCTCCGCAAGTGTGGATCGCCTTCGCTCGCCCCGCCTTGACCACCTGCCGACGATTGCCGGGAGTTCGCCTGCGAGTCGATGAGCGGCTGCGGCAGCAGGCCCACGACGCTGCCCGAGATCAGCCCTCCGTCCCAGTACGTGGGCCAACCATAGTACCTATGGAGCTCGACCTCATGCTGGCGTGACACTGGCATATCGCCGTGGATGCTAGGACTGTCTTGTATTTGCTGTCTCGTGAGTGAGACTGGGAACACGCGCCTATGCCGGTCTGGCGCCTCCAGCGCGACGGGCGATATCAGGACGAGCCGTCCACTCAGCCAGCCTCCTGTGTCTACGATCATGTACCGGATAGACCAGGTGTGGTCATCGAAGTAGAAATCGTGTATCCTCCCGATCTCACCATCCGTCGCCCTAACGGCGATGCCAAACAGGTCTCCTAGTTTACGCAACATCGCTTTCCTTCCTTTCTGCTAGTGTGCCGTCGCATCACACTGCCCTCGCCTTCCTTCACGATCAGCCCAGCGCGTACTGCAGCGGGCGCACGTGCCTGACGGGCTCCCACCTTTCAATGACGCCATCAAGACCAAAGACGCGGCCAGCGCCCAGAGCGGCCAGAAGGCTCATCGTCAGAATGTAGAAGATATGCTGGTCTAGGAATGGATTATTCGCCGGCCACAACTGGGCGACATAGAACAGGGACAGTTGGATGATGCCTGAGAAAAGCGCGAACCGGGTGAAGAGCCCGAAGATCAGCGCAAGGCCGATGAGAATTTGTCCGTAGACCACCAGCGGGTCGATCAGGTTCAAGGCCGTGCCACTCTGGCCCATGTCCATGAACAGGTCCTTCAGAGGTCCTTGAGTACCGTGGAGAAGGAATCCCTGGGCCGAGAAGTGCGTGATCAGCTTGTCGAACCCTGACCAGGCGAAGTAGAAGCCAAACGTGAGCCGCAGCAGCAGCGTCAAGGCCGGAATGGCTGCGTCCACGCGGCGGTAGTCCCAGCCACGTCCCGCAATGCCAGTAACGCCATCTGTCTCTCTCATCTCTCCTTCCCTCCCGCCTGGGCAAGCCGCTCGCCGCCGTTTTCTGTTGAACTCGACTCGAAGCCTTCCGGACGACCGACAGCTCCTTTCACGCGGGACGCGAACTGCTTGTTACCTCCCTCACTTGGCTCCTGCGAGCAACCTGCTCTGCCTCCTGGCGGCCGCGCCCTTCAGTTCCTGTCTCGCCCAGATCGTGGCGCAGGCGGATCAGCCGGATGATGTCGGCACGCGTCACGAAACCGAGAAGGCGTCCGTCTTCCATGACCGGTAGTTGCTGCACGTCTGCCGAGGCCATCTCTTCGGCCGCTGTCGCCAAGTCATCCCGCGGTCGCACGACATGTAGCCGATCCTGCGGTGTCATCACCTCGGATACACTATGCTCATGCCACTCTGCTCTAGGGTATCCCTTCAGGTCGGCCAGTGAGATCAAACCTACTAGCCGACTGCCGGACATCACCGGATAGGAGCGTTGATGGTACGTCAGCACATAGTCCGAGAGGAACTCGTTCAAACTGAGTTCGGGCGGCACAGGGTGGAAATCATGGGTCAGGGCAGAGCCAACCGAAATGCCCCGCAAGACATCCTGGGCGAGCACCTGTTTGTAGCCCATGTCAGCCTGAGAAAGAAGGAACCAGCCGATGACAAGGAACCAGACGCCGGTTATCAGGCCGCCCAGGAGGAAAGCCACTGCGCCGCCGGCCATGAGCATAAAAGCCATGGCCTTGCCTGCATCAGAGGCAAGCCGCGTGGCCTTCACCATATTGCCGCCGCGGGCCCAAGCCAGGGCTCTGAGGACCCGTCCGCCATCTAGCGGAAACCCCGGAAGCAAGTTGAACGCTCCGAGTACAAGGTTGATGAAGGCGAGGTACATAAAGGCGGTGCCAACTCCGCCCCTCATAACCAGCGCACCTATGCCGAAGATGCCAGCTAGCACGAAGCTGGTGACCGGACCGACGATCGCGATCAGGAACTCTTGTGCGGGACGTTTTGGCTCTCCTTTGAGGCTGGAGACGCCGCCGAAGATGAACAGCGTGATGCTCGCGACGTCCATGCCTTGACGGCGGGCCACCAGCGAATGAGACAGCTCGTGTAACAGCACCGATCCAAAGAGCACCAGGCTTGTGACCGCACCCGCCGTCCAGGCCTCAGCTCTTGTCCAGTGAGGGTAACCGGGCAGAAACAGGCCTTCCGCCAGGGACCAGGTCAAAAGGCCGAATATCACCAACCAGCTCCAGTGCACCAGGATGTCGATCCCAGCCACACGGCCGATGGGGAACCCGCCCATCCCCCAAACCTTTGGGCGTTCTGCTTTGGTAGCCATCTTATTCTCCTCTCTGGACAACCAGCCGCTCTCCTACTTGGTCACAGCTCTTCTCTTTCTATACCCAAGGCTACTCTCTGCCTGTGAAAGGGATATGAAGGCATCGGCCGCCCCCATCAAGAACCGGTGAAGATCGCTCGAGTACTGGGCCTGAAAGAAGAGGAACACAGCGTCCCTGGGCAGACCAAACCGGTGCTTCTACCATCCGCCAGGGACTGGCCTAGCTCACATCAGCGATCACCTCCCATCGCCCCTAGCGCGAGTTGGGCAGGCGAAGCTAGGAAGCAGGAATCTGCTCCTCCCGGCAACATCCGTCTGGACTAGCACAATCGATCCCCCTCGGGATCGCGATCAGAGATGCTCACCCATGCCCTTGAAACGGCAACGCCCGGGACGTGAGATTGCTGCGTCGAATCCGGTGCTCTGGAGAGCCCCCAAACTTGAGCATCGGACTCGGCGAGCGTGATCCTGGCCACGCTGCCGCCCAGAACCATGCGGCGCACCAGGAGGAGCTCCTGTCGGACTACTACTGCCCTGCACCCGGCCTGGTCATGGCCGGATAGACAAAGAGGCCCTAAGCCTCCGAAGACGAAGGGGCTCAAAGACGGGTGTTTAGGGGGCAAGAATGAATCTGGAGCGGGGCACGGGACTCGAACCCGCGACAACCTGCTTGCAAGGCAGTAGCTGGACCAGAGGAGCGTCAATCCCCCGGGTCGCGGTACGAGCATCTGCTCCCCAAGCAGTGCTCATCAACCGTGTCGGCACAACCCCCTGACAGCTTGCAGCTACGCCAGCTTCGCGCTACCATCGCCACATGCCCGTCCAAGGAGAGTATGAGCCGAGCCCGTGGAAGTTCGTCGCTGATCAGGTGGCGCTCTACGAGGCTACGGGCGGCGCCGAGGGCGGGACGCTCGAGGGCAAGCCAATCGTCATCCTCACCACGCGTGGTCGCCATACCGGCAAGGTACGCAAGACGCCCCTGATGCGCGTCGAGCACGACGGGACATACGCCGTCGTCGCTTCCCTGGCTGGCGCTCCAGAGAACCCGGTTTGGTACCTCAACCTGATAGCCTCACCGGCGGTGACCCTGCAGGACGGCGCGAACGTTTACGAAGTGACCGCTCGCGAGGTGCACGGGGATGAGAGGGAGCGCTGGTGGGCGCTGGCTGTCGACGCATGGCCCGCGTATGAGGAGTACCAGGCCAAGACTGACCGGCGGATCCCGGTTGTCGTCCTCGAGCCGACCCGGTAACCAGCCACACGATAACCGGACCGTTTCGCTCAGGGTGTTAGCTACGGTCCCTCAGCGCTTGGCATTCGATGGTTCCCAGGCACGGGGACGACCTCGATCTGGACGTCGCATTCGTTTTGCCTTCCGTCCACTCAAAGGACGGACATCTCCTTGATGGCTTCGGTCTCGGTTTCAGTTGCACGGCTATGTTCGTCTGGTCGTGAAGGGAGTCGAATGTCCGCTGAGCCTCGATGAGCGGCATGATCTCCGGGATGCACGGTTCGACTTCACCCGTCTGTATTGAAGCAGTTTCGATGCCGGAAGCATCTCTCGACCCACATGAAGGGCTGATTCTATGCGGACTTCCTTGGCCAGGCATGTTACCATGGGTGAAGTGCCCGATCAGCGGCGCGTGCCTGCCAGGCATGCCTTTGGCTCAAGAAGTAGCGGCGAGGCCTGGAACGGCACGAACTGGTTTCCGACATCACACAGCTAGAATAGACACGCCAAGAAGGAGGGGACATGAGAACCAAGGAAGAGTACATCAAGGGACTGGGCAAGATGCGGCGGAACATCTACTTCAACGGTGAGCTCATCGACCGCACCGACGAGCGTCAGATGGACTGCCTCAATACCATCGGGACTACCTTCGACGAAGCAGCCAGGCCCGAGAACGAAGAGCTGTGCACCGCCATCTCCCATCTCACGGGACAGCGGATCAGCCGCTTCGCCCACATTCACCAGAACACCGACGACCTGCACAGAAAGCAGGACATGACCCGCATGCTCTGCCAGAAGATCGGCGGTTGTATCCAGCGCTGCATGGGCATCGACGCCGTCAACGCGATCTACAACGTCTCCTACGAAGCCGACAAGTCAAACAACGGCGCCACCCAGTACCACGAGAACTTCAAGAAGTGGCTCACCCGCTTCCAGACGGAGGACCTCGTGGGCTGCTGCGCCCAAACCGACGTGAAGGGCGACCGCTTGTTGCGGCCGGCCGACCAGCCCGACCCCGACGCCTATGTCCACATCAAGGAACGCCGGCCGGATGGCATCGTCGTCAGTGGCTGCAAGCTCCACATCTCCGAAGCCTCGGTAGCCGACGAGATACTGGTGGTGCCCACCAGGGCCCTGCGTGCCGAGGACAAGGACTACGCCGTCGCCTTCGCGATCCCCGGTGACTGGGACGGCCTGAAGCAGGTCGTCACGATCCACAACCTCCGAGAGAGAGAGTACTATAAGCGCGGCTTCATGCCGGGCGCGACCGACTCCTACGTGATCTTTGACGACTGCTTCGTGCCTTGGGAGCGGGTCTTCCTCGCCGGCGAATGGCAGCACGGGGGGGTCCTGGCCCTCCTCTTCGCCTTGTTCCACCGCCACTCCTATTCGGGCTGCAAGCCGGCGATTGGCGACTTGATTGTTGGCGGGGCAGCTCTCGCCGCCGAAGTGAACAACGTCCAGAGGGCGCCGCACGTACGGGAGAAGCTTGCGGAGATCATCATGACCACCGAGCTAGGGTACGCCGCGGGCTACACTGCCTCGGACCTTGGCAAGCCGGAGGTCTACATGCCGGGCGTCGGCTTCGTGCCCTACGGCCCCGGCTCCTACATCCCCAACTCGATCTACTGCAACGTCGGTCGCTGTCTCTCGGGCGAGGCGGTCTTCCGGGAAGCGGAGATCCTTTGCGACATCTCCGGTGGCGTGACGGCGACCTTCCCGTACGAGAGGGACTTTGCGAACCCGGAGGTCGGGGATCTGCTTCGCAAGTACACCAAGCGGAGCGCCAAGGTCGACGTCGAGGACCAGGCGCAGTTCTGGCGCTACCTGGGTGATGTGCTCTGCTCGGCAGCGGGCGGAATCCACAACATCGGCTCCTATCATGGTGGTGGCTCGCCGGTCATGGAACAGATCGCCATCACCACGCAGTACGACATCGAGTCGCGGAAGAAGCTGGTGAGGTACATCGCCGGGATGAGTGGCGGGGACCGCGAAGCGCTGATCAACGCGACCACCCGGCACCGCGCTAAGGAGGCGGTGGCCGCCGAATAGCATACGGAGTCCGGGTCCAAAGGGGGATGTGCTCCTCGCCCGTGAGAAGCCGTGCTCGCCGCTGAGGGAGAGCTGGCATGCACAACCTGCCGGCTGCTCCCCAGAACGGATGATGCATGTCCCGCCGAACCCGGCGCAGCCCGTCGGACTCGGCGAGCGCGATCCTGGCCACGCTTCCGCCGAGAACCATGCGGCGCACCAGGAGGGGCTCCTGTCGGACCGCTACTGCCCTGCACCCGGCTCCCTCATGGCCGGACAGACAAAGAGGCCACTAGCTTCCGAGACGTGAGGCCACAAGCCTCCGAAGACGAAGGGGCTTGAAGACGGGTGTTTTGGGGGGCAGAAATGAATCTGGAGCGGGGGACGGGACTCGAACCCGCGACAACCTGCTTGGAAGGCAGGAGCTCTACCAGACTGAGCTACCCCCGCTCGCCGACAGTATAGCTACCGCCGACGCGGCATACAATCGCCCGCGCGGGCGCTACTGAAGCGCACGTCGGCGCCATGCGCGCCGCTATCGAGATGGAGGGCCGGGCCGTACCGTCGTGTCGTCGAGGCTACTGCAGCGCCACGAGCTGGACGTCAAACGTCAGCTCGGCGTCCGCGGGGATTACGGGCGGTCTGCCCTGGGAGCCGTAGGCCAGAGCGGAGGGAATGATGAGACGCCGTGTTCCGCCAACCCTCATGCCGGCGACCCCTTCGTCAAACCCCGCGATCATCTGGCCGGCACCCAGGGTGAACGAAAGCGGCTCCCCTCGATCCAGAGAGCTATCGAACTTCGTGCCGTCGGCGAGCCACCCCGTGTAGTGAACGCTGACCGTCTGGCCGGCCTGCGCCTCGTCGCCCGTCCCGACCTCGACCTCTATTATCTGGAGTCCGCTGTCGGTAACGGTCGCCTCCGCCGACACCGGCGGCGGCCCCGCCTCGTCCGCGGCCGCCGTGGACGCTGGCGTGACGACGGGGACGGTCCCCTCGTCTTCGCCGTTGCCGCAGGCGACGACGAGCACGAGGGCAGCAGCCGAGAGCACAATCGCGAGAAGATACCGCATCATCACAATTATGGGCCGTAGCAGTGCTGCGCGCAAGACGCTCCGCGAGCTACCACGTCAGACCCCCACAGACCGGCCCGACCCGATGTCCCGCCCGCGTCGGCGTGCCGTCGCCCTCGCGCCGCTGGCAGG
The DNA here is from genome assembly GCA_964518585.1 of uncultured Dehalococcoidia bacterium. Taxonomy (GTDB): domain Bacteria; phylum Chloroflexota; class Dehalococcoidia; order DSTF01; family CAZFGZ01; genus CAZFGZ01. Next base: position 4,862 of record CAZFGZ010000048.1, on the reverse strand, counting down.
GGCACAGCAGCGGCCGGAAAGGGCTCGGCGCGGGGTGGCACGGCTGCGCTATGCAGGCGTGTACAAAGGCTCCTGGGACTCCTTGAGCGAGTCCAGCTTCGCGTTCACCTCCGTAACGGCGGGGAGCGAAAGCAGTCCTCCGCCGCCAGCTTCCGGGCTACCCGAGGTGAGAAACACGACCTGCATCTTCCCCTGGACGCGACCGATTGCCGCCGACCGGATGAACTGCGATAGCTTCATCCCTGCCCGCTCCGCGAAGGCTGCCACCGTCTCGAAGTCGTCCCGGTTGAACGCCACCGAGACGACAGCGCGCGGCTTCTTGCGACCAGGGCGGCTTTCGGCGCGATCCCAGTCCCAGCTTTCCGGATTCCGTAGCTCCTCTCGTTCTTTGTCGTCCATCATGTCACCCCGCCTTTGGGTCCCGTGCCGGAACGGGTCTATTCCGATCTCTCCAGCCGCTGCCGCTCGTAGTCCTTGGACGACCACGCGGTGACTCGCCGCCAGACCAGCGGGTCACCCGTCGGCTCGATAGGGACCGTGATGCTGGCCCCGCCGTTGTCTCTTCCGACGATCAAGTACTGCGCGCGGCGCTCACGTCGATTTGGCACCACGAGGTGGTCGTTCTCCAACACCTGCATGACCCTTCTCGGTGTCAAACCGTGGGCGGCCATCTCTTCCTCGTTCTCCTCATCGAAGAGGAGGTCGGCAACCTCCGGCATTGACATGATCGGCCCATTCCACTACAGTCTGTAGTGGCACTGTAGTGCTTTTCGAAGGAGGTGTCAAGTGGAAGTCGAGTGGTTGATCCTAGGCGACTATGCCGAGATCATCGGCGGCAAACTGTACCTGATCGGCGGGGGCTGGGACAGGGTGACGGTGAACAGAGCCTTCCCGTTCACTAAACCGGTCGGGCTGGCGGCTGCGTTCCGAGTGCCCTGGAACGAGACAAACCAACTGCAGAACGTCGAGATCGAGATCCAAACCGACGACGGGGACTCCGTCGGCAAGGTGGGCGCCCAGTTCGAAGCAGGACGACCGCCCGGCATGAAGGCCGGACAGAGCCAGCGCTTCCAGCTCGCCGCGAACCTGCCGCTGACGCTGGGGGCGCCGGGAAGCTACGTCATTGTAGCTCGCGTCGAGGGCCAGGAGGCGCAGCGGGTGCCATTCAGCGTCATCGCTGGCCCGATGCTTGAGGCTCGACAGCAACCGGAGAACTAGAGCGGGTGCGTTCCACACAATCGGTTGCGCTGCACAAGCTGCTTGCTCTTCACCCGCCTCCTGATGTCTCGGAAGGCAGGAGCTCCACCAGACTGAGCTACCCCCGCTCTGACCAGCTTGCCAAGCCATACCCTGAACAGTATACCAGCCGGGGCACCCCCAAGAAGCCGCCGCCTCGCCCACTACGTCTGTGGAGCGCGCAGCGAGCCGCCCTACTGCCCCAGCCCCTCCATGAACCGCCGAAGCACCCCGAAGTACTCCTCGCCTCCGACCAGATACGTATCGTTGTGGCCCGCGCCCCGGATGGTGTAGAACTCCTTCGGCTCGTTCGCCGCCTCGAAGAGCTCCCTGCCCGCCGCGAAAGGAACGACGTCATCCCTGTCCCCGTGAAGCACCAGGAGAGGCGCTGCGATCTTGTCGATCTTGCCCAGCGAGTCGTACTTCGTCCCGATGAGGGGCCACACCGGCAGGAACGGATAGTGCCGTCGGGCCAGCTCCGGAATGGAGGGGACGGGTGACTCCAGGATGAGGGCGAAGGGCGGCTCACCGACCGCCAGCTCCACCGCTACTCCCGCCCCCAGGGACCGCCCGAAGTAGATGATCCTGTCCGCATCGACGTCCGCCCGCGAGCGAAGGTAGGCCAGCGCGGCCTCACCATCCCGGTAGGTCCCCTCCTCCGAGGGCGTCCCCTCGCTGCGGCCGTAGCCCCGATAGTCGAAGAGGAAGACGCTCACACCCAGCTCGTCGTGCAGCAGCTCCAGGTTCTCCAGCCGGTGGCTGATGTTCCCCGCGTTGCCGTGGAACCAGAGCCAGGTGATAGCCTTCTGCCCGGACACGAACCAACCGTGGAGCCGCACGCCGTCGCTCGCGGCAAACGTCACGTCCTCGAACGGCAACCCCACGTCGCCCGGGTCGCCCACAAGGTCCCTGTCTGGAAAGTAGATGAAGGAGCGCTCGATCACACCACTGCAAATGCCCACCAGGAGCAGCACCACACCGACGACCAGAGCCAGTCCCACGCACAGGGCCATCCGCGGCAAGAGGCGCCTTCGCGCACCGCGGATAGCTCTGGCCATCTAACCGCTCAGGGGCCGGGCCCCTCCCCCTCAGCCGCTCTCGCGGCCACTACCACATCTCCTCGCCGCCGCGGAACCCCGCCCGAAACATCTTCTCGCGGTCGCCCGTCTCCTCCACGTTGGGAACGGCCCTCTCCCCGCACCTGCCGAAGCCCGCCGGCACGTAGAGCACGAAGGGCAGCGGCTCAGCGCCCCCCTCCACGGCCCGAACGTACTTCTGCGCCGCCAGCGGGTCAGCGGTAGGCATGAGGCCGCCTGTGAACCGCCCCTCGTTGAACGCCTTGTCGGCGTAGTCGAACGCGTACCCGTAGAGCGATACCAGCCCGATGACTTCGGGCGCCTCCTGACCGTACACCAGCCCCAGGATCTGCATCTGCCTGGCGAACTGGAGGCTCGGCCACTTGCCCCTGCCCCAGGTCAGCGAGGGGAAGAGGGGGTCCTTGCCTTCCGTCGGCTTCAGCGCCAGCCACAGGCCCACCGAGCACGCCCCGTTGTCCCCATACTCCCTGAACAGATCCTCTCCTTCGCTGTTGAATGCCCCGTCGCCCAACCTGAGCAGGATCGAGCGGATCTGGAAGGAGCCACGCTGCGCTCCGAACGGCTCCGCTGCCATAAGGTGCACCATCCGGCCAAAGCCGACCCCGAGGGCGCTCAAGAAGCCTGTCTTTCCCATCTCCTCGTAGTCGATCAGCCCGTCGCCGTTCTCGTCGAAGGCCTCCAGGAACTCCCGCCGGTACGCGGAGCCGGTAAGGGCATCGTTCGCCTCGGCGTAGGCCAGCACGGTGGCCTGGAGGTCCCACAGCGGCTTGCTGATATCCGTGTACAGCGTCGACGTCGCGAGCTCGGAGAAGCTGTCCCCCTCCACCCGTCCGAGGTGCCCATCCACAGAGGCCAGAGGCGCGTCAGCGGTCAAGTCCCGGCCTACCACGTAGTACTGCTGGCTGCCCAGGCCCCGACCCTCCGCGTAGGCAAAGACCCGATCCCTCCAGAGGGGTGAGTCGACGCCCGTCTCGGTCACGATGTTCCGCCCGTCGGCGCGCGGGAGGGGAACCCGGCGCATGAACTCAGAGACGAGGCCCTGCTCGGCGCAGAGCCGCCGCGCTTCCGCCATCGGCACGGTCTTGAACAGGTACCTGGCGCAGAGCAGGTCCAAGGCCACCGGGTCGAGCCCGGCGAAGACGTAACCCTCGGGGACGGCCGTGCCCGGCGGGGAGCCCATGTGCCCCAGGTTGGCGGTCTCTATCGCGTCCACCACGCTCAGCGCGACGACCTCCTCATGCTTGAGCGCCTCGAGGATGTCCGCCATGGTGCCGGGGAGCCCCGCAGTCCTGGTGACGAGGGGGTTGCCGTCCGCATCCCTTTTGGGTCTCCCCGTGTCGTCGATCTCTTCGGGCACCCACACCTGGTGGGGAATGCCAAACTTCATCCCCGGCGCAGGCCCGTCCGGGCAGCTGTACTTCCAGCTTGTGCTCGCCGGGTCCGGGTCGTCGGCGGCCTCCATCGGGTAGAGGCCGATGCCCAGGTTCTTGATGGCGCTGGTGATCAGGGCCATGTTGTGGACCTTCAGCCTTGGGACGTTGACAAGCACGCAGCCGGGGTAGTCTGTCCGGTCGTCCGGGTCGTTCGGATCCCCGCCGACGACCGCCTTGTGGAGCGTGATGCTCTGGAAGTTCGCCCCGTTGGGAACCTCCACATCCCTCCCTCGCGGGGGCGCCGTCTGGGTGCGGTTCAGGTCATAGAGGGGCAGCCTATCGTTCGCCCTCCCCGGAGGCACGTAGTTGCCCGTCACGCTGTCGTCGTAGCCCCGCATGGGGTCGTCCTGATGGGACGGGTCGTGGGTCTCGGCGAGGTACCTGCGCACGAAGTAGAAGCCCCACCCCGCGTAGAAGGGCCCCGGCCGGCCCTCCATGATTCCCTCGGGCGTCACGCGCAGTGCCCCGCCCAGGGCCAGATTCAGGCGCGCGGCCATGGCAGCCGTCCCGGTGGCCGCCTCCCCGACGGCCATCTGGTGGTAGGAGACATCCAGGTGGTCGTGGAACCATCTCATAAGCGCCGCCACGAAGGGCCAGGCCGTGCAGGCCACGTGCCCCGTCCCTTCCCCGTGAGTCACGGGGTCGATGGCGAGGACAGCTACCATGTTCGGCTTGAAGAGAAGCTTCTTGCCCTCCTCCAACTGCCTGCGGATGCGCTCCGCGAAGCCGGTCTCGCCGTCCAGCGGCTCAAGGGCCTGGCTCAGGCCTTCGCAGGTGTAGTCGATCTTCGCCTTGATCGCCTCCCAGTCCTGCGTGCTTTCCGCATCGATGACCTGCTTCAGCAGGGCGGGGACGCCCCTGTGGGACCGCTCCGGGTCCAGCCTGACCACCCCGATGGCCGAGCCCGTCGAATCCGTGCGAACCTCTCCAATGGGCGAGCGGACAGTCCTTGCCTTCCTGGCAACCATGCCTATCCTCCGAATGCGCTCGGCAGCCGCCCCAACGGCCTGGAGCTGTGCCCTCCGGCTCTGACCGCTATCACCACACCATTCTCTGGTCTTCCGGCCGCGCGCAGGAAGGGCCGTTCGACCCCGAC
>CAZFGZ010000047.1:8074-12273 GCA_964518585.1 uncultured Dehalococcoidia bacterium | reverse complement strand
GGAGCCCGTCGTCCTCGCCGTCGGAGTTCTTGTCCTGGTTGTAGCACCTGTCGTCAGGGGTGCCGGGGGTGTTGTCGGGGCCGCTGTTGCAGAGACCACCATCGGATGTGCCTGCGTACTCCAGGACAGCCAGCAGGTCACCGGCAATAGTGACGGCCTTGTCCCTGTTCGCCAGGGTGCCGCCGTTGAAGGCCGTGGGGACGGGCACATCATAGAAGTCCCAGAAATTGAACGGATCGCGGGTTCCACCCAGGACGGGGTCAGGGCCCAGCTCCTCCTCATCGGTGCAGCCGTCTCCGTCGCTGTCCGGCGGTGTAGCGGTCGGCGTGGCAGTAGCGGTCGGCGTGGCAGTAGCGGTCGGCGTGGCAGTAGCGGACGGCGTAGGCGAGGGAGTGGGCGACGGTGGCGGCACTTGCGTAGGGCAGACTGAGCCGTCCCGACCGTACACAAACTGGAGATCCTGGATGTCGATGTCACCGTCCGCCCAGTGGGGCTCCAGATCGAGGAACGGGTCATACAGTAGAGACCAGAGCGCCGCTGGATACCGCACCGACTCCAACTGCTCGTCGATGACGTTCACTGTGCAATCCTGGTTCAGGTCCGCCTCCAGCGCCTGCACGATGACGATCGAATCGAGAACCTCCTCAGGGACGATCAGGGCACCTGACGTATCAACGAGCGTCGCCCCCGCCGCTCGGTTATCCAGCAGCGCGAGCACGCCGTTATTGCTGGTGGGCCGCAACACCAGACCCGAAGCGGGAGTCACAGTAATCCAGGCCAGGATGCCAGAGCCGGCTGGTCCAGGCTGTGTCCCGCTGGACTGGCAGGCGAAGGCGATCTCGGCCGCGCTAGGGCGCGTTCCCTGGCAAGACGTGGTTCGGCCCGTGCTCCCGAGGAAAGGACCTTCGGCGATGCTGATCTCCACAAGATCTGGGTTGAAGATGATAGCGAACTCGAACTCCCCGAGGCCCCTGTCACCCGGAATACCGGCGACCTCCTCATTGATGACGATCTTCTCGCCTCCGATGAATACATCGGCGCTTGAGGGGTTCTCGTACATCACCGTGGACTGGGCAGTAGCTATATGCGCCGCCATCAGTCCCCCTGCCATGCCGAGGCATAGTAGGCTAATGAGAAGCACAGCAACGCGGCGCAGCACCTGGTACCCTCCGTTCTCGCCCACCGGATCTTCCCTCCCCCCTGCGGGACCAGTCGTGTTTGGCGGCAAGCTGTCCATTACAGCTTTTCACGTCCTTTCCAGAAGCGGCCCCGGTTGCCGGAGCGAGAGTGGGGTCCGGTGCCTGCCAGAAACCGTGAGGCGATGGCGCTGGCCAGGGTCAGCAGAAGAGCCAGGCCCCCCACCAGCCCGGCGGCGGCCACGGCGGGCTCCCTAAGGTTCGTTTGGCCGGTCGACGCAGCCGCGCTTGCCGAGACGGTGACGCCCCCGCCCTGCCCCTCCCCGGGGATTTCGTCGCCGAGGGGATCCGATAGGTCCGCGCGGGTGAAATCGAGGGAGCTTGTCCCCTCGGCGATGGTCGAGAACGTCACGGTGGAGAGCACCTCCGTGCCGTCGGGGCCGGGGGTCCCGGTGTCCCAACTGTTGCAGCCGAACCGCAGGCTGTCCCCCGTCTCCGAGATGATCGGGTCAACGCAGGAGACATATCGCCCGGTGCTGCCCAGGAAGGTGCTATTGACGACCTCGACGTAGCCCACGATGGTTGGGTCGAACTGCACCTCCCACTCATACGAGCCCAGGTCGGTGACATTGTCTACTACGATGCTGACGGCGAAGTCCGGCCCCAGGGGCACTGTCTGGCTGGCGGGAAAGACGCACATGGCTGTCACGCCGGAAGGCGCACAACCCAGCACTGGGGTAAGCGTGGGCGTAGGGCTGGGGCCGGGGGTGGGCGTGTCGGTGGGAGTCGGGGTGATGGTCGGGGTCGGGGTCGGCTCCAGCGTCACCGTCACTGAGCCGTCCTGCTCCGTCAGCGGCAAGGGCGTCGCCCAGACATCAGCGGCGAGCAGGGTGACGTCTTGAAGATCCAGGGCGCTTGTCCCGCCCGCCGCCGCGTCGAACGTGATCGTGGCCAGCGTGCCTGACCCGTCCGGGCCGGCGGGTTTGTCTCCGAGGGTGACGCAGATGTGTCGCACGCTGTTCTCCGTGAGGATGGAGGGCAGGCAGTACACCTGCCGCCCGGTGCTGCCCAGGAATGGCGCGTCTGCGAGGCTGACGAAGTCGACCACTAGCGGATCAAAGACGAGAGTGAACTCGTAGGCCCCCAGGTTGGTCACGTTGTCCGCGACCACGCCCACGGTGAAGTCGGTGCTGATGCCAACGCTCTGATCCGGTGGGTTAAGGCAGACAGCTGCGCCGGAAGCCGGAGCGCAGGACACTGGCACAGAGGTGGGAGTCGGCGGTGGCGTGTTCGTAGGCGTAGGCGTCGGGGTTGCGGTGGGACAGATCCCGCCCGGGCAAGGTGTCGGCGTGGCGGTAGGCGCCAACCAGACGGAGACACTCCCATCGTGGACTGCTACGGGGATGTCCCTGCCCGCCGGGTTCGCCAGCCCAACATCGACCAGTTCAAGGGGGGAAACCCCGGCAGCCACGGCCCGGAAGGTGACCACGGAAAGGGTGCCCGAGCCGTTCGGTCCTGGCTGCTCCAGCCCGGAGGTGGCGCAGCCGAACTTGAAGCGGCTGTCGGTCACCACGGGCGGGGGGCAGAACACACCGCGGCCGGTGCTCCCCAGGAACGACGCATTGGCAACGCTGATGAACTCAAGGACGTCTGGATCGAAGTTCAGCTGGAATTCATAAGCAGCGAGATCACTGACCGCCTCCACAGCCACGTCAACTGTGAAGATGGTGCCTCTTGGCACACTTGATGAGGGAGGTTCGATGCTCACGATGGTGTCGGCGGGAACCTGCGTGGGGGTGCGCGTGACGGTCGGCGTCGTCGTGGCCGTCGGACAGACGCCGCCCGGGCAGGGGGTGGCTGTCGGTCCCAAGAGCACAGTGACCGAACCGTCCAGCTCGTCCGCCGGTATGATCGTACCTTGCGGAATCGTGAGGACGACCTCGCTCAGATCCAAGGGACTGGTTCCTGTACCGACTGCCACCAGCGTGACCCTCGCCAGCACGCCCGCCCCGTCGGGCCCCTCGGGCTCCGAGCCCAGCGTGACACAGGCGAAGCGGACGCTACTCGCCGTCTCCGTCGGCGGCATGCAGCTCACCGGACGGCCGCTGCTCCCCAGGAAGTAACTGTTCGCGACGCTCTGGTACTCGACCATCGTCGGGTCAAAGCTGAGGGTGAACTGGTATGCACCCAGGTTCGTCACCTGATCCACCACCACGTCTACCGTAAAGGTGTTCACCGTCTCCACTGTTTGGGTTGGTGGCTGGACGCACACCGTTGTGCCCGTCACGCCGCCGCAGCCGGGCACCGGTGTCGGCGTGGGGGAAGGCGTGTTCGTCGGCGTCGGAGTGGCCGTGGGGGTCTCCGTTGGCGTCGGTGTGTTGGTGGGGGTCTCCGTTGGCGTCGGTGTGGGCGTGTCCGTCGGTGTGGGTGTGGGCGTATCGGTGGGCGTCGGAGTGTCCGTCGGGAGCGGAGTGTCCGTCGGTGTGGGTGTCGGCGTATCCGTCGGCGCCGGTGTGGGCGTATCCGTGGGCGTCGGAGTGTCCGTCGGCGTTGGCGTGGGCGTATCGGTCGGCGTTGGTGTGGCCGTGGGCAGCGGAGTGTCCGTGGGCGTGGGTGTGGGTGTGGGCGTATCCGTCGGCGTCGGTGTGTCCGTGGGCGTTGGTGTCGGCGTATCCGTCGGCGTCGGTGTGTCCGTCGGGAGCGGAGTGTCCGTCGGCGTTGGCGTGGGCGTGTCCGTCGGCGTTGGTGTGGGCGTATCGGTCGGCGTTGGTGTGGCCGTGGGCAGCGGCGTCTCCGTCGGTGTGGCGGTCGGCGTGTCCGTTGGCGTCGGCACCGGCGTGTCGGTCGGCGTTGGTGTGGGCGTATCCGTAGGCGTCGGTGTGGCCGTGGGCAGCGGCGTCTCCGTCGGTGTGGCGGTCGGCGTATCCGTCGGCGTCGGCACCGGCGTGTCAGTCGGCGTTGGTGTGGGTGTGTCTGTCGGCGTCGGTGTGTCCGTGGGCGTCGGAGTGTCCGTCGGCGTTGGCGTGGCCGTGGGCAGCGGCGTCTCCGTCGGTGTGGCGGTCG
>CAZFGZ010000047.1:0-7974 GCA_964518585.1 uncultured Dehalococcoidia bacterium | reverse complement strand
TCGGTGTGGGCGTGTCGGTCGGCGTCGGAGTGTCCGTGGGCGTTGGTGTGGGCGTATCCGTCGGCGTTGGCGTGGCCGTGGGCAGCGGCGTCTCCGTCGGTGTGGCGGTCGGCGTGTCCGTTGGCGTCGGCACCGGCGTGTCCGTAGGTGTCGGTGTCGGCGTGTCCGTTGGCGTCGGTGTGGGCGTGTCGGTCGGCGTCGGAGTGTCCGTGGGCGTTGGTGTGGGCGTATCCGTCGGCGTTGGCGTGGCCGTGGGCAGCGGCGTCTCCGTCGGTGTGGCGGTCGGCGTGTCCGTTGGCGTCGGCACCGGCGTGTCCGTAGGTGTCGGTGTCGGCGTGTCTGTCGGCGTGGGTGTGTCCGTGGGCGTTGGTGTGGGCGTGTCGGTCGGCGTCGGAGTGTCCGTGGGCGTTGGTGTGGGCATATCCGTCGGCGTTGGCACAGGCGTGTCCGTAGGGGTAGGAGTCACCGTGGGCGTGGGTGTCTCCGTCGGCGTCGCCATCGGCGTGAAGGTGGGTGCCGCAGTGGGCGTGTTCGTCGGCGTCGCTGTAGGTGCCGGCTCGTACGACACTCGCACGGGCACCCAGTCCAGATTGAAGTCACGCAGGTCGCAGAACGAGCCGGAGCAGTTGCTCGTGATGCGAACCCGGAAGTTGCCGTTGGACAGCTCGCTGCCGGTCCAGGCGCGTCCCCAGCCGTCGCTCGCACCACCGAGCACGATCGTGTGCTCCGAGGTTCCCTCCGTCGTGTCCGTCTTCGCCGCCGTCCACGACGTGCCGCCGTCCCAGGACAGCTCCACGCTCATGCTGTTGGTGCCCAACGTGCTGCTCAGCCACCAGTCGAGGCGCGTCTCGATCCCCACCGCCTGGCAGCCTGGCGGGATGGAGATGCTGTAGTCGTAATAGCGGTGCCGGTCGCCGGGTCCGTCGGCGTTCGTGGCGTAGGCGCCGCCGTCGGCGAAGGCTCCCGTGGGGCTCCCTTCGAAGCCGTTGCCGTCACCGCCGCTGTCAGCAGCCTGAGCGGTCGGGTTCAGGAAGCCCGTGTCCCCGGGGGTGCAGACCGGCGTCGCCGTGGGCGTCTCCTCCTGGGCGAGACTGGACCCAGGCCCAGACATGGCGCCGCCGGCGAAAGCCAGGACTACCAGTACAAGCGCTGCCATGGCAAGCACGACACCTGCGGAGACCCCGCCGGGGCTCCTACCACGAAGTCTCCTAAACATGGCAGTCTTCAGTCCGCTCGGCGCACATATGTGCAAACGGGAGCAACCCTGCTCCGAGTTGCTCCCCCTTCGGTGTGTCCTTCTGGCCCACAGCCCCACGCCTTATCTGGAAGCCATAGCTCCAGTAGGATGCTGCAAGGGCGGGGCTATATCATAACGCATTTGTCAAGCATTTGCATTAGCCGAATACGGCCGTTATTGTGCGTCTGTGGTATCTGCTCGCCTTCGCGGCTGCCGCTCCGCGAGCGATGGTGCACGTAGAGCGTGCCTGCCCCCACATTAACCTGTGCCGTGCCCGGGTCCTCCTCTGCCTGCCACCTAGGGAGATGAGCTGGAAAGGCTACCACGCGACGACCATGAGTCATCCTGCGGGGACAGCAGAATGGTTGACACCGTTCGTGGACGCTGCTACCGTCGCTCCCGTCAGGCATGCACAGCCGATTCGGGCGCAGCCAGCCTGATTATGCGCAATCCCGGCTAGACACCCCTCTCGGGGCGACCCCAATGAGGTGCACATGAAAAGACCGCTGCTGATCCTTGGCCTCCTGGCTATCTTTGTTGGGGGCTGCGGAGGGGACGGCACGCCAGCACCGCCCCCTACGCCAGCCGCTCTCTGCAACCCGCAGATTGTGGCTGAACCTCCGACGGGCAGGATCGCCTTCCACTCCGATCGCGACGACAACCTCGAGATCTACGTCATGAACGCCGACGGCTCTGGCCAGACCAGGCTCACCGACAACCCGGAGCGCGACACTTTCCCGACCTGGTCCCCCGACGGTGAAAGGATCGCCTTCGCCTCCGACCGGGATGGAAACTCCGAGATCTACGTCATGAACGCCGACGGCTCGGACGTGTCCAGGCTCACCGACGACGACGCCGAAGACGGCTTCCCCGCCTGGTCCCCCGACGGCACCAGGATCGCCTTCGCATCCGATCGCGATGACGGATCGGACATCTACGTCATGAACGCCGACGGCTCACACGTGAAACGCCTCACGGATGACCCCGCCGTGGACAACCAGCCCGCCTGGTCTCCGGACGGCGGGCGGATCGTCTTCGTTTCCGAGCGCCGGGGCAACATGGAGATCTACGTCATGGATGCCGACGGCTCCAACCAGACCCCGCTAACGAGTACGGAGGGGCGCGACTCGGTGCCGGCCTGGTCACCCGACGGCACCTGCATCGCCTTCGAATCCACCCCCGGGCCCCAGCAGAACATCGAGGTCCACCTGATGAGCACTGACGGCTTCGGCATCATAAACCTCACAAACAACCCAGCCGACGACGGCGTGCCCACCTGGTCGCCCGGTGGCTCCCATATCGCATTCGTCTCCGAACGCGACGGCAACGGCGAGATCTATGTCATGAACGCCGACGGTTCCGGCCAGACCAACCTGACCAACAACCCGGCCCTCGACGCCTTCCCCTCATGGTCACCCGTGCCCTGACAACCGCCTGAAGGGAGCAGGCCGCGCTCACAGCGAAGCCCCCTCGGCCTTCCGCACGGCCTCGAAGCGGGAGGGGACTACACGGTCATCTACTACCCTGACCCGTGGCCGGGGAACGGCCTGATCTGCCTCGGGTCGGACGCGGCGAATGCAGGTGGGAACGTCCATATCAAGGCGTCCGCAGACACGGGGGATTTGCCAGCACGCTCCGCCGACCGCCTGGAATGACAGGGGCGCGGCTCTTCCGGCGCGCTAGCCGCTCGATTCTTCGGGGACGCAGTCTGGGGCGGCGGGCTCGGAAGGGACCTCGATCTCAATGTTGTCGTCGTAGTCGAACACGAAGGGATACGCGGACTCGGGCAACCCGGGGAGTGTCATCTCCAGTTTGTGAACCAGCCCGTCCTCCAGGCCTACCCACAAGGTGATGGTAGCGTCCGGGTCATCTGGCTGGGGAAAAGGCACGGTCAAGCCGCGAACCTGGTGCCCCCGCTCGTCCATGAAGCCGGCGTCTTCGGCGACGCTCAGGTCCACATATGAGAACAACAGCCCCAAAGGCACCTCGTCGGGCCCGACCGCCTCCGCCGAAACCTGCCACTCGCCGAAGGCAAACACATACTCCTGCATCATGAGCATCTCAGGGTCCTCGTGCCCGTCGCAGAACCGCGCGGGAGGCTCCCCGTAGACGCTGATAGTCTGCGTGGTGCTGGTCTCGGGTGTCGTGTACTCGGGAGGTCCACGCTCGGCCGTACCGAAGACGCGCATCATGGCCACGCTGCCATCCGGCCGGAAAACGATGTCCTGCGCGTCGGTGGCGCTCGTCACGTGCACTGTCTCGGCCCAGCCGAGAGCCTCCCGCAGAGCCGACTCCACAGTCTCCTGCTCGGCCTCCGTCAGGTCGCTCAGATTCGTCCCCGCCAGGAGAGCCGTCGCTTCCCGAACCCGCGCCGGCAGCTCCGTCTCGCTCTCTCCGTCGCCACAGCCCGAGAGCAAGGCGGCGGCGCCCACGAGCGACACCATCGCAGCCAACAGAAACACAACCGCAGTACGCTTCTTCATGCCCAAGCACTGCCTCCGACTCACTACCCACGGCCGAACGTACGCCCATCATACCAGAGTCTGGCCAGCCCGGGACAGGCTGTTTGCCGGCCGGGCGCCCGGCCACGGAGTCCTGACGCCAACTCAAGAACCTGCTGGCCGCCCTCTTGACGGCGGGTGTATAATAGGCCCACTGGTGGCACGGTCTGCATCCTAGAGAAGCGGACAGGCTGTTGCTGTTCGCTTTTCTGGAAGGTTATCCCCGCCATTCGACCGTTCAGCGGCCGGTATTCTGAGCTGTGTTCTGAGAGCCCGAAGCAGGCTGCGTTGGGCAGCGGAAAGGGGGTAGCGGCTGTGAAGAGGTTCCTTCTTCCCAGTCTCCTCGTGGTAGCGTCCCTGTTTGTAGGTATGGGGCTACTGGGCCAGGGCAGGTTCGCGACCGCCCAGCCAGTAATCGAACAATATCCCACCTTTTCCATCGACTTCACCGGACCGTCATCGACGATCCAGGGAGGCCTCTTCCACCCGGCGGACATCCTGTCCAACCCGGGCGCGCCGATGGTCTGCATCCCCTGTGCGGGCCTTGGCCTGGCCCCAACCGGCGGATGCAACAACATGCCGCCGGTCTTCGATGACCTTGACGCGCTCAGCTACGGCGCCGACTTCCTCAACATTGACCCCGGCTACGTCGGCTTCTCCGTGGCGAAGAACTCGTCGGGCGTCGCCGGCACGGCCGTGGACTACGAGGCCAACACCTGCCCGGTCTCCGAGCCGGAGGCCGACGAGTTCTACAGCACGCTCGACGGCAACAACAGCCAGGTCTTCGACGGCGACGGGTCCGACTGCGTTACCGGCATGGCCGTCCCCGCCATCGGCGTCCATGAGGTGCCACAGCCCCCGCCCTCCGACGTCCTGGACGCCCTGGACAACAAGGACTGCTGGGAGATAGACCCCGACCACAATGGCATTCCTGACCGCTACGTCTACTTCTCGCTCCATTCCGGCGCAGCCACGCTGCTGGCCAACGGCTGGAGCGGCGCCGACATCCTGGTGACCATCGGGGGCATGGCGCCGTGGATCTACGCGCCGTCGCCGCAGCTCGGGCTGGTACCAGCGGATGACGTCAACGGCCTCTGCCTTGCCGACATGGGCATGGATGACTACTTCGACCCGGCCAACCCCAACCCCGCCCTGAGAGACTACCTCTTCTACACTGTCACCGCCACCTCTCCCAGCATCGGCGGGGTGGTGCCCGACGCGGCGACCATCATGTACGTGCCGGCGCCGGGCGTGGCCATTCCGGTCGATCTGCCCACCGCCCTCGGCCTGGTGCCCTCGGACGACCTGGACGCCATCAAGTGCGTCAAGGCGCTGGTGGACATCAGCATCGAGGACTTCGTTGTCACTCTGCCGGACGGCACGGAGGTGCGCCCCAGTGACGACGTCACCATGCAGATGAAGGTGGACGAGTGGGCCACCCTCACCGTCGAGGAGCAAAAGCACTACATCTGGGCCGGCGAGGAGCTGAGCCCGCCCGTTGTCACCTCCAACGTCTGGTGGTCGCTAACGGGCACACCTCTTAGCCAGCTCAACGTGCGCTGGGTGCCGCAGGCGGGCGACATCTGCACGCTGGATGGGGATGAGGTCCCCTGCGCCGACCCCGACATCAACGACCTCCACTGGGAGATCGATCTCGCCCAGTGCGACCCGGTGACCGTCACCAGAGAGGTGCGGGTGCACTGCAAGCAGCCCACGGATGAGGAGGGCTTCGACGTCACATTCGCCAACATAGAGACGCCCCTCATCCCGGAGGGGGCCAACGATCTCAACCCCGCGAACAACGAATCGTATATCGACCTCAACATCGTCTGCGAGGACGCGCCGGAGAACCCCAGCTTCACTGTGGGCGGACCGTTCGTCCCCAGCGGGGCCAACCCGGCCGATATCCTCAGGCTCAACGGCCAGAAGTTTGCGCCGCCTGTGGTGGGCATCCCCTGCGCGAACCTGGGTCTGAGCGCGGCCAACTGCGCCGCCTTCAGCAACGACATCAACTCCCTCTCCTACGGCGCCGAGCCGGTGGAGGAAAATGACCCGGACTTCAAGTTCTCCATCACTGAGGAGGTCTGGCCCGACGGCCTGCCGGGCACGGACGTGAACAAGGAGTCCACCTGCATGGCCGCGCCCGGCCAGGCTCACGGGGATGAGTTCGACGTGGACTTCCCGCTGCCCGCGCCGGGAGTCGGCGGAACCAACACCCAGGAGCTGGACGAGAACGGCATCCAGGATAACGCGGCCTGCGTGGCGCCGCCGGGCTATCCCTTCGGCACACCGCTTCCCGGGGACGACGTCGACGGCCTGGTCGAGCAGGGCCCGTGGTACGTTGACCCCGACGGCGACACGATCCCCGAGAACCCCGTGTACTTCACCCTCCGCAGCGGGTCGGCCGACCTCGCGGCCATCGGCACCGAGGCCGATATCCTGATGACGCAGAACGGCGCCGTGCCCACCGTCTGGGCTTCGGCGGCACAGCTCGGCCTCATAGGCGTCCTCGGCGGCCCTGCCGCCGGCGGCGATGAGATCGACGCGCTATGCCTGATGGAGGACGGAGACGGCGTCTACAACCCGCTCCTCGATATCGTCTGGGTGTCGCTGGCGCCGGGCTCGCCCACCCTGGGGGCCCTCGGCGCTACCGCCGCCGACGTGCTGGCGAGCAGAGCCAGCACGGTGAGCATCGAGTATCAGGCCGACCAGCTCGGCCTCGAGCACCCCAGCATCCCTGGCACCTTCACCGACAACATCGACGCCATGAAGTGCTGGCTGGCCGAGCCGGCCATGCCCACGGGGGACCTCCGCATCGAGAAGTATGACCAGGCGAGTGTCCTGGTGGGCGGAGCGACTTTCACCATCAACCCCGATCCGGCGGACGGCCTCGGCGCGGCGATCACGGTGACCGACGGCGGCGCCGGTGACCCAGACGGCATGGCCGACGGGATCATTGTGCTCTCGGCGGTGCCGACGACGTACACCGTCACGGAGACGGTGGCGCCCGCGGGCTGCACGATCCAGCCGCCCAACCCGCAGATCGCTATCGTGTCGGCGTACACGACGACTGTAGTGGCGTTCTCGGACGATTGCGAGGTGACGCCGGAGGAAGCGCACTACAAGTGCTACGACATATTCCCCCAGGAGCCCCCACCGGTGCCGTTCGTGGAGCTACAGACACAGTTCGGCACCGAGGTCGTGGAGGTTGGCCCCAACACAGAGCTGTGCGCGCCCGCCATCAAGGACGAAGAGGGCGACCTGACTGATCCTCATCTCAAGTGCTACGAGATCTACGGAGGGGACCCGGACGTCGTGGTGAACCTGGAGACCCAGTTCGGGCTGGAGGAGAACGTGGAGGTCGGCCCCGCCAGGCTGCTCTGCATGGGCGCCGCCAAGGAGGTCGTCTTCCCCGACCCGACGGTTTGCTGCGAGGCGTGCCCGACGTACCCCATGTGCTTCGACGCGCCCACCGTTGACACGTGCCTCATGAACGGGTGCATGCCCGTCTTGGGTGCCACGTGCCTGGACCCGGATGTTGGCGCGTGCCAGCCGCTCTCGCCACAGCCGCCGGCGGACCTGCACTATGAGTGCTTCGACATCTCGGCAACGGGGCACGACCCGCCGAACGTGGTGGGGCTGATACAGACCCAGTTCGGCCTGGAGTTCGATGTGGACATCGGACCTGCCGAGCTGCTCTGCGCCCCCGCCAGGAAGGACGGCGTCGGAACCCTGGATGCGCCGCACCTCAAGTGCTACCAGATACCCCCCGAGTATCCGGGAGAGTACTTCGTGAACCTGCAGACCCAGTGGGGCCCCGAGTTGAACCTTATGGTTGGCGAGGCCAGGTGGCTGTGCGCGGAGGCGACCAAGGAGATCGTCGAGCCGGAGGTAGAGAACCCTACCTTCTCCATCGCGCGCGGTGGTCCCTCGACGCCGTTGCCAATCGACCCGGCTGACCTGTTGACCCGCTCACTGGGAGGCGCGTGGCCGCCGACGGTCGTCTGGCCCTGCCCGGCCCTCGGACTGTTCTTCTGTGGCGGCGGGGACGACGTGAACGCCCTCTCCCTGGGTCAGGACTTCACGCTGGCGCCGCCCGACCCGGCCAACCCCAACGCCGACCTCTTCTTCTCGGTGGACCCCGCGTCGGTCGGCCTGGCCGGCACTGGCGTGAGAAACGAGACCGTCGGCTGCCAGCCGGAGCCGGAGGCGGACGAGGTCGGCACTGGCGGAGGC
>CAZFGZ010000046.1:0-12857 GCA_964518585.1 uncultured Dehalococcoidia bacterium | reverse complement strand
TCTCCCTCCATCCGCCACCCACCCATGCCAGCTGGGCCCCGCCCCCTGCCGGGGGTTTCAGGGGGTGTCCCCCTGAGTACCTCATGAGGGTGGGCCGGGCGGGCCACAAATAACCGGGGGACGGGGACAGACCCTGCGGGTTGAAAACCCGCAGCTTGCCCGAAGCCGAGGGTTTTCAACCCTCGGAAGTCAATCCAAATAGTCGATCGCATCATCCCGCAGGATGCCTGCCCCTGCCACCCCCCCGCTGGCCCCCGGCCGCGCTCACCGATCCAAGCAACCAGCGGCGGGGCCACCCGAACCCATGCTCCGCCGGAGACTGAAAGAGGCCCTCTAGCTCCCCCATGCGCTACAATGCAGGGCCGGAAGGTGTGCAGAGCGGAAGAGGAGGCACCACATGGAAACGAACTTCATGCAACCCGTCGAGAACATCGCCCAGACCATCACGGAGCGGCTCTCCGCTCGCACCATCTACGGCGATCCCGTCACCATTGATGGCAGGACCGTCATCCCGGTGGCCAGAGTCGCCTTCGGCTTTGGCGGTGGCAGCGGAAGGGGATGGGGCCCCCGAGGACGAGCCGAACGGCCCCAAGGAGAGGAAGGCGGGCCTGAGACCGGCGGAGGTGGAGGTGGCGGCGGCGGCGGTGGCGGCGGCGGTGCGGTCCGGCCCGTTGGCTTCATCGAGCTGACCGGCACCTCCTCGCGATGGGTCCCCATCGCGCCCTCGCCCGGCGAGCTCGTCCTCCGCGCGTTCCTCATCGCCGCAGTCCTCGGCTCGGGAAAGCCGAAGAATTTCCTCGGCCGCCTGCTCCTCGTACTCAGCGGCCAGGCGCTCATCCAGCGGCTGCTCCAGCCGTCCTTGCCGCCGCTCCCGGCTGGATTGCGATTCGGCAGGGCCTCCGGCACCGACTGACGCTCCCCTGCCTTTCGTTCGACGGCCAGCAGACAGCGATTTCCCCGCAAATCAAGAGGACCATCCGCGACAACCGGCGCCTGCCTGCCTCGCGCTCGCTACCCCTGGACCGGCGGTACAGCGCGCGGAGCCCTCACCCTTCCCCGTCCTGTCATCCTGAGCGCAGCGAAGAATCTCCCCGTCCGGCCTTCCGCCCCCGCGCAGCCGGCCGGGGGTTTCAGGGGCTGTCCCCCTGACCCCATCAGCCCCTATAATCCCCCCATCGATGCCCGCTCGAGGCCGCCGCTAGCGTCCCCCCCTGACGGGGGCCCGGCGGTGTCCCCCCAGCATCTCACTACCAGGAGGTGATCCCACATGACCCCATCGAGCACCCTCAGGTCGAGAGCCTACCTCGCCGCGGCGGGCCTGACGGGCCTGGCCGCCTTCGGCCTGCCCCTCTTCCTCTCGCCGCTGCGCTGGGCCTCGCGCCTCCGCTGGCGCGCCCCCGAGGACACCGACCTCACCGTCTACCTGGGCCGCTCCCTCGGCGCCGTCGCGATCGCCCTCAGCCTCGGCGCCCTGCGCGCCGTCCGCCGCCCCGAGGAGCATCGCGTTATCTTCGAGATGGGCTTCCTGACCGGCGTCCTCCTGGCCGCCGTCCACGTCTGGGGCGCGCTGCTCCGTCGCCAGCCCTGGACCGAGACGGCCGAGATCGCCCTCTGGTCGGCGATGGCCGCCGGCGCCGCCCTCAGCTGCCCGCCCGCCCGGCCCGACGCCTCACAGCCCGAGGCCGACTAGCCGGCTGCCGAGAGACCCAAGTGGGCCGCTCATGGTGAGCCTGTCGAACCACGAGCGGAATCAGAGAACCGCTCACCCTGAGCCCGTCGAAGGGTGAGTGGCCCCCTTCTGCGCGCGACGTGGCCGTTCTGTCATTCTGAGCGCAGCGAAGAATCTGGGCCGCGCGGCCATCCCGACCCGCCGCCCCTTGAAATCCCGCGCACATCCCGTATAATGCCCCATTGACACCCGGTGCTCGACCGCCCGCCGTCCACCGAGAGGAGCATCCCATGAACGCCTACCCCATCGCCTACCACGTCGATCCTCCCGAAGGGCCGCGCAACCGGCTCACCGTCGGCTTCCGATTCATCCTGGCCATCCCCCACCTGCTCATAGTCGGAGGGCCCGGCTTCGGCATCGGCGTCGGCACCGATCGCACCGGCGTCCTGGGCAGTGTCGCCGGCGTCCTCTCCGTCTTCAACTGGTTCGTCATCGTGTTCACCGGACGCGCCAACCGGCAGATGTTCGAGCTCCAGCACTACTATCTGCGCTGGCGCGCCCGCGCCCTCGCCTACTGGGCCCTCCTCCGCGACGAGTATCCCCCCTTCGGCGACGGCGACTACCCCGTCTCCTTCGACTTCCCCGCCGTCGTCGAGAACAGGAACCGCTGGACCGTGGGCTTCCGGCTCATCCTGGCCATCCCGCAGCTCATCGTCATGTTCTTCCTGCTGATCGCCTGGGCCGTCACCGCCGTCATCGGCTGGTTCGCCGTCCTCTTCACCGGTCGCTACCCGGAGGGGCTCTGGCGGTTTGGCGAAGGTGTCCTGCGCTGGAGCCTTCGCGTCGAAGCCTACCTCCTGCTTCTTCGCGACGAATACCCGCCCTTCAGCTTCGATGGCGACGAGGCCGCCCAGCAGGCGCCCGCCGCCCCCTGAACCACCGACGGCCGGCCCTCGCCCGGCAATCGAGGGCGCCGAGCCCCCAGCCTTCCCGCCCTGTCATTCTGAGCGAAGCGAAGGGTCTCCGCCTGGCCCCTCCGCCCCCGCGCCGGTCCTGTCATTCTGAGCGCAGCGAAGAATCTCCGCCTAACCCTGTCACCCTGAGCGAAGCGAAGGGTCTCCACGTCCCGAACCTGATGCCCCTCCGGCCCTCGACGGCACCCGCTGCCGCCACCCCCTTTGAACTCCCGCTCCCATCCCCTATAATCCCCCCATCGACACCCGGGCGAGCGCGCCGCGGCCGTGCCGGCCCGATGTCAATCAAACACAACGACCGCCGCCCGAATCTGCGAGACGCCCAAAACGCGATCTTTTCCACAAACAACGGGTCAATCAAATGCCCCCGACCGTAAGGAGCGCACCTTGACCGCCGACCCGGCCTCACCCGCCCAGGTCGCCCCGGCCCTCCTGGCCCACCTCGCCGACGCCCTCGGCGCCCCCGACCTCTCCTACGCGGAGCCCCCCGACCCCATCACCACGGGCTGGCAGACCTACATCTACACCTTCCGCCTCGCCCCGCCCCTGCCCGACGAGCGCTTCGCCGGCCCCCTCATCCTCCGCATCTACCCCGGCGCGCTGCCGCGAGCCGCCCGCGTCGCCCAGACCGAGTACCAGGCCCAGGCCTTCGTCCGCGAGCGCGGCTTCCCCGCGCCCGCGCCCCTCCTCCTCGAGATCGAGGGCGCCGTCTTCGGCCAGCCCTTCATGGTCATGGAGCGCGTGCCCGGACGCCCCATGCTCGACCTCCTCCTCCAACGCCCGACCCTCCTCCCGCGCCTGGCCCGCCTCCTCGCCGATACCCAGGTCCAGCTCCACCGCATCGACCCGGCCGGAGTCACGTTCCGACTCGAGGTCCCCTTCCTCGACCGACTGCGCGAGGAGTTCCGCCAGGCCGCCGAGCAGTTCAACCTCGATGGCCTGAGGCCGGGCGTCGAGTGGCTGGAGGCCCACCGCCCGCCGGACGAGCCCGACCTGCGCATCACCCACGGGGACTTCCACCCCATCAACGTGATGATCGAAGGCGATGCCGTGACCGGCGTCTTGGACTGGCCGAACGTTGACCTCGCCGACCGCCACGCTGACGTCGCGTCTACCGTCTTCCTGGGGGAAACCGCACCCACTGAGGCTGGCAGCTTCTGGAAGCGGCTTGTGCTTCGCCTCGGCCGGCGTCTCTTCACGCGACTGTACCTGCGGGCCTACCGCCGCCACCTGCCGCTTGACCGGGGGCGGCTCAGGTACTATGGATCCCTTGTCGCGCTGGGGCGCCTGGTCCAGTACGGCATCTGGCGGCAGGTCGGATCCCAAGCCACCGGCTCTCGGCCCGACACCATCACCCGCATAGACGACCAGCAGGTCGAGACCGTCGTCCGCTACTTCCGCAGGCACACCGGCGTGCGGGTCACCCTCTAGCGCCGCGCTTATGCAGAGCTCGACTCACGGCACCGGCCCGCCCTCGCCAGAGCACCCCCGCAGCATCGCGGCCATGTTCGGCCGCATCGCCCACCGCTACGACCTCCTGAACAGGCTCCTCAGCCTCGGCCTCGACCGCCGCTGGCGTCGGCGCGCCGCGAGCCTGGCCGCCCTCCGCCCCGGCGACCTCGCCCTCGACGTCTGCACAGGCACCGCCGAGCTGGCGCTTGCCCTCGCCCCTCGCGTCGGTCGGACCGGCCGCGTCGTCGGCGTGGACCTCAGCCTGCCCATGCTGACGCTGGCTCGGCGCAAGGCCGCGAGGTCAGGCGGGCGGCAGGTCGCGCTGCACCTCGGCGACGCCCTCCGCCTTCCCTATCGAGACGCCACCTTCGATGCCGCGGCCTCTGCCTTCGCCGGGCGCAACGTGGCTGACCTGGGTCGCTTCTTCTCGGAGATGGCGCGTGTGGTGAAGGCAGGCGGGCGCGTAGTGTTCCTGGAGCTGGGCGAGCCCTCGCGCTGGGGGCTGCGGCATCTCTACCGCTGCTACTTCCACGGCCTGGCGCCGCTCGTCGGCGGGCTGATCTCGGGCGAGCGGGAGGACTACCGCTACCTGCCGCAGTCGGTGGAGACCTTCGCCTCGCCGCAGAAGGTGGCCCGGCTGATGCGCGAGGCCGGTCTCGAGCAGGTGCGCTACTCGCCCCTCATGCTCGGGGTGGCCTGGGTCTGGGTGGGGACCGCAGGCTAGCAGTATGACGAAGAACTCTGGCAGCCGGGGGCAAAGGGGACTCGGCGCCCAAGGTTTCTGCCCCCAGCCTTCCCCGCCCGAGCATTCCGCCCCCGCGCAGCGGGCGGGGGGCCTGGGGGGTGTCCCCCCAGATTTAGAGACTGAGGCCGCGAGCCGCCGCCGGAGGCGGCGTGCGACGTGGCTGGGTCGGCGGCAGGCTTCTTGAGGGCGCCGTCAGGCGCCCGCCAGCATCTGCTCCAGCGTCTTGGCGTTCTCGATGGCGTAGCCGTAGGCGTCGTTGTTGAAGTAGCAGTACACCTCCGAGACGTCCTCAGGGAGCTCGCGCAGGCGCCGGGCCCAGTCGGCCAGCACCTGGTCCGAGTAGTCGCCGCCGTAGAGGGAGTCGGCGCCGTGGAAGCGCACGTAGGCGAGGTCGGTGGTGACCTCTAGCGGCGTCTCCCAGTCCACCATGTGATAGGCGCAGAAGCCGGCGTTGTGCATGCGCAGGGTGACGAAGACCTCGTCGTCGAACCAGGACTCATGGCGAAACTCGAAGACGTGGCGCAGGTCGCGCGGCAGCAGCGAGAGGAACGCCCGCAGCCGGTCGATGTCCACCTTCATCTGGGGAGGGAGCTGCCAGAGGACCGGGCCCAGGCTCTCGCCCAGCAGGCGGGCCCGGCCCGTGAACGTCTCGATGGGCTCCTCGACGTCGCGAATGCGCTTGATGTGGGTGATGAAGCGGTTGCCCTTGACGGCATAGCGGAAGCCCTGAGGCGCCTGTTCCTGCCACTTCTGCCAGGCGGTCTCCCTGGGCAGGCGGTAGAAGGTGTTGTTGATCTCGACCGTCTGGAAGTGGCCCGCGTAGTGGTCGAACCAGCCCTTCTGCTTGAGGTCAGCGGGGTAGAAGATGCCCGACCAGTGCTTGTACACCCAGCCGGAGGTGCCGATCCAGTAGCGTCGCGCCACAGCCGACCCCGCACCGATGCTCTGCATTCGCTCCTGTGGGGAGTATAGCATGCGGGCTAAGCCCATTTCGGCGCCCTCGCGCCGTGTGCTATGCTCGTGCTGAGAGCCTGGGTCCGCGTCAACCCCTTCGGTCTCATGGAATTCGACTACGCTAGTGCCCGCGAGTCCCTGGTGAAGTCACTACGCTGGGAGATCAGCGATGGGCGGGTGCTATCGGCGTTCGCCCGGGTCCCGCGCGAGTGCTTCGTGCCCCCGGAGCTGCGTCACTACTCCTACGACGACCGGCCGCTGCCCATCGGCCACGGGCAGACCATCTCCCAGCCCCTGATGGTGGCCATCATGACCCAGGCCCTGGAGCTGAAGGGGGACGAGAAGGTGCTGGAGGTCGGCACGGGCTCGGGTTACCAGGCGGCGCTGCTCGCGCAGCTATCCCGAGAGGTGATCACGGTGGAACGGGTGGCGGAGCTGGCGGAAAAGGCCGCCCAGACCCTCCGGGAGCTCGGCTACCATCAGGTGACGGTGCACGTGGCGGGCGATGACCTGGGATGGCCCGAGGACGGCCCGTACGACGCCATCATCGTCACCGCGGGGGCGCCCCGAGTACCGCAGTCCCTGGTGGATCAACTGGCGGTGGACGGCCGCATGGCCATCCCTGTCGGCGGGCGAAGGGTGCAGGAACTGCTGGTCGCCAGCAGCACCCAGCAGGGGCTGAGCATCAAGCGCATGGGCGAATGCCGCTTCGTGCCCCTCATCTCGGTCCCCGACGGCTGGCCCGAGAGCGAGGCCTACGAGGAGCCCGCTAGCCCCTAGCGGCGACCTGGCCCCGCAGCTCTCCCTGAAGGGCGTCGATCAGCTCCGAGGCCTGCCGCTTGGAGAGCTCGGCGGGCAGGCAGCCGTAGGCCTTGCGAGCGCGCTCCTCCACCCCTTGCTCGCCCAGGGCCCTGGTGCCCCGGCCGATGGAGTAGATCGCCTTCACCTGAGCGCTGGTGGCCCTGGATGGCTGGCGCTCGCGGATGGCCCTTCGGGCCTGCCGGGCTGCGGGCGGTGGCTCCACCGGAGCGTCCACCACGGGACCCTGGTCGTCGCGCCGGAAGTCGAAGTCCTCGCAGAACTGGGTGCCGTAGCCGAGGGCGGCCAGGGCGCGGCCCAGGGCCTTGGTCTCGGCCTTCTCGATGTAGTCCACGAAGTCGCCGGCAGTCTCACTGCCCCAGCCGGTCGCCCGGCCGCCGGCTGGGAGTGCCACCTGCGCGCGGAAGAGGGCGAGGCCCGCTTCGTGTGTCGCCAGCTCGGTCTGTATCGTGGCGTCAGGGTGCTCCGTGCGCAGCCACAGGAGTCGCCATTTCACCTCCAGGTAATCCTTGCCGTTGAGCCTGCTGAGGTATCTGCTGGCATCGAACCCGTTCTCGCTCATCTCCCACCACCTTTCTTGTTGTGAATAGAATACATGTTCTACCCGTTCCTGTCAAGATCCGGCGGCCCGAAGGTTCGCTGCCGCCTCTTCGGACAAACTTGTCGTAAAATTTTCACGGATGAGGCTCGACAAGGGGAAGCTCTGTGGTAAAATTGTGGCGCTTTTCCCCTTGATGATATGCGCTCGAGAGGTGAGGTCATGGATGACCGTATTGGCCATTTCCTCCACTTCATGTCCGTGGAGAAAGGAGCCTCCGGAAACACTATCGCCGCCTACGGCAACGACCTCCGCCAGTTCAGCGATTTCCTCGTCAACAAGACCAACACCTCCAACCGCATTAGATGGGAGCACGTGGGTGCCGACCATATCGCTGGCTACGTCCTGGAGCTCAAGGGCAGGAACTATGCGCAGGCGACGGTTGCCCGCAAGGTGGCGGCGGTGAAGTCTTTCTTTCAGTATCTCCACGCGGAGGGCCAGGTATCGCGGAATCCCACCGAGACCCTGGAGTCGCCCAGGGTGAGCAAGTCGCTGCCCAAGCCGCTGACCGTCCGAGACGTGGATGAGCTGCTGCTGCATCCCAAGGGGGACAAGCCGGAGTCCAAACGGGACCGCGCCATGCTGGAGCTGCTGTATGCCACCGGGATGCGGGTCACGGAATTGGTTTCGCTGGACCTGGACTGCCTGAACCTGGACCGTCGCGCTCCCAATGTGCGTTGCATGGGCAAGGGCGCTAAGGAGCGCACCATCCCCATCCACGAGGAGGCCCTCGATTCCCTGGAGTCCTACCTCAATGATGGCCGCCCCATGCTGGTCAAGAACCATGATGAGCGGGCCCTCTTCGTCAACCGCCGCGGGGACCGGCTCACCCGCCAGGGCTTCTGGCTCATCCTCAAGAATCATGCCAGGGACGCCAACATCCAAAGCCCCGTGACCCCCCACACCTTGCGCCACAGCTTCGCCACCCATATGCTGAGGGGTGGCGCTCCCCTCCGGAACGTCCAGGAACTCCTGGGGCATGCCAATATCTCGACGACCCAGATCTACACCCAGGTCACCAAGGAGCATGTCAGACGGGTCTACGAGAAGGCCCACCCCCGCGCCTGATAGCCTCATCGCGATCCCCCGCTGCCGCCGCCCTCTCCGCAGGGCGGCGATATGTTTCCTGGCGGTCCTCCTCCTCGCCGGCGCCTGCACTGAAAACAACGTCTCCCCCGGTCCGCCGACGCCACCGTCGTCTCCGACCGCGTCGGTCCCTCCCACCGCGACGGTCACGCCGGTCCCCGGCCGGGTGGAGCTGCCAGCCCGCGATCCCATCGATCTGGCCCTGCGGCTGGGCCGCACCGAGGAGCGCGCGCCCAGTCAACTCGCGGCGCCTCAGGCTCCTCCCGTCGTGGGCGACCGGGATGACTTCACCATCATCCTCTTGCCTTCTTCGCGCCTCTCCGGCGAAATCCCGCCCACTGTAACCAGCGTGTCCGCCACCCTGCGCTTCATCTCAGAGCATGGCTACTTCTACGTTGAGGACGGCGTAGACATCCCGGAGGAGGAGCTGGCGGAGGCGGCGCGTGTCCTGGAGGAGGAGGTGTATCCCACGGTGACCGAGGCCTTCGGTCAGGAGTGGTCTCCTGGCGTCGATGCCGATCCCCACATCGTGCTCCTTCACGCCGACCTCGGCGGCGCGGCGCACGGCTACTTCTGCCCCGACGACGAGTATCTGCGGGCGGTCAGTCCCCTGAGCAATCAGCGCGAGATGCTGTACCTGGACCGCTCCGTGCGGCCTCTGGGAGGCTATGCCTATCGCTCCCTGCTGGCCCACGAGCTCCAGCACCTCATCCATTACCACCAGGACGCCGATGAGGAGCTATGGGTCCACGAGGGGATGTCGGAGGTGGCGGCGAGCCTCGTAGGCGGGGCGGGCTCCTTTCAGGCCGCCTTCCTGGCGACGCCCGATACCCAGCTCAACGCCTGGGAGCAGCCTCCCGGAGACCTCGCCCACTACGGCGCCAGCAACCTCTTCTTCCTCTACCTGCTCCAGCGGTTGGGCGACACCTCGGCCCTGCGTGGTGTGTCCGGTCAGGAGGCTGACGGCATCGCCGGGCTGGAGGCATTCCTTGCCCGTAGACGTTCCGGGGGCAAGTTCATCGATCTGTTCGCCGACTGGCTCGTGGCCACCTACCTGGACGAGGACGAGGGCATCTACGGCTATCGCGAGGCTGAGACCAGCGTCCCAGCCGCCGCCTCCCTGGAGGGCCCGGTCGAAGGCGGAGGCAGCGTCCACCAGTTCGCCGCGGACTACCTGGAGCTTGTCCTGCCCGAGGGCGACGCTACCTTCGAATTCGAGGGCGACCTCACCGTTCCCGCTGTGGCCAACGAGCCTCGGAGCGGGTCCGGCCAGTGGTGGTCGCAGCGTGGCGACAGCATCGACACCACCCTGACCGGCGAGGTTGACCTCACCGGGCTGACCAGCGCTACCCTCACCTTCTGGACGTGGTTCGACATCGAGCGCTGGTACGACTACGGCTACGTGGAAGCGTCCACGGACGGCGGCGATACCTGGCAGATCCTGAGGGGACGGCACAGCAGCGAAGATAACCCGGTCCAACAGGCCTACGGGCCGGCATATTCCGGTCGCAGCGGTGGCGGGGAGACCGCCGAGTGGGTGGAGGAGTCCATCGACCTCACCCCCTTCGCGGGCGGCCGGCTGTTGCTGCGCTTCGAGTACGTCACCGACGCTGGCTTCAGCGCTCCCGGCTGGGCGATCGACGACATCGCCGTGCCCGAGGCGGGCTTCTTCGACGACGCCGAGACGGACGGCGATTGGGACGCCGCTGGCTTCGAGCGTCTGACCAAGCCCCTGCCCCAGCGGTTCATCCTGAGGGTCATCGAGCTCGGCCAGGAGACGAGGGTGCGGGACGTGCCCCTGGATGCCGGCAACCGTGCTGAGGTACGGCTCAGCGGCTTCGGGGAGGGGTTGGAGAAGGCTGTCATCGTGGTCGCCGCCGCCACGGAGGGCACCACGGAGCCCGCAGGGTACCGCTACCGGCTGCTGGTGCCGTCCGAGTGAAAGGCCGCCCGCGATCCCTTGTCGCTGGTTCTGGCCGCCGCTATCATCGAACCGTCATGATCATCGCGGTCATCGGGGGCAATGTCGCGTCCACTGAGCTGCTGGCGGAGGCCGAGGCGGTAGGGCGCGAGCTGGCGCTTCGCGGCTGCACCCTCATCTGCGGCGGCCGCGGCGGGATCATGGAGGCGGCTTGCCGGGGGGCGCACTCCCAGGGCGGCCACACCATCGGCGTGCTGCCCGGCGCCGATCGGGCGGACATGAACGCGTACGTTGAGTTCCCCATCGTCACGGGCATGAACCAGGCGCGCAACGTCATCATCGCCCGCACGGCGGAGGCGGTGATCGCGGTGGGCGGGGCCTACGGCACCCTGTCCGAGATCGCCCATGCCCTCAACCTGGGCAAGCCCGTGATCGGCCTGCACACATGGCGCTTCAGCACCGAAAACATAGACGATGGTCCGGTGATCCGAGCCCGGGACGCAGAGGAAGCGGTAGAGCAGGCTATCGCTGCTGCCCGTCGGCACGCCGGCGCCACCTGAGGAGCAGACATGGAGATCGTCTCGGTCCACGCGCGCGAGATCCTGGATTCCCGGGGCAACCCGACCCTGGAGGTAGAGCTTGAGCTCCTCGACGGGTCCCTGGGGAGGGCGGCCGTTCCCTCCGGCGCGAGCACCGGCGCCCACGAGGCGCTGGAGCTCCGTGACGAAGACCCCAAGCGCTACGGCGGCAAGGGCGTCCTCAAGGCTGTCGGCCACGTCAACGGCGAGATAGCCGACGCCGTCCAGGGCATGTCGGCCCTGGAGCAGGTCGCCCTGGACGCGCGCCTCATCGAGCTTGACGGCACCCCCGACAAGTCCCGGCTGGGGGCCAACGCCATCCTGGGCGTCTCCCTGGCGGCGGCCCACGCCGCCGCCGATTCGCTGGACCTGCCCCTCTATCGCTACCTCGGTGGCCCGGCGGCGCGACTCCTGCCGGTGCCCATGTTCAACATCCTGAACGGGGGCAGGCACACCCGCTGGGAGTCCACCGACTTCCAGGAGTTCATGGTCATGCCGGTGGGCGCTCCTTCGTTTGCCGAGGCGCTGCGCATGGGCTCCGAGGTCTGCCAGGCCCTGGGCAGGCTCCTGGCCGAGCAGAACCTCTCCACCAGCGTCGGCGACGAAGGCGGCTTCGCGCCGGCGCTCGCCGGCAACGACGCGGCCATCGAGCTGGTGCTGAGCGCCATCAAGGCCGCAGGCTATCACCCTGGCAAGGAGGTAGCCATCGCCCTGGACCCGGCGGCCAGCGAGTTCTTCAAGGACGGGCAGTACGTGCTGGCCCGAGAGGGCCGCAGCCTCTCCTCGGACGAGCTGGCCGACCACTGGGTGAGCTGGAGCAGTCACTTCCCCATCGTCAGCATCGAGGACGGCATGGCCGAGGACGACTGGGAGGGCTGGCGTGCCCTGAACGAGCGGCTGGGCCGCCGCCTCCAGCTCGTGGGCGATGACCTCTTCGTGACCAACACCGAGCGCATCGGCCGGGGCATCCGCGAGGACTCCGCCAACTCCGTGCTCATCAAGCCCAACCAGATCGGCACCCTCACCGAGACCATGGCGGCCATCCAGATGGCCCAGCGGGCCGGCTGGACGGCCGTGGTCAGCCACCGCAGCGGGGAAACCGAGGACACCACCATCGCCGACCTGGCGGTGGCCGCCGGCGTCGGCCAGATCAAGACCGGCGCCCCTACTCGCAGCGAACGCACCGCCAAGTACAACCGCCTGCTGCGCATCGAGGAGGAGCTGGGCCCGGGGGCCCGCTACGGCGGCTGGGAAGCCCTGCACCAGCGGGCGCCCAACCGGAACGCGAGATAGCGATTCTGGCCCGGCAGCCCTGCGCCGCCGGGCGGAGTCGAGGGTCCTGTCGCCGGAGAGGTCTCTGCCCTAGCAGAAAGGAGGCTGCCATGCTCATCAGCACCACCAACGTCCTGGAGGGGAAGCCGGTCCGCGAATACCTCGGCGTCGTCACCGGCGAGACCATCCTCGGCGCCAACGTCTTCCGGGACATCGGCGCCAGCATCCGCGACGTCGTTGGCGGTCGTTCAACCGGCTACGAGCGGGAGCTGCGCAAGGCCCGCGAGAGCGCCCTGCATGAGATGTCAGAGGAGGCGCAGAAGCTCGGAGCCGATGCCGTCATCGGCGTAGACCTCGACTACGAAACGCTGCGCGGCTCCATGCTCATGGTGACGGCTTCAGGCACGGCTGTGCGAATCGGATGATTGGGGTAGCATAGGGCCCAAACGCGGCCTGGTTTCTGGGCAGTGTTCGCTCGCAGAGTGCAAGTCAGGAGGACAGCATGGCAACCCGAGTTGGCATTAACGGCTTCGGACGCATCGGCAGGCAGATCCTCAGGGCTATCAGAGACTACCACCCGAAGAAGCTGGAGGTGGTGGCGGTCAACGACCTCACCGACCCCGAGACCAACGCCCACCTGTTGAAGTACGACTCCAACTACGGCCGCTTTCCCGGCAAGGTCAAGGTCGTGAAGGGCGACCTCCAGGTAGACGGCTCTACCATCCGCGTCTTCTCCGAGCGTGACCCCGCCCTGATCCCGTGGATGGTGGTGGGTGCGGAGATCGTGGT
>CAZFGZ010000045.1:0-12890 GCA_964518585.1 uncultured Dehalococcoidia bacterium | reverse complement strand
CGGAAAAGCACCGCAGGCACCTCGCTACACATCGATGCGTAAGATCACGGGCGCCAAGACACTGGGCGACGTCTTCCGCTAGTCTGGCTCCTCTACCTGGCCATCTGTCCTGGCCTGCGCCGAACGTGGCCCTCGTGGCATATCTGCTCCTCATGATGGCGGCGGGTCCGCCGTGTCGCGTGGCCAACGAACTGGCGGGTTTCTTCGCTCCTCCCGTCCGCCCAGGACTGTGCGGTGCCGGCACACGTCACCCGCACCTGACGCCGAAAGCCCTCTTGCAGAGGCCGCACCTTCTGCTCGGCGGGATGTGAATCCGGGAGGGCCAGCGGGGCGTCGCGCCTGCTCTTTCGAGGCCGGAAGCCTGGGCCGCAATACCCTTGAAAACCGAGGGCAGAGAGAGTAGCCTAGCGCTCGCACTGGCTGAGCGGGAGCTTAGCCAAGCGGAGAGCGGCAGTGACTGCTAGAGATGGAGGGGTGTCATGATCAGGACGCCTGAGCAGTATGTGGAGAGCCTGAGGGACGGCAGGGTGGTCTATCAGGATGGGGAGAGGGTTGACGACGTGCCGACGCGGTACAAGGAGACGGTTGAGCGGGCCGCGTCGGAGTTCTGGATCGCCACCCAGCCGGAACACCGCTCGCTGTTCACCATGATGGAGGACGGGGAGGAGGTCTCGTTCTCTTTCAAGATACCTGAAACCGGTGAGGACCTGCAGAGGCGAAGGCAGATCATCCAGACGCTCAACCGCAACGGCATCGGGGGATCTCGGCTGACGGGCATCGATGGCCTGAACGGAGTGGCCTTTGCCACGGAGAAGATCGATGCCGCTCTGGGCACCCACTACAGCGAGAACATGCGGGCTTACCGGGCCTGGTGCAAGAAGAACGATCCCAGCATCTGCGCCGCCGTAAGCGATCCCAAGGGCAACCGGGCGCTGCACGCCGAGGACCCGAAGCAGGCGCACAAGGACTTCTACGTGCGCATCGTTGACCGCAACAACGAGGGGATACACATAACCGGCTGCAAGCTCCACATCAGTGAGTCCATTCTCGGCAACGAGCTAATGATTCTGCCCTCCCGTAACCATGACGAGCCGGGGAAGGACTACTGTGTGGCCTGCGCCGTACCGTGCAACGCCAAGGGTGTGGTCTTCATCGGCACCGCAGGGGCGTTGGGTGGGGGACACCCCATGATAATGTTCGACAACGTCTTCGTCCCCTGGGAGCGGGTGTTCCTGGCGGGTGAGTGGCAGTTCTCGCGGCTGGTGGCTACCTCTTTCGCGCGCTATCATCGCCTTACCGCCGCCACCTACAAGCATGTGCAACTCCAGGCTGTTGCCGGGCTGGCCATGCTGATGGCCGAATACAACGGACTGACGCATGCCACCCGCATCCGCGACCACCTGGCCTGGCTTGCCATGTACGCCGATGTAACGGAGGCGATGGGCAAGGCTGCCGCCCTAGACCCCATAATCGATCCTGAGACGGGCTTCGCGCTGCCCAACCCGGTCTACACCAACTGCGCCAAGTACTGGTTCGCGTCGCAGTGGCATGAGGCGATGAAGTACCTCCAGGACATAACAGGTGGGATCGCGGCCACCATGCCTTCCATGAAGGACTGGGAGAACCCGGAAACCCGCCCCCACATGGAGAAGTACCTGCAGGGTGACGCGAGGTACCCGACTGAGGAGAGGATACGAGCCATCGAGGCGGTCATCCGGATGGGCTCTACCTTCGGCGGCGTCCTCAGCATTCACGCCGAGGGGTCTCTGGCCACGCAGAAGATGGTCCTCTACCAGATGGCGGATTGGGAGCGTTTCAAGGCTGCCGCCAGGCGCATGTTGAGGCTGCCCACAGACCATCCTGATTTCAAGGATCTGCCCACAGAGACTCCCTTCAAGCTGCCGTAGGCACCGACGACACGCCGCAGAGGGCCGTCAGCAACGCAGGCCGGACCTGCCTGGAGGGGGGAGAGCCGCCTCTTGGCCGGGCTGGGGTGACAGGAGGACATCTCCAGGCGCTTTGCGTGCACGGGCAACGGGGCTGGGTGCCCGATGGCGTCCGCTGATCGGGGGCGCGTCAGTTTCCGGGCTCTGTCCTCGGCTTGAAGGTGTAGTCGATGCCCTTCCTGACCGTGACACGCATCACGGCCCCCGCGCGCGAATCGTCACGGATGAGCTCGAGCACACCCTCGGCGACGAGGGCGGGGTTGACGAGGCCGCCGACCTCTCGCTTCATCCCGTCCAGCACTTCTTCCGGCAACCCCTGGACGAGCGGGGTATCGGTGTAGGTGGGGCAGATGACGTTGACGCGGATTCCCTCGTTCGCAAGGTAGGCGAGCGAACGGCTGAAGTGAATAACGCCCGCCTTGCTGGCGGCGTAGGCGGGACCAGCCGGCATGGGTACGAGGCCACCCATGGACGCCGTGTTGATGACGACTCCGCCGCCGCCCTGCCGACGCAGCTGCTGGACGGCGAGCTGGGTGCCCCGCATCACGGCCGTCAGGTTGATCGCCATCAACCTTTCCCAGTCGTCCGAGCTGGCGGTGAAGAAGTCGCCAATGCCGGAGACACCGGCGTTGTTGTAGATTATGTCAACGCGGCCGAAGTGAGTCACGGCGCAGTCCAGCATGCCCTGCAAGTCCTCGGGCCTCGTTACGTCGGTGTGGACGGAGCATGCCTCGCCGCCGCTCGCTTCGATGGCGCGTACGGCGGCCGCAGCGGCGTCTGACTGGATGTCGGCGATGACCACGCGGGCACCGTTTGCCGCCAGGAGCTTTGCCGTTTCCAGTCCTATGCCGGAGGCACCGCCCGTGATGACCGCGACTTTGCCCTTCGGATCCATGGGTCCTCCTCATCCAGCGGGAAGTCTGTCCGGCAGGCGCCGGTCAGCGGGTTCGGAATCAGCTTAGACGGTTAGGGTCGGTGCTGACAACAGCCGTGCGTACTCGTGGGTGCTGGAGAGTGCCAGCACTGCATCCGCTTCTTCGCGGGTCAATGAGTCAGGCAGTCGGCGCAGCTTGATGCCATCCGGAGCGGGCCAGGGTGTCAGCCGGAAAGGCGCAGCGCCCCCGCCGACGTGGGGCGGCCTACTCCATTCTCCAGGTAGTCCGGCTCGGACCGTCCTCGAGGATGATCCCGACGGCAGCGAGGCCGTCGCGGATCTCGTCTGCCGCGCGCCAGTTGTTGGCAGCGCGAAGCTCTGAACGCAGCGAGATGAGGATCTCGACGAATGGGCCTATGCTTGCCACCGCCTCGCCAGGCGAAGATGCAAGCTGTCCGCTCCAGGCGGTGACCAGCCGACGCAGGCCGGCACGGCCCTGCGAAACCAGCTCTTGCTCCACCCCGACCCCTTGCGCCTCATCGAGGGCCTGCGCCAGGTCATAGATCTGGCTGGCCACATCGGCGAGGTCCGAGCGTTCATCGGCTGCGGTGGCAAGGGCTTCCCCGGCCCTGGCGGCCTGCCGCAGCAGGGTCTCACTCGCCCGGGCCACGACCTTCTCAGCGGCTACCGGACCTGCGGCAGGCAGCGTCGGTTCCGGCGGCGCGGCCTCCGCGATACGCAGGCGGTCCAGGCTAAAGGAGGTCTCCGCCTCGAACTTCTCTTCGCGCCCCCGCAGGCGGACCGTCACCTGACCGGCGCCCATCACTCTGCCCTCGTTCTCGCCCAGGTCCAGGACGCAGGCGGTGTACTCGTCTATCCCGAGGACTACGGTCGAGTCGGGGAGGAGCCGCTCCAGCGGGTCGAAGCGGGGCTGTCCCATGAAGCAGTAGCGGGTATCGAAGGTGCCGCCTTCCGCGTTGTTCCAGTGGCTGACGACGGCCAGCTCCAGGCCATAGGGTGCGAGCAGATCCAGCCCGTCCACCCAGTGCGGCTCTGCGCCGACTTTGTAGATCTCGTACACGGGGAGAGCGTAGCGGCCGATCGAGATGGCTGCGGCACTCGCGAGGACCAGGTGGGCGCCTTCGCCGACGCGCGTCGCCACCACATCGAAGAGGGGGGTGTTACGCCAGTTTCGAACGGCGTACGTTGGGCTCCCCGGACCGGCGAAGATGTAGTCGGCACGCCTCAGTTTCCTGACGGCATTGTCTATCTCGCGGCCGGTGGCTCGCTCCGCGGCCTTGAAGGAGGCGACTGAGCAGGGAACGCCGACATACTCGGCGACATACGAGCAGGCCCTTCGGGAGATCTCGTCGGCGTTGAGCTCGAAGCCCGCCGGCGTGTCCAGGAAGACGGCTCTCACGGGCTCCTTGATCTTCGCTACTATCCAACGATGCACCCTGCTCATGGGCCTCGTCATCTCCCCCGAGCCCATGAGGGTGACCGTTCCCGGCGACTGAACCTGCGACTTCATGGCCCTCTCCGCCAGGATAGCATATGCGGCGTTGCCAGCGATTCCCGGGGGCGTATGGGGGAGCAGTGAGCGGTTGTCCCCGGCGATCGAATGCGAATCCGCATGGTGGTCCGGCGGTAGCGAGGGCTCTCGGCGTATGACCGGGTCCGGGGAGTTGCTATAATGCATGAAGCGGGGGACTGCCTATTGTCGGCATCGGTCTCAGATGTCGATAAGACCTCAGGGGCAGGTTGCGACACGGTTGGCCCCGCCCGGCACGATGGGTGGAGGCTTGGAGAATGGTGGACAACTCGTCGGCTGAAGGGCACGGGCGCGAGGAGCAGGACCGACCACAGGGCGGGCCCGCCGGGGGCGTGCGGCGAGACGTAGCCAGCGAGGCTGCCCGCATCCTGACCAGAGCCCTGGACCGGGTGGAGGACGTGCTGAAGAAGGCCGAGGGGCACTCGGGCGGTCAGTCTTCGGCTGCGCAGCCCGCTCGAGAAGAGGCAAACGCCGCCGAGCTCAGCGAACTGAGGCGGTCCCTGCGCCACGCGCTGGATCGGCTGGAGGACGCTATCGACCACGTGGGTATCCAGGAGCAGCGGCTGTCCGATCAGGTGGCGGAGCTGGGCCTGCTCAGCCAGCGGCTGGAGCGCCGGCTGGAAAGCGCAGCGCGGCTGCTGGAGCGCGCGGCGGCGCGGCCGGCCCCGGGCGAGCGAGAGGCGATCGGCGAAGCGGCACCCACCCGCCGAGAGGTCGAAGAGCCGTGCTTCGCCGCCGGGAGCGGCGTGGGGCTGGTCATCTCCGACGTGCCGGGATTCCAGGGACTGATGGAGGTGCAGCGAGGGCTTAGCCGGCTGCGCGCGGTGGAAAGCGCCTCGGTGAAGCGGTACCAGAACGGAGAGGCTTCCGTGGAAGTGACGTTGCGGGAGCCGGCGACCGCCAGCGAGATCGTGGACGCCATTGGAGCGGCCACGGGGGCATCACTGCTCATCGAGGAGGCGCGGCCGGAGGCCTCGCGCCTGCGCCTGCGCTTTGCCGCCTCCACGGAGTAGCGCGGGACCGGCAGGCCTCCGCCTGTCATGTTCGTCGGACGCCTGAGCCTCAGCAACTTCCGCAACTACCAGCAGCAAGACATCTCCTTCCCTCAGCGGCCGATCCTCATCCTGGGCGACAACGCCCAGGGCAAGACGAACCTGCTGGAGGCCCTCTTCCTCCTGGCCAGCACGCGCTCGCCTCGGGCCAGCAGCGACGGCGAGTTCATCCGCCGGGAGGCCCACGACGACCTCCAGCCGGTGGCGCGGCTGGTGGCGCAGGCCGAGCGACGCGCCGGCCCGGTTCAGGTGGAGATGGTGATAGTGGGGCGGCCGGGGGCCATCCGCCAGGGCGAGAGCCTCCGCCTGACGGCGAGCAAGCGCTGGCGGGTCAACGGCGTGCCCCGTCGCCAGGCCGACGTGGTGGGGCAGATCAACGCGGTGCTGTTCACGTCCCACGACCTGGAGCTGGTGGGGGGGCCGCCAGCGCTGCGACGCCGCTACCTGGACATCACTCTTTCCCAGGTGGACCGCTCCTACCTGCGGGACCTCCAGGCCTACAGCAGGGTGCTGACGCAGCGGAACGCGCTGCTTCGCCGCATCCAGGAGGGCGAGGCGGGTCCAGGGGAGCTGGCCTTCTGGAACGGCCAGATGGCCGAGCACGGCGGTCGCATCGCCGGGGGCAGGGCGCGGGCAGCGGCTCTCCTGTCACAGTACGGCGCGGAGGCCGACCACCATCTCAGCGGCGGTCAGGAGGACCTGGGGGTGAGATACGAGCCGCGGCTGCCCCAGGGCTGGGACGACGAGCGCGCCGCCTCGGCCGGCGATGAGGAACTGGCGGAGGCGCTGCGAGAGGGCCTGGAGTCGAGCCGGCGGCGGGACATCGCGGCGGGCGTTTCGCTCCTGGGCCCGCACCGCGATGACCTCGCGTTCAGCCTGGACGGGGTGCCGGCGGGCTCGTTCGCCTCCCGGGGGCAGCAGCGCACCATAGCGCTGGCCCTCCGTCTGGCGGAGGCCCGCTTCCTGCTGGACCGCACCGGCGACCATCCGGTGCTGCTGCTGGACGACGTGCTCTCGGAGCTGGACACGGGGAGGCGGGCCACTGTGCTGGAGGCGGTGGCCTCGTTCGAGCAGATCCTGGTGACCTCTGCGGACGCCGACCGCTTCGGCGAGGGGTTTCTGCGGTCGGCGACGGTCTTCCGCGTGGAGGGGGGCCGGCTCGAGGCAGCCGAGTAGCGGCCGCGGGGGCCTGCCTACTCGACAGCGGAGCCGGTGAAGAGGGGACTTCGCAGGCCCGCGGGGACGATGACGTGAAGCGCTCCGGGCACCGCCCGGAAGGTCATGGGCGTCTCCCCTACGTATTCCCCATCCATCTGTACGGGCAGAACGGGCGCCCGCACCTCGATGCTTCTCACGGTCTGGTAGAGCACGTTTCGGGCCCGATGGTGACGGCGGGCGAGGATGCGGATGCCGCTGACGACTGCGCCCAAGAGGCCGTGGCGGCCAAAGAGACAGAGGTCCAGGCAGCCGTCATCGGCGGCCGCCTGGCACGTGATCTTGACGACGCCGCCATAGGAGCGGGTGTTGCCGATTACCATCCAGTAGAGGTCGGTGTCGAGGGGCTCGCCATCCAGCAGGAGGTGCGCAGGCTTGGCTCGATAGGAGAGGAGGCCGCGCAGCCCGTACAGGATGTAGGCGAGGGCCCCCAGGCGCCGCTTGAGACTCTTGGGGACCATTCCCACTACGAGGCCATCCAGGCCCACCCCTGCCATCAGCAGGAAATAGCGGTCGGTGCCCCCGCCGACGAACCGGCCTTGCGTAGAGGCGAGCCCCAGGTCGATCCGGCGACGCTCGCCGTGGGCGATGACGCGAGCGGCGGCCAAGGGGTTTCGGGGGATGCGCACCTCCTTGACCCAGACGTTGGCGGTGCCGCCGGGCACCACGGCCAGGGCGGTGGGGGAGCCGGCCAGCCCGTTGGCGACCTCGCTGACGGTGCCGTCGCCGCCGCAGGCGGCCACCACCTCGTACTCCTTGCGGGCGGCCTCACGGGCCAGCTCGGCCGCGTGCAGCCTGCCCGCGGTGGCCTCCAGAGAGGTGTCCCAGCCCTGGTCCTCGAGCCAGGCGACCGCTGGACGGAGGCGATCCAGGGAGGGGACGCCGCGGGCCACGGGATTGTAGACGAATAGGGCTCGTGGGGACACGGCGTGGGTCAACCCTCCTGAGCCTCGAACCGACTCATGCTCCGGAGGGCGCGCGCGGGGGCGAGGGAGCGGGCCGGCTCAGCGTCGCCACATCCTCCTCTCGGCCCATCACCATCAGCCTATCGCCGAGCTCCAGAACGGCGGTGCCACGGGGCCCGACGATCATGGCGCCGCTGGGCTTCTGGATGCCCAGTACGGTAGCGTTGCGGCAGATCTGGAAGATGTCGGCCACGCTGCGGCCGACGAGAACGGACTGGTCGGTGATCTCGACCTCAGCCAGCATCTCCTCACCCTGCCGGCTGGCGGCGAGGGTATCGATGAAGTCCACCGTGAGCGGCTGGAGGGCCGAGAGGGCCATGCGGCGGCCGCCGATGTTGTAGGGCGAGATGACGCGGTCGGCCCCGGCCCGGCGAATGCGGGGCTCGCCGGCGGGCTGGCCGACGCGGGCGACCACGAATATGTCGGGGTTGAGGGCCTTGGCGGTGAGGGTGATGTAGGTGTTGCCTGAGTCAGAGTCGGACGCGGCCAGGAGGGCGCGGGCGCGCCCGATGCCCGCCTCCTCAAGGGTGACGTCCTGGGTGGCGTCTCCTTCCACGGACAGGTACTCGCGCTTGCGCGCCCGCTCCAGGGCCTCGTGGTTGGAGTCAACGATGACGAAAGGCACCCCTCGCTCCCGTAGCTCGCGGGCGATCTCCTCGCCCACCCGACCGAAGCCGCAGAGGATGCAATGATCACGCAGGGCCTGGATGTTAGCTTTCATTCTTCGCACTCCCAGGGCCAGCCCCAGCTCACCCTCGACAACTGTGGCCACGATAGCGGTGAGGATGTACAGGGCGACCCCTACCCCTAGCAGTACCAGGAAGATGGTGAAGATGCGGCCGGCTGTCCCCAGCGGCTGCACCTCCCGGAAGCCCACGGTGGTGACGGTGGTCACGGTCATGTAGAGGGCGTCCAGGAAGGACCAGCCCTCGATGATCATGTAGCCGATAACCCCAGAAGCGAACAG
This sequence comes from uncultured Dehalococcoidia bacterium, assembly GCA_964518585.1. Taxonomy (GTDB): domain Bacteria; phylum Chloroflexota; class Dehalococcoidia; order DSTF01; family CAZFGZ01; genus CAZFGZ01. The sequence continues at coordinate 4,319 of CAZFGZ010000045.1, read as the reverse complement.
GAGGAAGAAGAGGATTCCTCCAGTAACCAGGCGGCGCTCCAACGTCATGATTCGAGGCTCTCCAGGCGCCACTGGAGTCGCTCCGGGAGGGAAGTCCAGCGGCGCACCTAACGCATTGTACAATGGTCGCGGCGTACTCGCCGCATGTCTCTTGTGGGCCTGCGACAGGAACGTCACAATTGGCGCACCATGGATGAGGGCGAACTCTTCCGCGAGATCTTCCTGGTGGTGGCAGTAGCGCTTGCCGGTGGCGCACTTGCCCACTACCTGCGGCTGCCTGTCATCGTCGGTTACCTGGCGGCCGGTCTGCTCATCGGCCCCTACACCCCCGGCCTGGTAGGTGACCCCGACCGTCTGGAGATTACGGCCGACGTCGGCGTCGCCGCCCTTATGTTCGCGCTGGGGGTGCAGTTCTCGTTCCGCGAGCTGGCGGGGATGGGCAGGCTCTTCGTTATCGGCGGCAGCGCTCAGATCCTTGTCACGATGGCGCTGGGCCTTGCTCTCGGACCGGCGTTGGGCCTGGACCACGGGGCGGCGCTCTACCTGGGAGCCCTGATGGCTCTCAGCAGCACGATGGTGGCCCTGAAGATCCTGGACTCGCGCGGCGAGCTCCGCATCCTTCACGGCAGGGCAGCGGTGGGGATTCTCATCGTCCAGGATCTGGCGGTGCTGCCGCTGATGATCGCGCTGCCGGTGGCGACGGGAGCGGGAGACGGTGGTTTAGCGTCGCTGGGCGTGGCGCTGGGCAAGGCGGCGCTGCTCCTGATCGCTACGTACGTCCTGGGGACGCGGCTGGTGCCCTGGCTTCTCTTCCGGGTGGCGGCGACGAACTCTCGGGAGCTGTTCGTGCTGGCGGTCATCTCGCTGGCGGTTGGTCTGGCCGCAGCGAGCTATTTCGTGGGGCTATCGCCGGCCTTCGGGGCATTCCTGGCGGGGCTTGTCGTCTCGGAATCGGAATTCAGCTACCGAACCCTGGCGGAGGTGCTCCCGTTCAGGGATGTGTTCGCGACGGTCTTCTTCGTGGCGATGGGCATGCTCATCGATCCCGCCTTCATCGCGGACAATGCCGGGAGCGTGGCGCTGGTGGCGGCCGGGCTAATCGTCGGGAAGTTCCTGATCGTGCTGGTGGTGGTGAGGGCAGCGGGACTGCGGGGGCAGACGCCCTTCATGACGGCGTTGATCCTGGCGCAGGCGGGGGAGTTCTCCTTCATCCTGGCCGAGGTGGGCGTAGACGAGGGGGTTATCGACTCCGATCTCAACTCGACGTTCCTGGCGGCGGCGCTGGTGAGCATCGTGGTCAACGGCTTGCTGCTCCGGCTGGCTCCAGCGATAGTGCTGGCGCTGCGCCACCTTCCGGGAGGAGATGCGTTGCTGACGGTGCCCGTGCGAGCCTACGTCGGGGAGGAAGCGGAGCGGTTGCGCAGACATGTGGTGATCTGCGGCTACGGGGCTTCGGGTCGGGAGCTGGCCGAGGCTGTGGAACGCAGGGGGTTCAAGTATCTGGTGGTGGAGACCAATCCCTTCGTCATCAGGGAGCTGAGGCGCGATGGGACGCCCTGTATCTACGGCGACGCCTCTCAGGCTGACGTGCTGGAGCAGTGCCGTCTGGAGAGCGCCCAGGTGCTGGCGGTTACGATCACGCAGCTCGTGACGGCGCGGCTCGCTGTAGCCAACGCCCGGCGGATCAATCCGGACCTGGACGTAGTCGCCCGCGGGACGGGGCCGGAGAGTCACGCGATCCTGCGGGAGGCGGGAGCGACGGCAGTGGTGCACCCAGAATTCGAGGCAGGGCTGGAGTTCGTGCGTCACACGCTACACCGGTACGGGATCGACAGCACGCAGATATCGGGCCTGCTGGGGCGACGGCGCGTCGACTACTACCGGCGCTAGCTTCTCGCCGAGGGAGCATCGGGGAAGCGCACGCCGCGATAGCGGGGAAAGCGCGAGGGAGGGCTGCGGCCCTCCCTCGGTTCGATCCGGCGGTCCGTTCGGCGGTGCTCAGCGTTCGCGGAGGCGCTTGCGCTTGCGGCGGACGTAGTCCACGAGGATGTACTCGCCCAGCTTGTCGGGGGTGGTGTAGAAGACCCGGCCCTTGTTCATCCTGGCCATGCGGTTGACGAAGTCCTTCAGGTAGTAGTTGCGGTCCAGCATGAAGGTGTTGATGACGATGTCCCTGTCGGTGCAGCGCTTCACTTCCTTGAGGGTTTCGCGGATGGTGATGGGGCTGGGCGGGTAGTCGAAGTAGGAGCGGCCCCGCTCCAGGTGGGCGGTGGGCTCACCGTCGGAGATCATGATGATCTGGCGGGTACCGCCCTTGTGCTTGCCGAGGAGATGCTGGGCCAGGATGAAGGCGTGGTGCATGTTGGTGCCGAGGACGGACTCGTCCCAGCGCACGTAGGGCAGCTCCTCGGGCTTGAGCTCGCGGGCGTAGGCAGAGAAACCGACGATGTAGAGGCTATCCCGGCTGAACTGGCTCTTGATGAGGTTGTGGAGGGCGAGGGCGACCTTCTTGGCCGCCTGGAAGCTGCCGCGCAGGGCCATGGACCAGGAGAGGTCGACCATCATCACAGTGGCCGTCTGCGTGAGCTGCTCTGAGCGGTAGACCTCGAAGTCATCCTTGTCGATGGAGACGGGCACTCCAGGCCCCTCCCGCCGGAGGGAGTTCATGATGATCCTGTCCAGGGCCAGGTGGAAGGGGTCGCCGAACTCGTACTTCTTGACGTCGTCGGCGCGCTCGCCGCCGGCGCCGGGGTCGCGCATGGGGTGCCTGCCGGAGGCGTCCTTCTTGAGCCTGGCGTAGATCTCGCCCAGGGCCTTCTGGCCGATCTTACGGGTAGCGCGGGGGGTGAGTATCCAGGTGCTCCCCTTGCGGCGGATGTAGCCGGCCTCCTCCAGGATCTCGAGGAACTGGCGGATCTGCTGGAGGGTCTGGTGGGCCTCCTCGCCCAGGAGCTCACGGAGCTTGTCCTCGTCGATGGCGTCGATGTCGCCGCCGTACTGGGTGTGCTCGAGCTGGCGCTCCAGCTCGTCCATGGCCTGCATGCGGTCCATGAGGCGCATGGCCTCGTTGAGGTCGAGCTCCTCATCCCCGTGGAAGGGGTACTGGCTGCGCAGCTCGCGCATGGGATAGGTGAACTCCAGGTTGGAGGCGAGCTCGGCCAGCTCGGCCTGGAGCTCGGGGTCGCCGATCTTGTCGTTGAGGAGGTCTCGGAGCTGCTGCCGCATGTCGGCGGGCAGGCTGTCCAGCAGGTTCTCCATCTGGGCGACCTGGTGTTGCATCTGGGCGATGAGCTCCTCCAGGGATTGAGGTGGGTTGGGGCCGAAGAGATCGCCGTACTGCTGCATGAAACTCTGGAAGTCGGGCTCGCCGCCGGCTATCTTCTCCGAGAGCATCCGGTTCAGGTCCTTGACCATCTGCTTCAGACGCTCCAGTTGCTCGGGGGTCATGCCGGAGATCTGGTCGTGGAGGTCCTTGAAGAAGGTCTCGGTCATGGCCTCCTTCAGCATCTCCATGAGCTCCTGGAACTTGTGCTGGGCCTCCGGATCAATGAACTCGTAGTTCTGGAGCTCCTTCACGCGGCCGGGGACATCCTCGGGCAGGTTGTCGAGGAAGCTCTGCTTGCGCTGGGCGATCTTCTGGAGCATCTGGGCGAACTCCCGGCTGGGGGCGCCCACCTGCGCTTCCTGGTCTGAGGGCGAGGGCTGGGTCCCGGCGCCCTCGTCGGGTACGCCGGGTTCCGCGCCCTGCTCGAGCGCCTCCTGAAGGCGGCGCTCGAGGGTGTCGCGCTCCATGCGGAGGATCTCGTCCAGGCGATTCTTGATGTCGTCGAAGATGGAGCTGAGGTTGTAGCGGTCGAGAGTGTCGCGGCGCTGTTGGCGAAGCTGCTGAAGGAGGTCGCGGAGGCCCTGGAGGCGCTGGCCGAGGGGATTGCGCATGCCGCGCTGGAGAAGGTTGCGCAGGGCGTGCTCGAGGTCTCCAAAGTTCATCAGGTCGTCGGTGATGGCCTCGAGCAGGTCGTCGGGGTCGAGGGGGGGTATCTCCTGGGTGCCGTCCCACTGAGAGTAGCGATAGAGGGCCATGCTAGCCTCGGTAGTGGGCCTTTCCGGCCACCTTGTCCTTGTTGAGGCGCTTGTTGAGGTGGAGGCCTTCGAGGACGAACTCCACGGCCGAGGCCACCAGGGGAGGCTTGCCCTCGGTGTCCAGCTTGGCGACGGCGCGGTCAAGGCCGGTGACCTGGCGGGCCAGCTTCACGTATGCGGGAGAGCGGAGGGGATCGGAGACCTCGACGGAGAGGCCTGTCTTGAAGCGGGTGACGACA
>CAZFGZ010000044.1:3542-13079 GCA_964518585.1 uncultured Dehalococcoidia bacterium | reverse complement strand
TCCATGGACATGATGAGCTCCACGAGATCCAGGGAGTCGGCGTTCAGGTCATCGACGAACGAGGCGCTTGGCACGACCTGCTCCTCTTCGACACCGAGCTGCTCGACAATGATCTTGCGGACCCGCTCGAAGACCGTTGCCACCTGGTCACCCCCTCCTGGAACTGAATGCCGCATTCTGTCGCGCGCTACTGCGCGACCATCGTGCTCACGGACCCCAGGACACCATTGACAAACTTCGGCGAATTATCGCTGCCGAAGGTCTTGGCCAGTTCCACAGCTTCGTTGATGGCAGCCCGAACTGGCGTCCCATTATCTATCAACATCTCCCGGATTGCAACCCTCAGGATGTTCCGGTCGATGGGGGGCAACTGCTCCAGCGGCCAGGCGGGCGCCGCTTTGGCGATGATGGCGTCGATGCGCTTCTGGTTCGTGAGGACGCCCGCGACCAGCTCGCGGGCGAAGGCCGCGCCGGCCTCGGCCAGGCGGGCCTCGACGATGAGGCGCTCCAGAGTCTCCTCGGGTGTGTGGCCGGCGACATCGCTCTCGTAGAGGGCCTGAAGGGCTGCGATGCGTGCCTTGCGTCGCTGCGTGGGCATCAGTGCATCACCACCCCACCGTCGACGTTGAGCACATGGCCGGTGATGTAGCCCGCCTCTTCCGAGGCCAGGAAGAGGACCGCGGGGGCGATGTCCTCCGGGCTGGCGGCCCTTCCCATGGGGATCATCTTCGTGATGGCCTCCCTCTGGGGGCCGCTGATGTCCCGGGTCTGCTCGGTCTCCACGAAGCCCGGGGCGACAGCATTGACGGTGATGTTGCGGGAGGCTACCTCCTTGGCCACAGCCTTGGTGAAGCCGATGAGGCCGGCCTTGGCGGCGGCGTAGTTGGCCTGGCCCGCGTTGCCCACCATGCCGCCCACGCTGCTGATGTTGATGATGCGCCCCCAGCGCTGGCGAAGCATCGGCCGCAGGGCGGCCCTGGTGCAGAGGAAGGCGCTGCGCAGGTTAGCGTCAAGCACTTTGTCCCACTTCTCTTCTGACATGCGCACAATGAGATCGTCCTGGGTGACGCCGACGTTGTTGACCAGGATGTCGATGCGGCCGAGGGTGTCCAGGACCTGGTCTATCAGCCGGTGCACCTCCTCGGGCCTGCTGACGTCCGCCTGCACGGTCAGGCACCGGCCTCCGCCCGCCGCGATCTCGCGCGCGGTAGCCTCGGCGGCCAGCGAGTTGCTCAAGTAGTTGACGGCTACACCAGCACCGTGCCCGGCCAGCGCCAGAGAGATCGCCCTGCCGATGCCCCGAGAGCCGCCGGTGACGATGGCTGCCTTGCCCGCCAGATCAAACATGGCGCGCCCCGTACCCTTTGCTTCAATCGTGCCCAGAACATCATGCTGACCGGGGCCTGCGAGGTCAAGATTGGGGTGGGCGGGCAGAGGCGGCGTCGCCGATGGCGCGCACACGGGCTCCGGGCACGATGCGCCGGATGAGACCGCTGAGCACCCGGCCCGGCCCGATCTCGACGAAGCCGGATACGCCCTCCCCAGCCATGTATTCTACCGATTCGCGCCATCGGACGGGGTGTGTGAGCTGGTAGACCAGTTCCTCTCGAATGTCGCTGGCCGAAGGCGCGGGCAGGCCGGTGCCGTTGACCACCACCGGGATTGCCGGGTCCCGCAGGGCGGCCTCGGCCACGGCGCGGGCCATGCCCTGGGCGGCCGGCGCCGTCAGCGAGGTGTGGAAGGCGCCGCTCACCTTCAGGCGGACGGCTCTGTGAGCGCCCCGCTCGCGGGCCGCCGCGAGGGCGGCGTCTACGACCTCGACGGGGCCGCCGATGACCACCTGCCCGGGCGAGTTGAGGTTACACAGCTCGGCGCCCGTGGCGGTGCAGAGTTCGGCGACGTCCGCCTCGTCCAGGCCGATGACGGCGGCCATGGTGCCGGGGTTGGCCTCCGCGGCCTCCTGCATGAGCCGGCCGCGCTCCTGCACCAGGCGCAGCCCGTTCTCCAGGTCCAGGGCGCCCGCGGCGACCAGGGCCGTGTATTCGCCCAGACTGTGGCCCGCGACGAAGGCGGGACGTTCGTCCGAGAGGCCGCCCAACTCCCGGGCTGCCTCCAGACAGGCCAGGCTGACGGCGAAGATCGCCGGTTGGGCATGGGCGGTCTGGCGCAGCGTGTCCTCGGGTCCCTCGAGGCAGAGACGGGAGAGGGGGTAGCCGAGGACGGCGTCGGCGGTCTCCAGGACGCGGCGCGCGGCGGCCGAGGCCTCCGCCAGGTCGCGTCCCATGCCCACCTCCTGCGAGCCCTGGCCGGGAAACACCCAGGCCACGCGAGCGTCGCGCTCAGGCATGGCTGCCTCCGCTGCCTGGGGGCACCCGACCGTGACCAGGGATGGGCTGCGGACCGCCAGCTCCGTGGGGTGTGGTATCCCGCCTACTCGGGGAGTTCTGGCCCACGGACGGCAACGGCCTCCCTGTCCTTGTAGTAGCCGCAGACCGGGCAGACGTGGTGGGGCAATCTACGGGTGTGGCAGTGGGGGCACTCCGTGAGCCGGGCCACTCGCAGCCGCAGATGGCTCCTGCGCTTCCCCTGTCGAGATTTGGGGTACTTCCGCTTGGGCAGTGGAGGCACGGCTCAGCTCCCTTCTTGCTGGATCTTGAGGTTGGCCAGGGCCGCCCACCGCTCGTCGGTCTCCTCAGAGGGACAGCCGCAGGGCCCTTCGTTGAGGTCTCGGCCGCAGCGAGGGCAGAGGCCGGGGCAATCGGGTCGGCAGAGGGGCTGCATCGGCAGGGCCGTGGCCCAGTACTGGCGAACGGCCTCGCCCAGGTCCACAGCGTGTTGGGCATCGATGCGGAAGGCGTCCGGCTCATCGGGTTCGGGGAGAGGGGCGCCCGTCGTCGCATCCACGGTTTGCACGAACTCCTCCTCGATGTCGATGGACAGGTGGTAGTCCAGTTCACACAGACAGCGGCTGCATTTCTCGCGCGAGTTGCCCTCGATGTGAGCCGTCACCAGCACGCCTGCCTTGGTCCGCAGGAAGACGGCGGAGCCCATCACCCGCTCACGGTGGCCCTCGTCGTCAATGACGGTGGGCTCGTCCACGTCGTACTGGCGGGTGGCGCCAACGGATTCCTTCAGCAGGCTAGAGACGTTGAACTGCATCGCCTTTCACCTTCAGGATACGGGGGAGAGCAAGTCAGCGTCAACGCTGGCGGCGGCCCGCCTGGCCAGGTCGTGGAGCCCGGTCGAGGGCCTCGTTGGCGAGGGCATCGGCCAGACTGTTCTCTTGCCGGGGGATGTGCGTGGCAACGAGAGAGGCGAAGCGCCCCCGCAGGTCCAGGATACGCTTGTAGAGAGGAATGAGGCGGGGGTTCCGTACCTTGTAGCGCCCCCGGAGCTGTCGCACCACTAGCTCCGAGTCCATGCGCAGCTCTACCTCGCTCGCCCCGAGGCCCAGGGCCGCCTCCAGGGCGGCGATGGCTGCCCGGTACTCGGCCTGGTTGTTGGTGGCCCGCCCCAGCCGACGCCCGCTGCGATGGAGCTCCTGTCCTCCCTCGTCCACGAGGACGACGCCGATGGCGGCCGGCCCCGGGTTCCCCCGGGAAGCGCCGTCGGCGTAGGCGATGACTCGGTCCTGGCGCGACACGATCTCGGCTACGGGCGGAGCAGCACTTTGACCGCGTCGTCCCACACGGTGACCTGGTCTATCACCTCGCGCAGGAGCGCCTGGCGCTGGCTGAAGGGGAGAGCGTCCCAGTTGTCCAGGAGCTGGGCCAGGGAGCGCTCGCGCTGGTGGCGGCGTTCCGCCGCATCGGCCTGCTGCTGGGCTCGTCGCTCCGCCTCCTCCAGGGCCTCCTCCAAGGCCAGCCGGTCGGAGGCGGTTCTGAGGCTGAGTTTGCGCATACGCTCGGGGCTGATGCGACTCTTCGATCCTGCCTCGACGTAGCTCTCAAGCTTGCGGTCGAGCTGGCGGAGGCGGGAGCGCAGGCGCTGGCACTCCTGCTGCCGCTCGGCCATGACCGCGGCCTGGTCGCCCGCCTGGGGGAAGGAGGTGGGGGAAGCGCTGGCGTCGGCGAGGCCCTTGCGCACCTCCGCCTCCAGCTCGTCGGCGCGGCGGGTATGGTAGTCGCACAGGCTCTGGTTGGTGCGAGACTCACACTGGTAGTAGCGGTAGGAGGCCTCGCCCCGCTCGCCGCCCTTGCGCTTCCAGCCCTGGCGGCGGCTGACGCCGATGAGCTTGTTGTTGCAGTAGCCGCAGTAGACCAGGCCCGACAGCAAGAACTGCGAAGCCGTGCGAGGCGAATAGCTGGTACGCCGGGCAGTGAGACGATCTTGCACCGCCCGGAAGTCGTCCGGCGAGATGAGGGCGGGGTGGCTGCCGGGGACCCGGACGCCGAAGCGGGAGTAGGTGCCCAGGTAGGCCCGGTTGCGCAAAATGTCACGGATGCTCACCATGCTCCAGTTGCCGCCCCGGCGGGTCTTGAGTGCCTCCTGGTTCAGGCGGCGGGCGATGAGACGGATGCCGAGACCCTCGTGCAGGTAGAGGCGGAAGATGTAGCGGACCACCACTGCCTCCTCCGCCACCAGCTCCAGCCGGCGACGGTTGCCGACCTTGTAGCCGTAGGGAGGACGGCCGAGCACCTCGCCGCGGACGGCCTTGCGGCGCATGGCGGCTCGCACCCTCTCGCCCAGGCCGGGCGGGCCCGCCCGCGAATTCCAGGCGTCCAGCAGCTCACGCGTGGGATCGGTGGTTCCCGACATGAATGCCACCTGCACTCCCAACCCTTCGAGCTGGAAGTAATGACGGGCTGCCTCCCGCAGGTCGTTCCCCAACCCCTCCAGGGAACGTACCACCACCACCAGGAAGCCCTTCTCGGGCCGCTTGAGGTACTGCACGAGCTGGCGGAAGCCATCGCGCTGGCTGGCGCCGTCGCCGCCGTCCACGAACGTTCCCACCACCTCGTAGCCCTGCCGCTCGCAGAAATCCAGGAAGGCCTTGTTCTGGGCAGCCAGGGACTGGCCTTTCTTGCCCGAAGGCGGTTCCCGGAAGTAACCGATAGCTCTCATGGCCTCAGCTCAGGTAGAGGATGCGTTCGCAACTGGTGCACTGCACTAGCTCGTCCCCGCTACGGACCCGCCGGACCACGTTCATGGGAAGGGAGATGCGACAGCCCTGGCAGGTGCCGCGCTCGACCTTGGCCACCGCCCTTCCCTGGTGGGCCTCGCGGAGGGCCTCGTAGAGCGTGAGGGTTGCCGGTTCGATGAGCCCCACCTGCTCGGTCCGTTGTGCCTCCAGGTCCTCGATCTCCTGGCGGAGGCTTGTCTGCTCCTGTCGCAGGCGATCCTGCTCGGCCTGCCAGGCCTCCTCGGTCTCGGACAGGGCGCGCTGGGCGTCCCCGGCTTCCTTCTGCGCTTCTTCCACCGCCACCATGATCTCCAGGTCGCGGTCCTCCAGCCCCCGCTGGCGCCGCTTCAAGCTGTCCACGTCCTGCTGGAGGTCTGCCAGCTCCTTAGGGTTGCGGATGGTCCCGCCGTACAGCTTCTTCTCCAGGGGCTCGATCTTCTGGCGCAGGTCATCGATCTGCCACTCCTGCTCGCGCTGCTGCTTTTCCACCTCCTGCAGGGCCTCCTGGTGCTCCAGGGTGCGCTGCCGCGCCTCCGCAAGCTCATCTGCCTCTCCGAGGCGCGACTCAATATCGGCCAGGGAGGCCTTGCAAGCGTCGAGCGCGGAGTCGATCTCCTGGAGTGCATAGAGATCGGCAACAAGAGTCATGGGCCCTTGCCCGGCCCGAGGGTGTCGACGCGTGGCGTATCGAAACTCGTCATAGCAGCCGGAGGAGTCTGCTGGACCTCTATGGACGCCACGATTCTGTGCAGAAAACGGTGAGGGAACAGGCCACCGTCCCCACCAGCGAAGAGAACACGGTGCCAGCCGGATTATAGGGCGGGCCGCTGGCCCTTGGCAAGCGGTGTGGTCTGGATTTCGTGTTTTGGGCAGGGAGATCCCCGGGGGGGCCGGCGTTGACGCGCCCTATGCGCGGCGGTAGACTCAGATGGGCCAGCAGACCGGGTGGTCGCTGCCCCGCTTCTGGCGGGGGAGAGGAAAGTCCGAGCTCCACCGGGCGAGGGTGCCGGGTAACACCCGGGCGGGGCGACCCGACGGAAAGTGCCACAGAAACACACCGCCCCGGGGCCGAGGAAGGCGGGCTCTGCGCCTGCCGGAAACGCGGGCTCGGGGTAAGGGTGAAATGGTGCGGTAAGAGCGCACCAGCGGTCGGGAGACCGGCCGGCTGGGCAAACCCCACCCGGAGCAAGGCCAAATAGGGGGACGAAAGGACGCCCGGCCTGTCCCCGGGTTGGCCGCTGGAGGCCGTCGGCAACGGCGGCCGTAGATAGATGGCCACCGCCCCGCAAGGATGCGGGGGCACAGAACTCGGCTTACAGGTCTGCTGGCCCCAGGGATGCCTGCTTCGCCAGCCGGCAGGTTGTGGTGGCCTTCTCGGCGGCGATGCGGGCGTATCCTTTCGGCGTCCCGCGCCTGCCCACCACACACTTCCCAGGAGGTCCATCATGAGGCACCTAGTGTTCGCGGCGGCGCTGGCCCTGGCGGCGATCCTGCCGGGCGCCAGCGGCTCGCCCATCCACGCGCAGCCGGCGGCGACGATCACGCTTCCATCGCCCGGCGGTACGGTGGAGCTCTCCCCTGGATGCAACGCCGTCGCCCTCACCTTCCCCGATGGTACCCCCACCGAGACGGTCGTCCAGGCGGTAACGCCCGCCGGAGCGGTCGACTCCGTCTGGCACCACAACGCCGTGGACAGGCGGTGGGACGGCTACTCGTCCGCTTTCCCCGAGGCCGGGGACCTCCTGACGGTAGACCTCCTGGACGCCGTCTGGATCTGCATAGGCCCGGCGGCATCGCCGCCGGCGCCCTCCGAGCCGCCCGCGATGGGCTGCACGCCGGCTCGCCCACACGAACCGGGGGACTTTGAAGAAACGCTGGTCTCGGGAGGGAGGACGCGGAAGTACATCCTTCACGTCCCTCCGTCGTACACGGGTGCCGAGCCTCTGCCGCTGGTCCTCAACCTCCACGGCTATGGTTCGAACGCCCGGGAGCAGGCATTCTATAGCGGGCTTCCGACGAAGGCGGACAAAGCGGGTTTCATAGTCGTTACGCCCCTGGGTACGGGCGACGAGCCCCACTGGAACTTCCTGGGGATTGGTGCCTCGGCGCCCGATGACGTGGCCTTCATCGACTACCTGCTGGATACCATGATGTCCGATCTCTGCATCGATCAAGCACGAGTGTACTCAGCCGGCATCTCAAACGGGGCGGCGATGTCGGTGACGCTCGCCTGTCGGCTTTCCGATCGGATTGCTGCCATTGCGCCCATCGCGGGGCTCTTCTTCGTTGATGGCTGCGCAGCCGACCGCCCCGTGCCCGTGATCACCTTCCACGGGACACATGACGAGTACGTCCCCTTCGAGGGCGGCGGAGTGCGCAGCTCCAGCCTGCCCGTGCGGCCGGTCGAAGAGTCGCTGCACGACTGGGCGACGCACAACGGCTGCGCCGAGGATCCGGAGACGACACGGGTGTCCGGTTCTGTGCGCCTGATCCGCTATCAGGGCTGCGACCAGGGCGCCACAGTCGAGCTATACGTGATCGAGGGTGGCGGGCACACCTGGCCCGGCGCGATCGACATACCCTGGCTCGGCGCCACGACGCACGAGATCAGCGCGGCTGACCTGATGTGGGCCTTCTTCGAGGCGCACCCGATGCCGTAGCTGTCTAGCGGAAGGGCCACCAGCGCCGGTGGCTGGCCAGCCAGCGGTATCTCTGGAAGGGGCTCTGCTCGGAGCTGCGGGAGCCGTCGTTTCGCTCCAGGGCGCGCGCCAGAGCCGTTGAGAGGCGCTGGATCTGCCCCTCCTGGCGGCTTATGTCCTGCTCCCTTTGCGCCAGCTCTTCCTGTCTCGCTGCCAATTGGCCCTGAAGGTAGTGGACGATGTCAGTGGGCGAACCGGCGCTGGAGGGGGCCCGGGACGCCGGCTCGACGAGCACCTCGTGGTGGAAGCGGGCTCCCCGGGCGACGATCCGCGAGCGCAGCCTGCCGCTGTGAATCCAGCGGCGCACCGTGCTGTCGGAGACATCCAGGCGACAGGCGGCGTGACGGACAGACATCCAGGCTGCTGATTCGATGCCAGGAGTCGGCTGGATGTCGGGCCAGTTGTCGGCGCAAGGAAACGTGTGAGCATCCATAGCGCATGTTCGCCGGGCCGCGCGCACGGCATCGCCGGTCCCCGCCGAGGAGTCCTCGGCGGTTGCGCGGCACCCTATGAGTAGGATCGGCCGGGCAGTGCCCTTCTGTAGCCGCGACGAGAGCGCCGGACCTGGGAGGGCGCTCTGCTATAATGGCCCCATGCCGGACTCAGCTTCTCCCTCCAGTCAAGCCAGCGGGGCTCATAGCTGGCTCCAGGAACTTCGCCAGGCGAGGGTGGTCAGCGGCGAGGCGGTGGGCGTCACCGCCGTCTGCTACGACAGCCGTCGCGTCGTGCCGGGCGCCCTCTTCGTGGCCGTTCCCGGCTTCGAGGAAGACGGGAACGACTTCATCCCGGAGGCGCTGGAACGGGGCGCCGGAGCGCTGCTCCTGCAAGAGGACTGTCGCGCCCGTTGGGAGCCCCGCGTCGCGTCGAGTCAGGCCACTCTTGTAGCTGTGCCGGACACGCGGGCGGCACTCGCCGAGGCGGCAGCCGCCTTCCACGGGCATCCCGCACGTCGATTGGGGGTCATCGGCGTCACCGGCACCGACGGCAAGACCACCACCATCCACCTCATCGCTGCCATGCTGGAGGCGGCGGGCCGCCCTGCGGGCTATCTCAGCAGCGTGGAGTTCAAGGCCGGAGGCGAGGCCTGTCTCAACGCTTCCCACATGACCACGCTGGAGGCGCCCGAGGTGCAGGAGCTGCTGGCCCGCATGGTCGCCGCGGGCGACCGGTACGCGGTCATCGAGGCCTCTTCTCACGGGCTGGCACTTCACCGTGTGGACGGTTGCGAGGTTGATGTGGCTGTCTTCACTAACCTCAGCCGAGACCATCTCGACTTCCACGGCACCCTCGAGGGATACCTTGAGGCCAAGGGCAGGCTCTTCCAGATGCTGGGCGAGTCTCCTGACAAGGGCTTCCCGAAGGCCGCTGCCCTGAACGCCGACGATCCCGCCTCCACAGAGCTGAAGGGCCTAACTGAAGCGCCCGTGCTGACCTACGGCATCGAGCTCACCGCTGACATCAAGGGTGCCCGCGTCTCGGCTCGGTCCGACGGCGTCTCCTTCGAGGTGGACGGTCTCGCGGGCAAGTTTGCCGCCAAGGTTAGGCTTCTCGGTCGGCACAACGCCTACAACTGCCTGGCGGCGGCGGCAGTGGGCTACTCGCAGGGACTGTCGCCGGAGGAGATACAAGCCGGGCTGGAGAGCTTCGAGGGAGTCCCGGGGCGCATGGAGCGGATCGACGAGGGGCAGCAGTTCGACGTGGTGGTGGACATCGCCT
>CAZFGZ010000044.1:0-3442 GCA_964518585.1 uncultured Dehalococcoidia bacterium | reverse complement strand
CGCATGGAGCGGATCGACGAGGGGCAGCAGTTCGACGTGGTGGTGGACATCGCCTCTACACCCAAGGCGCTGCGCAACGTGCTGGGGGTGCTCCGGCCGGTAACGATAGGGCGGCTATGGGTGGTATTCGGGTGCGCAGGGGAACGCGACACGGCTCGTCGTGACGGCATGGGCCGGGTGGCCGGCGAGATGGCTGACTTCGCGGTTCTGACCAACGAAGACCCCCGTTCCGAGGACCCCGACGCCATCATCGAGGCGATCGCTGAGGGGCTTCGCGAGGCCGGGCGAACGGAGGAGAACGACTTCGTGCGCATCCCCGACCGCCGTCAGGCCATCGCCTATGCCCTGCAGAGGGCCCGTGCGGGCGACGTGGTGCTGATGGCGGGGAAGGGCAGCGAGCAGTCCATCATCGTGGGCCGCCAGCACGTCCCCTGGGACGAGCGTGTGGTGACCCGCGAGTTGCTCCGTGAAGTGACGGATCTCGAGGCATCGGAGAGGGGTAATGACCGTGAGTGAACAGGATCTCCAGCAGCTCACCCAGGCCGACCTGAGCCACATCATCCACCCGCAGTACCACGTCCAGGACCACGCTGACCCGATCATCTTCGCGAAAGGCGAGGGGGCCATCCTGACGGATGTCGAGGGAAAGCAGTACATCGACGGCCTGGCCTGCCTCTGGAACGTGGCCGTGGGCCACGGTCGGCGGGAGCTGGCCGAGGCTGCGGCCCGCCAGATGGAGGAGTTGGCCTTCTGCAACAGCTACACCGGCTTCTCCAACGTTCCCTCCATCGAGCTGGCGGAGCGGGTCTGCTCGCTCGCCTATCCGAACATGCAGGCGCTGTTCTTCGCCAACAGCGGCTCGGAGGCCGTGGACGGCGCGCTCAAGATGGCCCGCTTCTACTGGTACCTGCAGGACAAGCCTGACAAGGTCAAGTTCATCGCCCGGCGGGAGGCCTACCACGGTGGCACCTTCGGAGCGACCGCCGCCACGGGAATGCCCGCCTTTCACAAGGGGTTCGGGCCTCTGCCGGAGGGCTTCGTGCGGGTCGGCACCTGCTACTGCTATCGCTGCGAGTGGGGGAAGGACTACCCGGGCTGTCAGCTCGAGTGCGCGACGGCGGTGGAGGAGGCCATCCAGCGGGAAGGCCCGGAAACGGTGGCCGCCGTCATCGCGGAGCCCGTGCACGGCGCGGGGGGGGTCATCCCGCCCGTGCCGGAGTACTGGCCGCGGCTGCGCCAGATCTGCGATCGCTATGATGTGCTGCTCATCGCCGACGAGGTCATCACCGCCTTCGGGCGCACCGGCCGCTGGTTTGCCCTGGAGCACTGGGATGTCCAACCCGATCTCGTGACTGTGGCCAAGGCCATCACCAGCGCCTACGTTCCGCTGGCCGCCATCCTGCTCTCGGATCGCATCCAGCAGGTCATCGTCTCCGCGCCGGTGGACGCCAAATTCATGCACGGCTACACCAACGCCGGCCATCCCACCGCCTGTGCGGTAGCCCTGCGCAACCTTCGTATCATCGAGGAGGAAGGGCTGGTGGAGAGGGCCGCGACAATGGGACAGCGGCTCATGGAGGGGTTGGCTGCCCTGGAGGAGCTCCCCTGGGTGGGCAACGTGCGGGGCTTGGGACTCATGGCGGCGGTGGAGATAGTGGCCGACAAGGCCACCAGGCGCCCCTTCGAGCCGTCCCTGAAGGTGGCAGGGCGGGTGCTGCGTGAGGCGCGACAGCGCGGCCTCGTTACGCGGCTGAAGGGGGATAGTATGCTCCTGGCGCCGCCGCTGATCGTCACGCCTGAGCAGATAGACCGCATCGTGCAGATCGTGGGGGAGAGCATCAGCTCCGCGGCCATGGCGGTGCGCTGAGAAAGTCACGGGTTCCAATCGCTTGACGCCTGGAGAGATCCTCTGTTAGCATCGGATCAGGAAAGGAGGTGATGCGGATGGATGACATACGTTGCGAGGGCCATAGGCCTCGCCAGATCCGCGACTCCTTGGGGGTGATCGTCTCCTAGACGCCTCAGGGATCGAGCCTCCCTGGCCTGTCGACAGGCATGGGGGCAGGCTAGGTCTACGGCCTAGCAACACAGCCACCCCGACCAACGGTCGGGGTGGCTTCTTGCTGATGCCTGTGCCATCATGGGAATACCATGGCCGGGGAGTTCTCCCTAGAGGCCTTCCAGTCGCAGCTTCGGACCTCCTTCGTGGGGCGGCGGGCCATCTACCGACGCTCGGTCACCTCCACCATGGACGTCGCCCGCTACGAGGCGGCGGCGGGGGCTCCGGAGGGCGCCGTCGTCATCGCCGATGAGCAGACGGCGGGCCGCGGTCGCCTCGGCCGCCGGTGGGTCTCGCCGCCGGGCACCAACCTCTATCTCTCGGTCATCCTGCGCCCTCCGGCCACCCACCTGCGCCAGCTCAGCATCATCACTCCGCTGGCCATCTGCCAGGCCGTCGAAGAGGTCACGGGTCTGGCCGCCCGGATCAAGTGGCCCAACGACGTGCTGATAGACCAGCGAAAGGTGGGCGGCGTCCTGCTCGACGCCGAGATCGTCGGCGACCGGGTGCAGTACGCCGTAGCCGGCATCGGCCTCAACGTGAACTTCGACCCCTCCACCTACGAGGAGATCCGGGAGATCGCCACCAGCCTGAAGCGCGAGCTTGGGCGGGAGGTCTCGCGCGAGGCGGTGCTGGCCGCCCTGCTGAACCACCTGGAGCAGCTCTATGAGGGCGCTCTGCGCGGCGAGGACGTCGAGCAGGCCTGGAAGGAGCGCCTGGAAACGCTCGGGAAGAGCGTGCGGGTGCACTTCGCCGACCGGGTGGAGGAGGGCGTAGCAACGGACACCGACTCCGACGGCGCCCTCATCCTCCGCCGCGACGACGGCACCACCGTCCGCATTGAGGCCGGCGATGTCACCCTGCGGCCCGATCCGGCCTCCTAACCCTTCGTCCCTGGCGCAGGTTCCGAGCGGTCACTCCCCCTGGCTCTCGCCAGCGTCGCCTGAGGCAGCCTCCTGTTCCGTCGCGGCACCAGCGGCCGGCTCACCGGCAGCGGGTACCGCCGCGCTCGCCCGGTCCATGAACACCTTGAAGAGGTCGATGGGCACGGGGAAGACGATGGTGCTGTTGCGCTCCGTGGCCACATCGGCGAGGGTCTGGAGGAAGCGGAGCTGAAGGGTGTAGGGCTGGCTGGACATGATGCGGCCGGCGTCGGCCAGGCGTTGGGCGGCCTGGTACTCGCCGTCAGCGTTGATGACCTTGGCCCGCCGCTCCCGCTCCGCCTCGGCCTGGCGGGCGATGGCTCGCTGCATGGTCTGGGGCAGCTCCACGTCCTTGACCTCCACCACCGTTACCTTGACCCCCCAGGGCTCCGTCTGCTCGTCGATGATCTGCTGGAGCCGCTGGTTGATCTGCTCCCTGGCAGAGAGGAGTTCGTCCAGG